>JBARRQ010000076.1:0-2580 GCA_049644305.1 Gaiellaceae bacterium
GGAACGCGCTGTTGAAGGCGAGGAATGCACGGACGAGGTACAGCTCGTTCCATCCCCAGCCGTCGAGGACCCATGCCTCGGGGTACTCGCCCGGCACGAAGATGTCGTGGATGTGGACGACAACGCCGGGCCGCAGCCTGGGCACGACCTCCTGGTAGAGCCAGACGACGTCGCTCCCCGTCTTCGCGACGTGCGACGTGTCGATGAAGAGGACGTCGTTCTCTCCGAGCCGCTCGAACAGGACCAGCGGCGTCTCTTGCACCTTCTCGATCCGCAGCGCCGAGACGCCCGGCACTCCGTCGACCAGAAACTGGCGCGGGTGGGGCTCGATGCAGGTGAGCTCCATCGCGCCGCCGAGCAGCTCGCGATTCACGCGCGCGCTAATGAGCGTCGAGTAGCCGGAGCCGACCTCGATCATCCGGACGGGGCTGAGATGGCGCAGGAACGCCTCGAGGACCCACGCGTCGAACCCCGAATACTGGTCGTTCGCGATGTGGTAGTCGGTCGGGTCGCCCGTCGGGCCGTCGGCATGCTCCAGTCTGGTCTGACCACGGAAGACGTCCCGGCAGAGAGCGACCTGCTCCTCGTCGCGCCAGTCGATCCCAGGAGTCTCGCGCGGCTTAGCCGGCCAGACCTCGGAGTGGAGTGGCTCTGCGCCGAGCCCGCGGGTGTCGGGAAGCGGCGAGTAGTAGTGCCCGGGCGGAAAGCGGACAAAAACGAAGGGCGAGGCCGCAGCTTCCTCGGGTGAGGGCCAGAGCGGCAAGCGTTCCTCGGCCGGCGGCTCAGGGGCCGGCGCACCGGCCGGCCCGGTCACGATCGACACTCCGGACAATGCCGCCCGGGCCGCATGGACCCGCCTGCGAGCGCCGTTGAGCGCGGTCTTCACGTCGACCGCGCTCACGGCTTCAGCTTGCGAAGAAGCCCGATCGCCGAGCGCATCGGCGCCGTGTAGCGCCAGGAACGGGAGCCGTACACGCTTTGTTCGACTGCGGCGATTCCCTCTGCGAAGGCCGCCCGCTCGGAGATGAGTCGCCGCTGCAGGACCTCGTAGGCGCGGCGGAGCGCTCGCAGCTCCTCGTCCGCCCCCCGGAGGGGGCGAAGCTCCTCGAGCTCGGCGCGCAGCACCTCGGCCTCCGCTGCCAGCGGCCGAAGCTCATCGAGCTCCGTACGTGCCTCACCGAGCTTGGTGCGCCAGGCGTGGAGTTGGGCGGCCGGCTCTGAAGGCACCGCGCAGACAACGAACTGGTAGGTCGTCGCCTCCGGGTCTCCCGTAGCCCAGGCCCGCGCCTCCTCGGGAACCGAGCGCGGTACCGGGATCTCCGTCTCCTCGATCTCGAGGCGCCGCCGTAGCCACTGGGTGATCAGGTAGCCGGAGCTCTCGAAGAGATCCTGGATGCCCTCGCGCGTGAAGAAGCGGAGGTGGCTCTCGTCGAGGAGGCCCTGCTCGCGGTAGCGGAACGAGCCCCCGAGAAGCGCGAGGCGCACGCTCGCGTGGGCGATGTTCGGAATCGATGCCACGACCACGCCGCCCTCCCCTACAAACTGCCGCACCCGTCGCAACAGCGCCGCCGGGTCGCGCAGGTGCTCGAGCACGTCGGCGAAGAGGATCGCGTCGAAGCGATCGCCGCCGAGCTCAGCCTCGAGGTCCAGCTCTTCCGCGTCCCCGACGAGAACGCGCTCGGTGTGCACCGCCGCCAGTTGCGCCGCCTCGGCGTCGAGCTCTACTCCGACGACGCTCGCTCCGAGCCTGTCCCGCAAGATCTGGGACATGTACCCCGTCGCGCAGCCAAACTCGAGGACGCGTGACCCCGGCTCGACGAGTCCGAGCACGAGGTTGTGCGCCGACTCCGGGCTGTCATCGAACTGCGTGTACTTGCAGCCGGTCTGGAAGTCGCTGAAGGCCATGCGGCGAAACAGGAAACTACCCGCTGCCGCACGGAGGTGTGAAGGCTCCTACCTGTTCAGCAGCGCCTCGGGGTGCTTGCGCACGAAGCGGAAGATGCTGCGCCAGTGCCAGAGCGTGCGGCGCGTGAGGAAGCGGCGGTCCGTGATGGCCTGGTGGTCGTGGATCACGACGGCGTCCGGCACGTACCAGCACTCCCAGCCCGCTTTGCGGGCGCGGTAGGCAAGGTCGATCTCGTCGCCGTACAGGCGGAAGCCCGTGTCATAGCCGCCGAGCTCGTCCATCGCCTCGCGGCGCAAGAGTAGGAAGGCGCTCACGATCCAGTCGGACGGCGTGGGCTCTTCTGGGCGCTCGTCGAAGAGGTAGTGCGAGCGCTGCCGCCCTTGCGGCTTGAGGATCAGCCGGAGCGGCGTGCGCCGGACGAGCGTGCCGGAGACCGTTGGAAACGCGCGGCGCGAGGCCTGCCACGTGCCGTCCGGATAGCGGAGCTGCGGGCCGGCGATCCCGCAGCGCGGATGGGCCTCGGCGAACTCGCGGAGGGTCGCGATCGCGCCTGGCATGGCCTCGGTGTCGGGGTTGGCTGTGATCACGAACGGTGAGCTCGTGGCGGCGATGCCGCGGTTGATGTTGACGCCGATTCCGAGCGGCCGCTCGTTGTCGACGATCACGACGCCGTC
>JBARRQ010000077.1:0-11399 GCA_049644305.1 Gaiellaceae bacterium
GGCCGAGCCTGCGCGTACGGAACACGAGACGAGTGCCGGCTCGACCGACTCCCTGAGCCTGCTCATGAGCGGGGTCGGGCGATACCCGCTGCTCACGGCCGCCGAGGAGGTCGCGCTCGCGAAGCGAATCGAGCGGGGCGACCCGGAGGCCAAAGAGCGGATGATCAACTCGAACCTGCGCCTGGTGATCTCGATCGCCAAGCGCTACCAGAACCGCAATCTCCCACTGGGCGACCTCTTCCAGGAGGGCGTGATCGGGCTGAACCGCGCGGTCGAGAAGTTCGACTGGCGGCGCGGCTACAAGTTCTCGACCTACGCCACCTGGTGGATCCGGCAGGCGTGCCAACGTGCGGTCTCGGGCCAGTCCCAGACGATCCGAGTGCCGACGCACGTCCACGAGCGCCGCGTCAAGCTCGGCGGGGCCGCGAGCCGGCTCGAGGCAACGCTCGGGCGTGAGCCCACGCGTGAGGAACTGGCCGAGGCGTCGGGTCTGTCCCTTCGCCATGTGGACGAGGCGCTCGACGTCGCCGAGGCGCCGGTCTCGCTGAACCGACCGATCGGCTCCGAGGAGGACGGCGAGTTCGGCGATCTGTTCGCCGATCCCGAGGCGCTCGATCCGGCCGCGGAGGCGGCCGACTCGCTCCGACGGCAGGCGATTCGGCGGGCGGTCGCGAACCTGCCCGAGCGGGAGCGGCGGATCCTCGAGCTGCGCTTCGGCTTCGAGTCCGAGCCCGCGTCGCTCGAGCAGATCGGCCGCGAGCTCGGAATCACACGGGAGCGCGTGCGCCAGCTCGAGGCCGAGGCGTTCGAGCGTCTGTCCGTCGAGCTTCGAGCACTCGCCGACGACGAACCCGAGGCGGAGGCGGCCTGAGCGCCGCCTCCGCGTCTTGACTCCCGCTGGGTCGCAGTGGTTCGCTAGCCCCGTTTGAGCCGGCCATCGAGGCCGGCCACGAAGGGGAGGTGCTGCGTTCTCTCCATCGTCGTCTTTCGAGACAACGGAAGAACACAGTCCGTCACGAGTCTGCCGGTCACGAACGCGGCGCGGACAATCTGTGTCAAGAGCCTTGAATCAGCCGAATCTGTCCGCGGATCTCGCCGTTCGGGTTCTTCTGTGTGGGCAAATTGACGTAGGCGGAGCCGTTCCTGATCGCTCGAATCACCTTTGTCGTCACGCGCGTCGTCCCGCGCATGTTTGAGTGGCAGGGCGCACACAGCGTGAGCGCGACCGGCCCCTTCTTCCCGAGCTTGCCGATGTGAATATTCGATTGGAGCGCCCGTCCACTCAGATGGGTGAAGGTAAGCCGCCAGGCGATCTTTCCGGTGGCCCCACTGGAACTAAGCGTGCCGCTGAAGACCCCTCTCGCCGCTGGCACCTTGACCCTTTGGCGCGGCACTTCCTGTCGTGCATCGAGCACCGCTTTTACTCCGAACGTCTCGGTGTAGCTTGCGCCGGCGCCGAGGCTCACGACGATCAGCGCGCCGAGCATGGTCGTGAGGCAGAACAGCAATCGCACCAGGCACTCACCGGAGTCGGGCCGATCCGTGCCCCTTGATCTAGACACGCCGTGCCCGATGGTGTATCACGGAATTCGACCGGTCCTCTTTCGCCGGAATAGCCGAGGGAGTTGGGTAGAAGGCGCGTGACGAGATCACACGGTAACCGGCTGGGGCCCCGGTTTGCGGTTGTGGCTCTCCTCGTGTGCGTCTTTGTCGTCGCCGCCAGCGCTAGCGCCAGCGTCTCCCTGACACGGCTCAGCACCGACCCCTTCACTAACAGTTCGAGCCAGCACCAAACCCAGGTCGAGCCGGACACCTTCGCCTTCGGCTCGACGATCGTGGCGGCCTTCCAGAGCGGCCGCTTCTTCGACGGCGGCTCCTCCGACATCGGTTTCGCCACCTCCACGAACAACGGCTCGAGCTGGACGAACGGCTTCCTGCCTGGGATCACCAAGTACCAAGGCGCCGGCCCCTACGACCGCGTCAGTGACCCCTCGGTCGCGTACGACGCTGCCCATCACGTCTGGCTGATCATCTCGCTCGCGCTCAACGAGACGCCCTCGGTTGCCGGCGTCGCGGTGCTCGTCAGCCGCTCCAGCGACGGGCTTAGCTGGAGCATTCCCTTCGTTGTCGCAACCGGCAGCAACCTCGACAAGACTTGGATTGCCTGCGACAACACCGCGACGAGCCCCTTCTACGGCCACTGCTACGCGGAGTGGGACAACCCCGCAGACGGCGACCGGATCAAGATGTCGACCTCGACGAACGGCGGCGCCAGTTGGGGGTCCGCCCTGAATACGGGCAACAATGCCACCGGCCTGGGCGCCCAGCCGGCCGTGCAGCCGAACGGACAGGTGATCGTGCCGCTGATGAGCGCAAGCGGGACCGCGATCCTCTCCTTCCGCTCGGTCGACGGGGGCGCCAGCTGGCGCTCGACGGTCACGGTCGCCTCGATCTCCGACCACGCCGTTGCCGGCGGCCTGCGCTCGGAGCCACTGCCCTCGGCCGAGGTCGACGGCGCCGGGAACGTCTACGTCGTCTGGCAAGACTGTCGCTTCCGCGCCGGCTGCACATCGAACGACATCGTCATGGCGACGACGACTCAGGCCGGCTATCCAACCTGGTCGGGGGTGAGCCGGATCCCGATCGAGCCGACCACGAGCAGCGTCGACCACTTCATCCCTGGTCTCGCGGTCGACCAGGCGAGCTCCGGTTCGACCGCCAAGCTCGCACTCGCCTACTACTACTACCCCGTTGCCGGCTGTAGCGCCTCCAGCTGCCAGCTCGACGTCGGGCTCGTCTCCTCCGCGGACGGTGGGGCGAGTTGGACTGGGAGCACCCAGCTGGCCGGGCCGATGTCACTCGGCTGGCTTGCGAACACCTCGCTGGGGCTGATGGTCGGCGACTACATCTCCACCTCCTTTGCCGCCGGTATCGCGCACCCGGTCTTCGCGGTCGCCAACGCTCCCAGCAGCGGGATCTTCGACGAGGCGATCTACACGGCTACGAGCGGGTCAGCGCCGCCGCCGCCGCCACCACCGCCGCCACCACCGCCTCCTCCGCCGCCACCACCGAGCGGCAATGTGGTTGCGAATCCCGGTTTCGAAACTGGGACGTTTGCTCCGTGGACGACGGCCGGAGTCGTGTTGCCGGTAATCGTCAGCGGAGGCGCCCACAGTGGCACCTATTCGGCGCGGCCGGGCTCGCCAACACCTTTCAACGGCGACAGCAACTTCAAACAGACGATCACCGTCCCGGCGAGCGGCGGGACGCTTAGCTACTGGTACAACCCACACTGTCCGGACACGCTCACCTACGACCAGCAACGCGTGCAGGTCCGGAACACCGCCGGCACCGTCCTTGCGACGGTGATGAACATCTGCTCGAACAGTCGTGTCTGGACGCAGAAGACCTTCAGCATGGCCGCCTATGCAGGCCAGACCGTCGTCCTGTACTTCAATGTCCACGACGACAACTACCCCACCGATCCGACATACATGCTCGTCGACGATGTCTCGGTTCAATAGCGACGACAGGCGAGCAATTTCTCTCTCATAGATTGCGTGTTCGACAGATCTTGCAGAAGCATGATGTCCGGCCCCCCTCTATCTGGTCCAGCGCGTCTGTCGGTCCTGTCAGCTTTGAGAGCCAGATTGGAGGTGAACGGTGCCGAATAAGCGCTACAGCGTGGAGCAGATAGAGGGGGGCCGGACACTCGCGTTTCATTAGACGCCGATGGGTATCAGCGAGCATCCGGTGAGTCGAGCTCCGAGACCAGGTCCCTTCCTTCGTGCTGCTCAGGCAGCTGTAGAGCCTAGGGACGTCCTGGATGGAGGGCGATCGGGAGCAGAGGCGAGGCGCTCCGAGGCCTTGCTGGAACCGTTTCCGCGTTTGCCCAATGCCGGGCTATCGGGTTGGGAGGGATATAGGAGGGATTGGGGCGGGGAAACGCCGCGAAGCTGGACGCCTGTTTTTACGGATAAGGGTTAGGGGCGGGAGGGAGGGCGGCCGCCTGGACGGCCGCCCTCTCCGGTTTCCTCGTTCTGGCGGCTACTTTGGCTGCGCGCCGATCTGCTTGAGGAGGGTCATCGAGTCGAAGTACTGGCGGTCATGCTTGATCTTGCCGCCCTCGAAGGTGAAGAAGATGGCAGCAGCTGTCTCCTGGCGCTTGCCCGACGCCGGGATCGTTCCCTCTGGTGTTTCGAGTGGGCCGGTGTGCGTGCCCTTCCAGGTCACTTCCAGGGCTGCCGTGTTGCCGCTGCTGACGGCGCTTGTCACCGTTCCAGCGGCATCGGGGAACGCCGTCTTCCAGCCCTTGTAGAGCTCGATGATCTTCTCCGCACCCTCGGTCTTACGCTGGGTTCCCAACTCGTCGTAGCGGGCATCGGTCGCGAGCCCTGCTTGCAGCCGCTCCCAGTCCCCGCTGTTGAAAGCATCCACGTGCTCGCGGGCGATCTTGACCATCTCGTCCGCGGTCAGCGCTTCGGTGGTTACTGCCGTCATTTTGCTAGCTCCTCTCTTCGATGGTGGGGCGCGAGCGGACAGCACTCACAGAGAGGCGTCGCCTCCGAATCGGCTGCCTCAGCTCGGCTGAGACGTGGTCGCAACGAGGAAGAAGAGCTGGCGATTCGACGGGCAAATCCAGACCGTCAACGCGACTGGCTCGGTGTCTCCAACGCAGGACTCTACCTCATCTGCACCCGGGCCGGGGACCGTCCGAGCTGCGTCGGCCATTCGACAGACAGCAAGCAGGACGACGTCCGCAACGTCGTGCGCGAAGGCGACGATCCGCCGAACGTCGTCGGCTCCCGATACTCGCCGAGTCCGACCGGATGATGCCCACGCTCCGCCGCCAACCATGGGACTTCCGCTTGTATCAATTGTTCGTAAGTGGCATGCTTGGGCTCCGTGCGGCCAACGGTGCGTTCACGCTGCAGGACGTTTTTCCAGAGCCGCTGCCTGCTCACCCTCCTTTTGGCAGGCCTGCTCGTCGCCCCGCTGCCCGCCGCCGCAGCGGTGGGGCCCGGCAGCGTCCTTTCCTGGGGCTGCGGCGACGGCAGCGACTTCGGGCAGTGCAGCGTTCCTCCTGCGGCAGGAAGCGGCGTGAGGGCGATCGCGGCCAACGTCGCCCACAGCCTCGCCCTGAAAGACGGCGGTGTCGTTGCGTGGGGCTGCGCCAGCCTCGACCGTGGGCAGTGCAACGTTCCAGCTGCGGCCGCAAGCGGCGTGAAGGCGATCGCGGCCGGCGAATCTCACAGCCTCGCCCTGAAAAAGAACGGCAGCGTCCTTGCCTGGGGCTGCGTCGGCGCTGACTTCGGGCAGTGCAGCGTCCCTGCTGCGGCCGCAAGCGACGTGAAGGCGATCGCGGCCGGCGGCTTCCACAGCCTCGCCCTGAAGAAGGACGGTAGCGTCGTCGCCTGGGGCTGCGGATTCTACGACTTCGGGCAGTGCAGCGTCCCTGCTGCGGCCGGGAGCGACGTGAAGGCGATCGCGGCCGGCGTCACCCACAGCCTCGCCCTGAAGAAGGACGGCAGCGTCCTTGCCTGGGGCTGCGGCGGCAACTTTGAGCAGTGCAACGTCCCTGCCGCGGCCGGAAGCGGTGTGAAGGCGATCGCGGCCGGCGGCTTCCACAGCCTCGCCCTGAAAGAGGACGGCAGTGTCCTTGCCTGGGGCTGCGGCGCGAACTTCGGTCAGTGCAGCGTCCCTGCTGCGGCCGGAAGCGGTGTGAAAGCGATCGCGGCGGGCCGGTACGACAGCCTCGCCCTGAAGAAGGACGGCAGCGTCGTCGCCTGGGGCTGCGGCGGCGGTACCGACCGCGGGCAGTGCAGCGTCCCTGCTGCGGCCGGAAGCGACGTGAAGGCGATCGCGGCCGGTGACTTCCACAGCCTCGCCCTGAAGAAGCCCGCCGAGAGCGACGACGACGGCACGGACGACGGCTAACGCTTCAAGCGCTCCGCGTCCGCTACAGCTACAAACCGAGATCCAAGCCCTGAGGAGATAGCGGCCCTCGAAACTGCACTAGGCGTGATGCACCAGGTCTTCACTGCCACCGGTCATGAGAAGCACGGAGGGCAGGGCGCGGCGTTGGGCGCCGCGCCCTGGATCAGCGGGCTCTTGCCGGTCAGTTGTCGCGGACTTGGATGTTGCCGCCGTCGATCGGGAACGGGTGCTTGTAGGGGGGATGTTGACTGCAGAAGTCTTGCGTCTGAGCTGCTGTTCCGATGCCAAGGAAGGTAGTGATATCGGCTGGAGCGTTCGATCCCTCGCCGTTGTCAGTGACATGCCACCAGGAGCCTGATCCGACGACGGTCGGGTCGTTTGAGTCGGCGATCGTTCCCCCGATCCAGGCGTCGTTGCCGATCACCGTCAGGCATGTAACGGGTCCTCTTGCGACGAAGGGGACGCCGTCGTCGACCTCGCGATAGGTGTACCAGCCGTCAGCGGAGCCGTCCGACTTGATTTTCGCGTTGAACCCGAAGGCCTGGAGCTCGAGGGTCTGCAGACCGAACACGTTGTGCACCGTCAAGTGGCTGCCGCCGTTGGCAGAGCCGCTTCCACTGGTGGCCTCGACAGCACCGACGAGAGCGAGCGCGGCCACGGCACAGGTTGCAAGCGCCAGTCCGATACGTCTCATCGCTTCTCCTCTCTTGCGGGACGGAGAGGACGCTATGCAGCTGTTCAATCGGCGTCTTGTACGCGGCTTGCGTCGTCTGGTATCAGCGGTGAGCTGCCCGATAGCGGGCGGGTGTCATCCCGAACTGCTTCTTGAACGCACGTGTGAAGTGACTCTGGTCGACGAAGCCGGCCTCGATCGCCAAGGAGACGAGCCGAGTATCGGAGCGGACGAGCTCGACGGCCGCCCACTCCAGACGGAGGCGCCGAGCGCAGCCGCCGATGCTCTCTCGGTAGTGGCTCCGGAAGGAGCGTGCGAGATGAGCGGGATGTACACCGACGTGGGCAGCGACCTGCGCGGCCGTGGGCATCTCGCGAAATCGCTCGTGTAGCAACTCGTACGCCTCCTCTAGCCATCGCTCCGGTCGCCGAGGAACGGGCCCGCGAGCCGCCGCCGCAGCGAGCTCGAGTGCAAGCCCTTCAACGGCCAGCGAGCTAAAGGCGTCGTCGAGATCCAGCTCACGAGCGATGCGAAGCGCCACGAACATCGCGCCCCAGTCCGCGAAGCAGGAGACCGACTCCACACCATCGTCGGACTCGACGACCACGATGTTCGCGCCCTCACGGCCGAAGAGATCCTCGTGGGACTCCTCTGCAGGCATCGACACGAGCGTCCCAACTCCCGCATCTGCCGCCAGGCGAGTGAAACGCTTGCTCACCAGGCCCTCGACTATCACGGCGACGCATGCTCGTGGGTGCGCGTGCCAGCCGAGACGCCGCCCGCCCGCAAAGGTGACTTGGCTCACGTCGAAGGGCCCGGCGCGAAGTCCACGCCGACTCGACGTGCCGGCGTTGATTCCGATCGACGACATCTCGATTCCTTAGACGAGGCGCTTCATAGCTAGTTGCACCCTGGCTGAGCTTAGGCTTTCCTAGGACCTGCAGCTGCTGCGAACCTCGCGCGCGCCTGACCCTGCCCGGACACACCGTGTCCACCCTTCGCGGCGTTTTCCGCGCACTCTCCTCCTAACCCCCCATCGGGTTATCGGGTAGGGAGGAGAGGGGCCGGGAAACGCCGCGAAGGGTGGAGATCTTTGAATCGACCACGACGAAGGAGCAGGTCGCTTAGCCAAGAACCCAGCGGTACCCGTGGACGCTGCAGAAACGGCAGTTGAGAAGCTCGAGGCCCTGGGAGTTGGCGGAATCCTTTGGCGACTTGCCCGTGATGGCCAGCTCATCGACGTGCGTTGCGAGATGCCCCAGTGCTACTGCTTCCGGGGTCGTAGGCACTTCGAGCAAATATCGCCGGGTGCCGATTGGATGCCCACGGCCGACCATTATCCGAGGCTCAAGATGCACGGAGGTCGTCTGACCCCCGACAACGTCCGGCTCGCCCATCGGGTCTGCAACCAACGTGACTACCTATGGCGGGTGAGGATCAACGCGATGCTCGGGAAGCGGATGTCGCTGGAGGAGATCGCCGAGAAGCTGAACGCGGAGAAGACCCCAACGATCCACGGCACGAACAGATGGACAGCTGCATCGGTTCGGAAGGCATTCGTTTCCTAGGAGCGGCGCAGTCCGCCTGGGTCCAAGGGGTTGACAAAGTTGCCCGAGCACCACGAGGCCCATTGCCGCGAAAGGTGGACAATCCGCGTACTAACGCTGGATTTAAACTCGCCGGCTGCGGTGCCGGCGCCCCCCTTCTCCCCCTAATGGCACAAACGTCGCGAAGGTGGACATCAGGCTGAGGCGTCACTCTGTGGCGTGCTTGCTCAGGAAATCGCCGACCGGGGTCCGATTCCAGCCCGAAAAGCCGTCGTAGCGGATGCCTTCCTTGTAGGCCGCCTCGCCTACCTTTTGGAGCGCCACGGCGAGGTCGCTGTCGTCGTGGTCGCGGAAGATCGCTTGGCGCACGGCCTGGTCGCTGACTAGGCGGTCAGCGACGGGTTGGATGCGCTCCTGTCGGAAGCGCGCCCAGTTCGCATAGAAGACCGAGCTGTCGACGCTACCGGCGCCGTCGATCGCGGCGAGGTTCGCGAGGAAGTCGAACTGTGCGAGGCTCGTGAGGATCGCGTCCTGGTCGTTAGTGTCCGGGCGCAAGCTCGGCTCGCGCTCGACGACCTGGGCGGCGAGGGTGAGCAGGCTGACCTCGACCTTCTGGCCGCCGTCGCGCTCCTGTGTGAACCGCTGGGCGCGCGAGGCAATCGTCAGGCCGTGCCGGAGCCAGTTCTTCCAGTAGTCGTCAAGGCGGTCGGGACACTGCAGCGTCAGCTGACGCACTACCTCCCATCTCCGCAGTCGGACAGCGAGTGCGCCGAGCGCATAGATCCGCTCGAGCACTTCGAGGAACACGCGCGGAGCCTTTCCCTTCGGGTTGATGACGGTGCTCATTCCGAAGGCGCGGTCGTCGTGCGGACCGAGCGGCAACGAATAGATCTGCGTGAACAAGCCGATCACACGATTTAGCAGGTCCACCTGCTCGTACTCGAGGCCGACGGTGGCGATCGCGGCGAGCTTGTCGAGCAGTTCGGCGAGCTCGGTCTCGATCTCGTTGCGCTCGATCGCGAACATCGCACGCGGCCGCGTGTCGTTCAGCAGGTGCAGCACGGCGACGAGGTCATTCGCGCGAACGAGCTCGAGCACACCGACTCGGAGTTCGTCGGCGGAGAGGCCGAAATTCATCGTGCCCAGCGGCGCCTTTGCTAGCTCACGTCCCGCGTACCCGGCTTCAATCTCCTCGCGCTCGCGCTCGCGCAGCTCCTGCTGCTCTTCCATCCACTCCGCCTTCACGGCCGCCACACGACGGGCGATCACCTCGCGCAACCCCTGCTGCGAGATTCGGACGCTGCGCGTGCCGTCGCGCCAGAAAATCTCGCCCTCGCGGAACACGACCTTCATCTCACCCTTCTTGCCGCCTGGCTTTGGGTACTGGCCCACTCCCTTGAAGACCGCGCAGCCCTCCGGGTGTGGCGCGATAAAGAGGATTACGACCGTGTGACCCTTCCACTCGGTAACGCGCGATTGGATCGTGAGCGGCTCCGGCAGGAACTGTGCCAGCTGAGGCACGAGGTTCGCCGAGTCGAAGAGCTGGGCGTTGCAGTCGTCCATCTCCCCGTTCGGCTTCCCATGCCCGTCGACGCCGCCGATGATGTAGCCGCCAGACACCTGGAACGCGCCGACGTCCTTCGCGAGCTCGACGAGACCGGCCTTGCCCGTCAGGTCGATGACCTCCTTGAAGTCGAGCATCGGGTGCTCCGTCTGCAGGTCGAGCAACTCGGCAAGCTTCTCGTCGGTCACACGACCGTCGAGCACAAGCAGCTTGTTTCCCGACGCCGTCACGCTGAGAACTTAGCCCGAACTGTCGTTCACTCGTTCGCTCCAGGGCGAAGGGTGTCGATACCTAAGGCAGGCCGAGGCGTCGCCGGGAAGCGTCCGCGCGCGCCGGAGGTTCGACCCAGCGCCTCGGCCCGGCCGATCTAGTGCCGCAGCCTATGCGGCGTCCACCGGCAGATAGCGCAGTCGGTCGAACGTCGTAAGCGGCTCGTAGAAGAACTGTCTGCTAACGAGCACGTAGAACTTCAGCACGCGTGACCCGAAAATCGGGAACGTTCCCTCGCCGGGATAGTCGTCGATCTCCTTACAGGCCCGATAGATCGCCACGGGATCGAAGCGGAATAGCCGTTGCAGATCGGCTCTATTCACACCCCGAGTGTCGCTGACCTTTAGAAGCAGGCATACGACCTCGCGCCCATCGAGCTTCCAGGACTTTTCCTTAAATGTCCACGCTTAGCGGCGTTTCGCGGCCCCTCTCCTCCATACCCCCCATCTGGTTATCCTGATGCGACGCGCCCCCGTCGACTAGCGGCCTAGGTCACGGCCCTTTCAAGGCCGTAGCACGGGTTCGAATCCCGTCGGGGGCACTTTTTGTCAATACCCATATTCCCTGCGACTCATCAGGGGTTCGTTTTGAAATGAGGTTACGTGGGGATTGCCTCCTCAGGCCTGAGATTTCGTTCGTCCCGGCGAAAGGCTGCGGCAGCGGGACACAAGATCACACAAGGGGGAGGAAGAATGGTGCGCAAAGCAATACGTGCGGTCGTCCTAGCCGCAGTCTTGGCGTTGCCGCTGCTGCTGGTATCGGGCGGAGCGGGAGCCGGGACGACGCCGGGGATCGACCTCTCGAGCCCGGCGGCGATCACGAGCTACCTGACGTCGATCGGCGTCGATCCGGCGACAGTGACCTGGCAGTCAGGTCTAAACAACTACGCCGGGCCGAACTGTCCGGGAGTCGGGTGGAACTGCACAACTTCGACGAAGGTCGTCCAGATGTCGGATCCAGGCGGCCAGAACAAGTTCGAGTGCCAGCCCGCCTCTACCGGAACAGACGCGTCCACGAATACGTGCGTGATCATGCAGTCGGGCGAGAACAACAAGGCCCGCTGCAAGATCCGCGACACGGCGGACGCCTCGACCGAGACATGCCAGATCGGGCAGCAGGGCAACCGAAACTCGGCCGACGTCGACATGACCATCGACTCGGGCGGGGGTCCGACGCAGACAGCGAGCCAGGATGCCGAGGTCAAGCAGAACGCGACCGAGCGGAATCAGGTGCAGGTCGACCAGACGGTCGATCAAGCTACCTCGACGGGTGATCCGCAGAGCCAGGACGGCTACCAGCTCGCCAACGTCAACCAGGTCGTGACCGGCAGCGACAACTTCTCGCACGTGCACCAGTCGCTCGACCAGGACGAATCAGGCAACGCAGGGACTCAGACGCAGAACACGGC
>JBARRQ010000078.1:0-13895 GCA_049644305.1 Gaiellaceae bacterium
GCCGACATCCGGAACATCCTCGAGTTCGAGCGGGACTTCGGCGAGACGAAGACGATCGCGCTGGAGCAGAACTACCGCTCCACCAACACGATCCTGAGCGCGGCCAACGCCGTCATCGCGCACAACCGGGAGCGGAAGCCGAAGAACCTCTGGTCCGAGCTCGGCGACGGCGAGCCGGTGCAGGTACTCGAGGTCGAGGACGAGCACGCGGAAGCACGGTTCGTCGCCGCGGAGATCGCGGCGCTCGTCGAGGAGGGCTACAACGGCAGCGAGCTCGCGGTGTTCTATCGGACGAACGCGCAATCACGCGTGCTCGAGGACGTGCTGGTCCGCCAGGGCATCGCCTACCAGGTGATCGGAGGCCCGCGCTTCTACGAGCGGGCCGAGGTGAAGGACGTCGTCGCCTACCTGCAGGTGATCGACAACCCCTACGACGCTGTCTCCCTACAGCGGATCGCCAACCGCCCGCGCCGGGGGATCGGTGACACGAGCCTCGCGCGCCTCCAGAGCCATGCCGATGCGCACGGGATCTCGCTTTGGGAAGCGCTCGCGCAGGCGGAGGAGGCGGGGATCGCGGCCGCGCCGCTCCGTGCCGTGCAGCAGCTGCACGGGCTGCTCCAGTCGCTCCAGGCCGGGGCGCTGGAGCTCGAGGTTCCCGAGCTCCTGGAGCGCGTGCTCGAGCGGAGCGGCTACCTCGACGCGCTTCGCGCCGAGCGCACGATCGAGGCCCAGGGCCGGATCGAGAACCTGCAGGAGCTCGTGGGCGTGACGCAGGAGTACCAGCACACCGCGCCCGAGCCTTCGCTTTCCGGCTTCCTGCAGGAGATCTCGCTCTACGCGGATCAGGACGCGATTCGGGGCGAGCAGAGCCTCGTCACGCTGATGACCATTCACAACGCCAAGGGGCTCGAGTTCCGCGCCGTCTTCATGATCGGGATGGAGGAGGGGATCTTCCCGCACTCCCGCTCGATTGAGGAGCAGGGCCTCGAGGAGGAGCGGCGGCTCTGCTACGTGGGCATGACGCGGGCGCAGGAACGGCTCGTGCTGACACACGCGAGCGCCCGCTCGCTCTGGGGCAACCGCTCGTACAACCTTCCCTCGCGCTTCATCGACGAGCTTCCCGAGCGTGGCCTGGAACGGCACCGGCTCCAGCCGGCCTCGTGGTCTACCTACGGCACGAAGGGGATCGCGCCCCGCTCCGACGTGCCCGCGCTGTCGACCGGAGACTCGGTTCGCCACGAGACGCTCGGCGAAGGGGTCGTCACCGCCGTCGAAGCGGGAGGGGTGGTGATCGTTCGGTTCTCCGCCGATGGGAGCGAGCGGCGGTTGATGCTCGACTACGCTCCCCTCGAACGAGTTTCGACGTAGACCTTGCCTTTCGAGCGAGTAGTCTTATCGTGAGAACGGGTAAGGGGTAATGGGGTGAGGGAGGAACTGCGGTTGACCAGAGGCGTCTCGGTACTGCTGGCAGTGCTCATGCTTGCGGCGATCACTGCGGGGGGAGCCGGTGCGCGCGGCGATGTGGCGGGGAGGATCAACGCCTGCGTCAGCAAGCGCACGGGGTTGCTGCGGGTGGTGTGGCCCGGCGCGAGGTGCAGTCGCGGCGAGACTGCATTGAGCTGGGCTACCGGTACTGCCAGCGGCGCTTCCGGACCGCGCGGCCCGGCCGGGTCCCGGGGCCCGACAGGCGTCGCAGGGCCGCGCGGAGAGACCGGACCGAGCGGCGCCACGGGAGCGCAGGGCTCGATCGGCGCCGGCGGTCCGCCTGGAGCTCAAGGCCCCGTCGGGCCCGCCGGCCCGACCGGCCCTCAGGGAGTCCACGGGCCCACCGGCCCACTGGGATCGCAGGGCCCGCGGGGGGCGCAGGGGGTAGAGGGCCCGCAGGGATCGCGCGGCCCGACCGGCGCCCAGGGCGTTCAGGGCCCGGCCGGCACGACGGCAAGCCAGATCGTGGCCGGAACCAGCGTACTGAGCTCCCAAGGCGCTAACGCGGGCACCGCGGTGACCGCCTCGGCCAGCTGTCCGGCAGGGAAGGCGCTCCTCGGCGGCGGGGGCACGGCCACGAACAACGAGAGCCCCGAGGCATCCTTCCTCAACCAGTCGTTTCCGTTCAACGCGACCACCTGGCGGGTTGTCGGCGTCGTTGCGACGGACCTCTCCAGCAGTAAGAGGATGACGGTCCAGGCCTGGGCAGTCTGCGCGGCCTAGAGGGCGCAGACTTGGGCCTTCTCGAAGGGCCTAGCGCAGGTCCTTGTTCGACTCCATGTCGAACCACATTGCGAACAGCGTGAACAAGAGCCCGAAGAGCATCAGCAGGGCGACGAGCACGACGACGCCTGCCGTCGCGCTGTAGCCGAGCGCTTTGATCACGATCTGGTAGATGCCGAGCGCCAGCCCGCTCACGAGGGACAGCACGCCGAAGACGTAGAAGAACACGAGTGGGTGGAAGTCCCGGATCACGTACTTCTGCCAGAGGCGCCACCAGAAACTCTTGAAGAGAAGCCAGGAGATCGCCGGGATCACCTTCCGCAGACGGATGCCGGAGCTCTCCCCGACGCCGTAGATCGGACGGGAGGGAATGTCCCGCACGCGCGCGTTCCAGATGTTCAGGTTGACCAGCATGTCGTTCGGGAAGCCGTAACGCGGATAGAGGCGATCGAGGTCGAGCAGCTCGAGCATGGGGTGGCCAATCGCCGTGTAGCCGGACTGGGCGTCGGCCACGTGCCAGTAGCCCGACGCGATCTTCGTCCAAAGGGAGAGCACGGCGTTGCCGAGATACCGGCTGTGCGGGATCAGCTGCCAGGCCTGCCCAGTGAAGAGCCGGTTCGCCTTTGCGTAGTCCACCTCGCCCTTCGCGACCGGCGTGACGAGGTGAGTCAGGTCCTCCGGGTCCATCTGGTTGTCGGCGTTCATCACGACGGTCACGTCCATGCGATCGTCGCGGGCCTGCTTGTAGCCGGTGACGACCGCCGCGCCGACGCCTCCGTTGTGCTCGCGCGCGATGACGGCTATCCGCGGATCCCCGTTCGCCGCGCCCCGAGCGCGCTCGACCGTCCCGTCCTTCGAGGCGTCGTCGACGACGTAGATCCGGTCGACGAAGGCCGGGATCCCGCCCAGCGTCGCCGGGAGGAGCTCCTCCTCCTGGAACGCCGGGATGACGACTGCGACGCTTTTGCCCTCGATCAAGCGGCGGTCAGCGTACCGCCTCGACCCAGTCGAGTCGCCTGCCGCAGAGCGAGCGCGCTCGAGACGCGGGAATTGTCTCCACCGAGTCGCGTCGGTTGTCCGCGGGAGCGAGCACGAGGGGGCCAAGACGATAGGGGCCGTAGAGGCCTTCCACGCGCGTCTCGCCGCTGCCGGGGTGCCATCCGCCGGTGACGTACGTCAGCGTGATGACGTGCGGGCCGGCCGAGAGCGGAACGGTTCCCAGGTCGGTGTAGTTGCCCGGCCAGTTCAGGTCGCCGCGCCTGGACCCGACCCTGCGCCCGTCGGCCGAGACCGATGCGAGGCCGAACCAGTCGCCGCCGAGCCACGCCGTGTAGCGGCCGGCCGCCGGCACGTCGACCCGAACGGCGACGTTCCCGGAGGGCGGGGGAGAGACGAGCGGGATCGCCTCCGGCCGGGTCGCGGTAGCGAGGGAGCCGCCGAGCCGGGCCAGGCGCAGCACGTCGGCACAGCGCGGAACGGCAGCGGCCTGGTCCACGTTCCCGAGCGGGAGGTGCTCGACGATCGTGCGCGCCGGCGTCACCGGACGCTGCCAGACCTCGTAGTAGCGGCCGCTCCAGAGCAGCCGGTACACCGAGGGCGGACGGCTCGCGGCGGGCCCGCGCCGGAGCACGAGCGTCCTGTAGACCAAGACGTCCGCCAGCCGGAAGCGGTCGATGTCGGCCGACTCGGTCTTCGAGAGCTCGCTTCCATCGGTCATGTACACGTGGCGGAAGCGGAGCTCCGAGGCGCCCTCCGCGTCGAGCTTGCGGAGGAAGTGGCGCACGCCGTAGGGCTCGTACTCGGTCATCAAAGCAGGGCCCTGGCCGGCGAAGCGGTGGCCAATCGTCTCGAGCTCGTGCAGCTTCTCGCGTGGAGCCAGCCAGACGTCGTGATAGGCGAGTGCGTTCGACCAGAGAACGCCGACGGCGATCGGGATCAGAGCGAGCCGCGCCCAGCCGAAGCCGGTTGCCGCAAGCGCCGCCGCGAGGAACGCAGGCGATGCCGTGGCGAGCGCCTTGCCGTCGAGCCAGGGCGAGCTGCCGGCCACCACCACAGCGCAGCCGATCCCTGCCGTGGCCATGTACACGAGGAGGCCCCAGCCGCGCCGCTGCCAGGCCCACCAGAGGCCGGCGAGAGCCGCCGCGATCACGATCGCTATCAGGACGCCGGTCGCCACGGACTGCGACGCGTGCTCGCGGAAGTCACCGACCGGCCAGATTCCGAAGAGCTGCCAACGGTCGAGTGGCCTGGCGAGGTTCCCGAGCTCGCTCGCGGAGCGGAAGGCGTGGATCCGGGGCAGCCAGTCGACGGCTGCCACGTGAGCCGGAACGGCGAGGATGGCGGTTGCGGCCGCGAACACGGCCGTCTTTGCAAACATCCTCGTGCGCCAAACTGCGACGGCCCCGAGCGCGAGCGGCACGCCGAGCCAGACCGAGCCGGGCAGGCTGAGCACGCAGACGAGCGCGGCGCACGCGGTTGCCGCCGGGAGCGCGGAGCGCGCTCGGGGCGCGCTCACGGTCCACGGGATCAGCGCGGCGACGAGGGCGACCAGTGCGGCGGCGCCGACCTCCTTGATCCCGCCCCACAGGGAGTAGCCGTACAAGATCGCCGGCTGTGCGGCCAGGAAGGCTGCCGTGATCCGCAGCGGACGGGAGGAGACCAGCGGCCGCAGGAGCTCGTAGATCGAGAGCCCGACCATCGCGCCGAGGAACGCGAGGTAAGGCTGGAAGAGCCAGGCGATGTCGTAGGACAGGAGCTGGTGGCCGACACCCAGCGGCATCAGGCTGCCTGTCGGGTAGCCGAACGCGATCGTTGTCTGAAGGGTGCGCAGGTACGAGGACGGCGCGAGGCCTGCGAGGTTTCGCCCATGCTCCATCACGCGGTCGGTCATCGCGAAGTAAGTGGCGGTGTCGTCGAGCTTGATGTAGCCCGCAAACGTCGACGCGCCGGAGAGCAGGACGGGTGCCGCATACACGAAGAGGACGGCGATGCCCAGTCCGACGAGCCATGGATCCGGCCGCCGGCGCCACGGCCGGGCGAGCCCGATCCCGGCGGCGGCGAGAACTACGACGAGGGGCGCGGCAAGCTCCGCCGTGGCGTCTGCGAGAGTCGCGAACTGGGCGGCGAGGATCACGACTGTGAGCCCGGCCGGCAGCAGGAGGGCCGGTGGCAGCCGTATTCCGCTTCCCACCTCGAGCAGGAGCCCACAGCCGAGCGACAGGCCGGCCAGGAGCAGGGGGAAGGCGACCCAGGCTACGAGCAGGGCCGTCAGCTAGCCGACCGGCACGATCCGGCCGGAGGCGACGAGGTGCCGCGCGCGATTTGGCGAGGGGTCGAACACCTCGATCTGCAGGTTCGAGCCAGGATAGGCCAGGTAGATGTTGGTCCGATGGGCCCGGTTGAACACGGCGAAGCCGCCGTGCGGCGCCGCGAACGAGGCCTCGCCGCTCCTCTTCGAGAGCTTCCTCAAGACGGCGGGCGCGTTCGCGACGGGGTACGTGCCGACGATCGTGTAGAGCGGCGGGCGCGCACCGACAAGCACTCCGGGCGGCAGGTAGCGGACGTAGATCCGTCCGTCACTCGTATGCGTCAGCTCGTACGTGTCGCCCGCCTTTCCACCGGCCCAGTAGACCGGGTGTCCGAGCTTGGTCGAGAGCCGGATGAGCTCGGCGCGGCTAGCGGCATGCGCCGCCGGCGCCTGGCCGATTGCCGTCACCGTCGTCGTCGGAGAGGTCTTGGCTCCGCCGCAACCGCAGGCCGCGCAGGCGACGATTACTGCGATCGCAGCGAGGCGCGTCACGTCTCGAAGGATAGGTTTCGGCTCGGCTAGGGCTTCCGGCGAGAAGTGCGGTGGAGCATGTCGTCGAGCAGCCGGTCCAGCCCTGCGTGGACGTCTCGCTGCATCTCCGGCGGGCGCACCGTGTGATCTCGGCCCGGCAGACGGCCGAGGACGAGGTTCGGCCAGCGGTCAAGTCTCGCCAGATACCCGTCTCGCTCGAGCTCTCGAAGCTGCGGCTCGACCTCTCCGAAGAGGAAGAGCACAACCGTTCCCCGATCTCGCAGGCGGTCGAGCGCGCGGCCGAGCCGATCCAGGCGGAGCGCCCGTGCGAGGCGTCCCCGCAGACGGGCCGTCACAACCCGCAAGAGCACGCTCAGAGCGGCGACGTCGCCTCGCGCGAGCGACCGGCTCAGCGTGCTCCGAAGCGGCTGCAACCGGCGGTCACGCAGAAGGAGTCGGCTCCACACCAACACGCCCGGGTTGATCGCCGCCGTGGCGACGACCCGCCGGTCGTGCTGTGCCCCCTGGAAAGCCCAGTACCCGCCCGAGCAAAGACCGACGAGGAGGAAGCTGTCGGCGCCCAGCCGCCCCTGCAGCGCGTCGAGAGCCGCTCGGATCTGAGCCGAGAAGTCGGGGTCGTAGAGCTCGCCCACGTCCGCGAAGCGCGCGCCGTCGCCCTCCGCGTCGCCGATTCCCGCGAAGTCGAGCCGGAAGGTCGGCACGCCGAGGGCGGCCCAGCGGCGCGCGATGTCCACCCACATCCGGTTGGGGCCGATCCGCCGGATGGCGCCCGCGTTGAGCAACACGGCGCAGAGCGAGCCGTTCGGCCGCTCGGGCTGGGCCAGGACGCCGAGCAACTGCTTGCCGTCGTGCTCGATCCGCAGCGGGAGCTCCTCCACCTGTGCGTCGACTGCAACCGACTCCACCTCGGCTTTCGTCGGCGACGCCGCCGGCGCTCCGGCAGGGCCGAGCCAGGCGTCGACCTGCTCGAAGACGGGGTACGGAGCGCGAGCGAACGCGGGCTCGGCCAGCATCTCTCCATAGCCGGGACCGGGGCCGGTCGCAACGTCCGCGCCGGTCCGCTCGAGCTCGGCAACGACCACGTCGGCGACCGGAAGCCCGTCGCGCTCCAGAAGCAGGGCGCGCCTGTCCGGGCGCCGCGGCAGCGGCAAGGCGGCGAGGTCCAGCGTTTCTAGCTCGGCCAGCAGCTCGGCGCTCTGCGGGAAGCCCCCAGGCGCGAGCTGTCCGTCGGAGACTCCGAGCGAATCGGCCTCGACGCGGGCGAATGCCCTGAGCTCGCGAGCGACCTGGCGTCCATTGGCGGGCACGCCCCAGAGGACGAGCTCGTCGACCGGGGCCTGTGCTGCCACCGCTCGCCAGAGGACGAGGCCGCCGACCCCGATCCCGATTCCGGCCACGCGGCCGGAGCCTCGCGCCTGGAGCAGTCTTGCCGCCTCTGCGACGGCCTGCGTCCACGCGTCCAGGCGGCGCGGGTCGTCGTGCGAGCCGGGGCTGTCGCCGGTGCCCGGGAAGTCCAGACGCAGAGCCGAGAACCCCCGCGCGGAGAGACGCTCGGCCCACTCGAAGCGGCTCCGGTACGAGCAGACGTCGTCCCAGCCGAGCTGCGGACAGAGGAGGACGGCGCGGCTGCCGGCGCCGGCCGGGGGATCGTGGAGCAGCGCGAGGAAGCTCTCCCCGGCAGCCTCGAGGTAGAGGGCCCGCGCGCTCATCGAACCTCGAGCCGGCCCTCGAGGTTGAGCGCGCTCAGCCACACGACGCCGTGGGAGCCCAGCTCGACCACTCGCTCGCCGCCCGGCTCGACCGAGAAGGCGTTGTCGGAGGGCTCCGCCCCGTCGATGCGGACGCCGTACGCAAGCCGCCGCGAGCGCACGCGGAGTGCCGAGTCCACCAGCGTGGCCTCGAGCCCGAGCTGCTCGGCCGTCTCGCGCACGCGGGGCCGGCCTGCCGGAAACCGAAACGACTGCGCGACCAGGTCGCCGGCGGACTCGAGACTCGCGACGACGAGATCCTGCCCGGGAGGCCCGAAGCGATACGCCCAGGACACGTCGACGAAGCGTCCGAGCAGCCCCTCGACGTTGCGTGTCAGGCTCGTCCGCGGCGCGAGCTCCAGCTCCTCGGGGACCTCGTCCATCCGCAGCTCGAAATCACGGTACAGCGCGACGCGCAGACGCGCCGCCAGCGGCTCGGCGCGGTCGTTCGCGACGTGGACGTCGATTCCGTTCAGCCCCTCGTCCGTCGTCCAGACGGCGACCGAAGCCAGGGATCGGCGGAGATGGTGATAGGCGACCTTCGGGTCGCCGCGGTAGTCGAGGACGCCCCAACCCGAGCCGGGCTCGAGGTCGCGCAGCCAAAGCACGAGCGCTCCGTTGCACGGGGAGAGAGGCCGTCGCCACTCGCCGAAGACCTCCGCCATGATCTCGCCGCTCGTCGCCCGCGCCAGCTCGCTGTAGCCCTCGGCGTCCAGCGATTCGGGGTCGACCTCGAAGAGCTGGGCGAGGTAGTGGTCGCGCACTTCGACGAAGTCCCGGTCCGAGGGATCGTGGGGGACGAAGTCTCCGGCGCTCTCGTCGTCGGGCACGTTCGCGAACGCGAGACACTCCGCCGCGAATCGCACCTCGGCGAGGCGCGCGTCCGCGAGCGGCCGGAGGTATCCACCGACCCCGTAGTAGCTCGCAACGCCCCGATCGGTCCTGAACGGCAGCTCTCCGTCGGAGGGCGCGGACGGCACATACGGCACGTCGGCGCGGGCCTCCGCGGCCCAGGCGGGTAGGAGCTCGGCGAAGAGCGCGCTGCGCCCGACCGCTGCGTCGAGCCCGAACATCGCGGCCTGCTGCTCGACCTCGCTGTTCCCGCAGAGGACTGCCAGGCTCGGCCGGCCGGCGAGGCCTTCGAGCACCTGGCGGGCCTCTGCCTCGACCAGCCTGAGGAGCTCCGGGTCGTCCGTGGGGTAGTCGAAGCTCGCGAACATGAAGTCCTGCCAGACGAGCAGGCCGAGCTCGTCGCAGAGATCGTGGAACGTCTCGCTCTCGTAGCAGCCGGTGCCCGCGAGACGCACCATGTTCATCCCCGCGGCGCGGACGCGCTCGAGCGTCTGCCGCAACTCCCCTTCGCCGGGGGCGAGGGAGACGGGATCCGCGGGCGTCCAGACAGCCCCACGCGCGAACACCTCTGCTCCGTTGACGATCAGGCCTCCTGCGAGCTCCGGTCTGCCGCGAAGCTCGCGGAAGCCGATGCGCCCTGCGTCGACCTCGAGGCCTTCGCCGAGCAGCCGAACCGAGTGCAGCACCGGCTCGCCGTGCGTGTGCGGCCACCAGCGCTCGATGTCCGGCACTTGAAGGTCGCTCTCCGCGGTTCCGCCCTCCAGCTGGATCAGCTTGCGCTCGCCGCCCACCTCGAGCTCGAGCTCCCCTGGCAGCTCGGCGCCGAGGCTTCGTAGCCTGACCCGCGCCCGGAGCACGGCGTCGCCCTCCGACGCGCGTGGACGAAGGCGCAGCTCGTCCACCGCGACTCCCCGTCGTCGCTCGATGCGGACCGGCCGCCATGGACCGACGGCCGCAGGGCCCGGCGCTAGGCCGGGGGCCCGCCCGAGGATCATCGTGCGGAACCAGCGCAGGTTGTTGTCGGCGATGCGACTTCGCCAGCGAGCCCGTGGCCGCCGCTGCTCTGCGAGCAACGGCTTGAGCGCTCGGCAGCGAAGAGCCAGCTCGCCCCCGCCGTCGAGGGCGATCTCGTGACGAAGGAACATCGACGGGCTCTCGAGCCGTCGCTTTCCGTCGACGTAGACCTCGCAGACGGTCGCAACCCCGTCGAGGCAGAGCACGGCTTCTTCACCCTCCTCGGGCTCGATCGCCGGCAGCTGCGTGCGAAACCACCAATCCTGCGAGTCGAAATCCCGCGTCTCGCCGAGCCGCCAGCGTCCCGCGTCGGCGAGCACGGCCGCGGCCGTTCCCGGCACACGGGCCGGCAACCACTCGAGCCCGTCGATCGATGCAGGAGAGGAATGCGCGTCCGGCTCGGTGGATGCTGCCTCCCAGCCGTCGGCCAGCGGGACGACCTCATGCCCGATGATGTTCAAGGGGTCCGGGCGTCGAGCGCGGCCATTCCCTCGTCCCATGCGCCGGCAAGCGCGGCGATCGCCGGTCCCGTGTCGAAGTCCCGCCGGCGCGCCAGCTTGAGCGAGAGCATCTTCGAGCCCTCGACGATGCGGCGGAAGGACTCGACAGTCGCAGACGCCTGCTCGCCGAGAAGCCAGTCGAGGTGCGAGGCGGAGATCTCGAAGGCCGAGCCGGCCATGCGCACGGTCGCGAAGGCGTAGGCGTGGTAATCCGCGGCCTCGCCCTCGAGCAACTCGGGCAACGCGACCGAAAGCTGCTCGCCGAAACGCTCGAACGGGTTCGTCGCGGGCCGCCGCTCGAGGTGGCGCCGCAGCAGCTCGAGTGCAGCGTCCCGAAGCTCGCCGTCCTGCAGCCGCGGCCCGGCATCGAACCGGATGAGCTCGACGTAGGGCGGGAGTGCCCCGACCTGGAACACCCCGCGGAAGTCCTCGCCCGAGAGCTCGTAGAAGCCCGCGTTGTGGAAGTAGCGCAGCACCTCGCCCTCGAGGTCGATGGTCTCCGGGATGAGCGACGTCTTGACGTGCTCGCGCCGGTAGCTCGTCGCCGCGGTGTCCGGCAGGTGCCACGAGTCGACTTCGATGGTCATCGTTCGCCCCGCCGAGAGCTGCTCGGCCACCTGGGCCGGCAGCGGCCGGTACGGCTGCATCTCGTGGACGTCGACACCGAAGAGGATCTCGAGATCCTCGGGAGGCGGCTTGAAGAACGTCCACTGGTCGCCCTCGAAGTCCATGCGCACGAGGAATCCCATTGCCGCCAGCGGCTCGTCGCCCCGCGCGTGGAGCAGCTCGACCAGGATGTCCGTGTAGCAGTTCGTCTCGATGTAGGTGCGCTCGCCGGTGTGGATCGAGTGCGGGCGGTACGTCGCCGGGTCGAGCCCCCCGAAGAGGCTTGCGCGGGTCGTCGCCGGAGCGCTCATGCGAGACGGAGCTCGTCGCGCACGTCGTCCGGCCACGCCGGGATCTCGAGGCCGTGCCGGTGTAGCAGTGCGAGCACGATTCGCTCGTGGCCGAAGCCGAGGCAGGCGGTGTGTGCGACAGCGCCGTCGTCCAGCTCGATTCCGAAGGTCACGCCGAAATGATCCTGGTGGTGGTTGAAAGACGCGACCGCCGTCGGCTCGGCCCCGGAGATCGGGGCCAGGATCTCGAACTTGAGTTGCTGCTCGCGCTGGCTCTCGGCCAGCATGCGACCGCCACGGCCGAAGAACGGGTCGGCGCCGACGTCGACCTCGGCTTCGAGCCCCAGGTTCCGAAGCAGCTCGAGCGCGCGATCGCGCCAGGCCTCGAACCAGGCCCGTACGACCTCCGGCTCGCCGAGCCGAACGAGCTCGCGCATGTGGAACGCCTGCAGGCGGGCCGGGTCGTCCGAGGGCTCGTGGCGGAACACGTACGCATCGCCGGGATCGACCGTGATACCGCCCGGTTGCAGCTGCCCGCGCGCGGCGACCGCCGGGTAGACCGGATAGCAGGCCGCGGGCAGCAGTGCGAGATCGGTCATCGACTGGAGCTCGCTCCAGTCCTCGTGCCGCCCCGCGCGCTCCTTGAGCTCGAACGCCTCGCGCTCGCCGCCGTCGAAGGCGAAGACGGTGCCGGCGAGGTGCGGGAAGGAGGCGAGGAAGCCGGCGGCCTCCAGCTGGCGCAGCGGCAGCACCGGCGGAAAGCGAAGCACCTCCGGCTCGTCCGCGGCGGCTGCACGAGTGACGAGATCGTCGAAGGCGACCCGGACGCGCTCGAAGTCCGGCCCGCGGCCGTAAACGCCTCGCACACCGCTCTCGACGAGCAGGCCGCGGTCGAAAAGGTCGGCCAGGAACGATGCCTGGTCGGCCGTCGCCACGCGCCTACACGTCCTTCGCGATCAGCAGGAGGCCTGCGTTCGTCTGGTGGATGCGCTCGTTCGCGACCATCAGGGAAGCCGACATCGTGTCGCGGAGGTGGCGGCCGACGCTGAAGGGCGTGTCGTTCTTGAAGGCGACGATCCCGCCGACGGCCATCGCTCCCTGACAGACGCGCGGCGCTTGCTCGGAGGCCGCGATCTTGAGGTTGTTGAACCGCAAGGCCGAGGCGAGGGTGGAAAGCCGCTCGCGTCCGGGCTCCTCTGAAGCCTCGACGAACTCGGCGAGCGCCGAGTCGATCTCCGCACGCAGCAGCGAGAGATCGGTCATGACGTGCGAGAGACGTGCGGCCTGTGGAGGCGTCTCGCCGGGCTTTTGCTTCGCGGCAGCCCGGACGAACGCGCGGGCGCGCTCGAACGCGTCCGTCGCGATCCCGAGCCAGAGTTGGGACCAGAGGATGTGCGAGACCGGCACCATCGACTCAGGCATGACGCGGGCGAACGGCGTGGGCAGCACCTGCTGGGAGGGGAACTCGGCTCGTACGACGTAGCCCGGGGAGCATGTCCCTCGCATCCCGAGCGGGTCCCAGCTGCCGGTCTGCTCGAGCGTCGTCTGCTCCCTGTGCGTGAGCACGAGCACCTGGTCGCCCGGCTCGGCGTCCGGCGCCCGCCGCAGCGTCGTGAAGAGGTCGTCGGCCTCGGCCCCGTAGCTGACCGTCGGCGCCTGTTTCTCGAAGCTGGAGAGCCTGTTCTCACCCGGGACGACCGCGGCGACCGAGCGCCCCATCTCGCCGCCGGTTCCCACCTCGGACGTAACGGAGGCGATCAGCCGCTGCTCGTCGACGAGCCTGCGCAGGTAGTCCTCGTACCAGTCCGCGCCGTCGAGATGGCGCACGATCGTGACCACCTCGATCTGATGCATCGCGAAGACCATCGCCGTAGCTCCGCACCGGCGGCCGAGCTCGAAGCAGGCTCGCGCAATCGACTCGAAGGCGACGCCCCCGCCGCCGAGCGCGGCGGGTACGAACGCGGACAGCGACCGTTCCGCCTTGAGGGCGTCGACGGCCTCGCTCGGAAAGCGGGCGTTTCGGTCGACGTCGTCTGCATTGGGCGCCGCGAGCTCGTCGGCGATCCGGCGGATTCCTTCGAGGAACGCCGTGTCGTCGGTCAAGCCGCCGCCTCGCCGCGAAGCTCCTCGAGCGCGGCCCTGATCGACGCCACGCTCTCGAACACGCTTCGCTTGAGCATCCGGTCGGGGAACTCGATATCGAAGGCGTCCTCGAGCGCGAGCATGACGTTGACGCTCGCATGCGAGCTCATCCCCGCAAGGAAGAGGTCGGCATCGTCCGGGAGACTTTCGATCTCGACCGGCAGCCGACCGTGCTCCTTGATGATCGTGCGGATCTGGTCGGTCATTCGGCTTCCTGGTCGAGCATTGCCACCACGACCGCCGTGGCCAGCGGCCCTTCGTGGCTGAGACTGACCGCGAGCTCCGTGATCCGCGCCTGCTCGGCGAGCTCTGCCGCGCGCCCGCTGAGGCGCAACGACGTCCAGCCGGCCGGCTCGCGGACGACTTCGATCGCTCGCCAGGCGACGCCTTCGTCGCCGGGCCGCAGCACCTTCAGTACCGCTTCCTTGGCCGCGAACCGCGCGGCGAGCCCCTCGGCGCGGACGCCGGCGGTTGTGCGGCAGTCAGCGACCTCGGCCTCGGTGTAGATCCGGTCCAGGTAGCGCTGAGCATGCGTTCGCAAGGACTGGCGGACGGATGTCACTTCCACGAGATCGATCCCGACCCGGACGGCTGCCGCTACTGCCATGGGGACCGGAATCTAGCCCAGTCGGCGGGACGACTCGGCTACACTCATCGCGCCAGGGCGGTTAGCTCAGTTGGGAGAGCACCAGCTCGACAAGCTGGGGGTCACTGGTTCGAGCCCAGTACCGCCCAT
>JBARRQ010000079.1:0-3474 GCA_049644305.1 Gaiellaceae bacterium
CCCGTAGCGCGGCTCGCACGGCGCTTCGCACCTCCCGCGGCGAGCGGACGAGTGCTCGGGCGCGCCGCCCCTGGCGGTCGGGCGGGCGCACCAGACAGGGGACGGTAAGAGGTGCGTCATCCGGGCCTGTGACGACCTTCCAGGGCGTCTGCGGCACGCCGGCCTCGGCGAGTCGCTCGCGCTGGCGAAGCTTGGACGTCGAGAGAACGGCGGTCTCGGGTGAGATCGGGTGAGCCAGGCCCAGCCGAGCGGCAATTCGCGCCGCTGGTCCGACAGGCCAGTCAGCTCCAGGGGCGATGACGCCGTCGACCCGTTCGGCCTCGGCGAGCCGCTCGAGCACGGGCTCGTCCTCGACCGAGAGGATCGCCCGCCGGTCGGCGTGATGGAAGCCGGGCGCCGCGGGATCGCGGTCGACGGCGATCACGAACAGGCCCCGGGCCCGCGCAGCGGCGAGCACGCCCAGCTGTCCCGCACCGGCCCCGAGGACGAGGAGACGCTCCAATGCGTTCCATTGTCGCGTCGGCGTGCGACGGTGCCCGACCACGCCCATTTGCAGGGAAAGCTCGGAAAGGCGAAAATGTGCTCGTGGCCACGGTCCTCGGCGAGCGGGTCGACGAGCTACGGCGCGACCGCCAGCACGGCGGAAGCTGGATGGCGAGACGCGCCGTCGAAGCGCTCGTGGAAGTGGCGGGCCAGCAGGTTTCGAGCGGCGAGGAGCTGCTCTCCAAGCTCGTCGCGGCCGGCCGGGAGCTGGCCGGCAGCCGCCCGGGAGCAGGCGCGGTCTCCGGGGCGATCGGACGCCTGCTCGCCGCCGCCGAGCGCCAGGTGCAGCTCGAGACGGACCAACTTCAGCAGCTCGTACGCGAGGAGGCGGAGGCGCTGCTCGACGGGCGGCGCCGCGCCGCAGCCTCGATTGCGATCCAGCTTCAGGAGCGGCTCTGCGAAGCCGTCGTGCTCACGCACTCCGCCTCGGCGACGGTCCGAGAAGCGCTGGCCTACACGCCTCCGGAACGGGTGATCTGCACCGTTTCGTCGCCGCAGGAGGAGGGGCGTGCCTTTGCGCACGACCTTCGCCAGGCAGGCCTCGAGGTCGCGCTGGTCGAAGACGACAGCGCCCCGCGCGAGCTGGAATGGGCTTCGCTGTTCCTCGTCGGCGCGGACACCGTCTTCCGCGACGGAACCCTCTCCAACAAGACGGGGACTCGCGGGCTGGCCGAGGCGGCTGCTGACGCGGGTGTGCCGACGATCGTCGCCTGCGAGGTGATCAAGCTGGCCCCCGTGGACGCCGCCGACGCTCCCGGTCTCATCGGATCGGGCCTCGACCTCACTCCCCCGGAGCTGATCGACTCCGTCGTGACCGAAGAGGGCGCGTACCTCGCGGAGGAGATCCGCGCCCTCGTCGATCGAACGCCGTTCCTGCGCGAGGGCTACGCCCTGCTCAACCGAGCCTAGGCGGCCTCCAGCACCGGCTCGTACGCCTCGGCCTTCCGCCGCGGAGGTCGTCGTACCCCGAGCGAGGCGATCGCGCCGAGCGCGACGATCCCGGCGCCGACGTAGATCGCGGGCGTCAGCCCGTCCACGAAGTGCCGGCCCGAGCCGTAGCCGCCGTAGTGGGCGAAGATCGCGGCCAGAACCGCGATGCCGAAGACGCCGCCGAGCTCGCGAATCGCGTTGTTGGCCCCCGAGGCCTGGCCCTCCTCCTCGGGCCGGACCGCCGAGAGGACGACGTTCGCGACGGGCGCGAAGTACAACGCCATCCCGGCACCCGAGAGGACGAACGGCACCACCAGCTGCGAATAGGCCACCGTGGGGGTAGAGACGAACCCGATCCACGCGAGCCCGGCCGCCTGCAGGGCCAGCCCGGTCGCCATCAGCGGCCGGCCCCCGATCCGGTCGGAAAGCGCGCCGGCGAGCGGCGCGATGAAGATCGGCATCGCCGTCCACGGCAGGATGCGCAGGCCGGCCGAGAGCGGAGAGTAGCCCTGCACCGTCTGGAAGAACTGCGCCAGCAGGAAGATCGAGCCGAACATCCCGAAGAACATCAGCAGCGACGCTGCGTTGGCGGCCGAGAACGTCAGGCTGAGGAAGAAGCGCAGCGGCAGCATCGGCGCCGGCGCGCGCAGCTCCCACAGGACGAAGAGGGCGAGCACGACCGCGCCTCCAACGAGCGTCGCGACGATCTCCGGGCTCCCCCAGCCGAGCTGGTTGCCGCGAATGAGACCCCAGACGATCCCGAGCAGGCCCGCGCTCGCCAGGCCGAGACCCGGGAGATCGAGCGCGTCGTTCGGGCCCCTGCTCTCGCGCAGTCGCAGCGCGGCAATCGGGATCAGCACGAGACCGATCGGCACGTTGAGCCAGAAGATCCACTGCCACGAGATGCCCTGGACGACGGCGCCGCCGACGAGCGGACCGATCGCGACGGCGAGGCCGCTGATCCCGCCCCAGGCACCGAGGACGAGCCCGCGGCGCTCGGCCGGGACCGCCGCGCTCAGGATCGTCAGCGTCAGCGGCGTCACGATCGCGCCGCCGAGACCTTGCACGGCACGCGCGGCGATGAGGACGTGGATCGACGGCGAGAGCGCGGCTGCGGCGGACGCGAGCGTGAAGATCCCCAGCCCGATCACGAAGAGGCGCCGGCGCCCGAAGCGGTCACCCAGTGCGGCGCCGGTGATCAGGAGCACGGCAAAGGTCAGCGTGTAGGCGTTCACGGTCCACTCGAGCCCGCTCAGGCTCGCGTGCAAGTCGCGCCGGATCACCGGCAGAGCGGTCGTCACGACGAGGTTGTCCAGCGTCGTCATGAACAGCGCGACCGAGGTGATCGCAAACGTCCAGATGGTCTTCGTGCGGGCGCTCATCGTTCGTTCCTCCCTCGTCTTGAAAACGTCACTTCTGAGGGCCGAGGCAGACGGCGAGCAGCCGCTTTGCCCACGGCTCCGGTCGGTCGAGGAGATCCATCGAGGCCGCGACGTTCAGGAGCATCCCGAACGCGAAGAAGTCTCGAATCGTCTCCGGCGTCGCGCCCGAGACCCGCTCGACGAGCTCGACCAGCTCGCCGTAGCCCTTGCGGACGACGGCGCGCACATCGTCGTCGTCGCAGTCGGTATAGGCCTGCATCTGCGCGCGCAGGCGTATCCGGTCCCGCAGCAATCCCATGTAGGCCTGCCCCATCGCGTCGAGCGCGTCCCCACCGGTCTTGCCGGCCGACGCCGACTCGAACAGCTCGAGCGTCTGCTGGAAGCAGCGGCGGACGACCTCCAGGTAAAGCTCCTTCTTCGTGCCGAAGAGCCGGAAGAGGTACGGCTGCGAGACCCCCGCGTTCCGCGCAATGGTGTCGGTCGACGTGCCGTGGAGGCCGTGCTGGCCGAACTCCTCCAATGCGGCAACGAGGATCTCCTCGCGACGCTCCTTCGCTGTGCTTCGCTTGGTTACGGCCATGCGTTGTAAGTTATCACTCACTCACAACTTGTCAAGGCC
>JBARRQ010000080.1:0-16527 GCA_049644305.1 Gaiellaceae bacterium
GCGCCTCCCGCAGGATCGCCAGAGCGTCGTCACCGAGACCCTGGAAGGTGTACGGCGAGGTGCGCGGCTTGAATGCGCCGCCGCGGAGCATCGTCACGCCGGCAGCGGCGACCACGCGTGCCGTCTCCAGCGTCTGCTCGCGGGTCTCGACCGTGCAAGGGCCGGCGATCAACCCGAAGTACTGGTCCCCGATCTTGCGCCCGTCGACCTCGATCACGGTCGGATCCGGAGCGACCTCGCGGGCCACGAGCTTGTACGGCTTCAGAATTGGCACCACCTGCTCGACGCCGGGATAGCCCTCCAACGGCAAGGTCGCCAGCAGCTCGCGCTCGCCGATCGCGCCGATCACGGTCGCCTCGCGCCCACGCTGAACGCGCGCCGAGACGCCCGCCTCCTGCAGCCGCGCGAGCACGTGCTCGGTCTGGTCCGCCGTCGCTCCGGCGCCCATCACGATCAGCAGCTCCGGTGATCCATTCGTCGCCACAGCACCTCTAAATGTAGTTGCGATACTGAGACGCCGAAATGCGCATCTTCTCCGGCATCCGAGCCTCGGGCGACAAGACGCTCGGGAATTACAGCGGCGGCTTCCGCCAGTACTTCGCAACTCAGGAGCAAGCCGCGGCCGAGGGCGGCGCCGCGTTCTTCTGCATCGTCGACCTGCACTCGATCACGACCCCGTTTGAGCCCGCTGTCCTGCACGAGTCGACGCTCTCCGTCGCGGCCTGGCTGTTCGCCACCGGGCTCGATGCCGATCGCTCGACCGTCTTCGTCCAGAGCCACGTAACCGCTCACCCCCAGGCGGCCTGGCTGCTGAGCTCGGTCACGAGCTTCGGCGAGCTCCGCCGGATGACCCAGTTCAAGGACCGTGCGGCCGAGCAGGACTTCGTCTCCGCCGGGCTCTTCAACTACCCGGTTCTGATGGCCGGCGACATCCTGCTCTACCAGACCGATCTCGTGCCGATCGGCGACGACCAGCGGCAGCACCTCGAATTGACGCGGGATATCGCAGAACGTTTCAACCAGCGTTTCGGTGAGACCTTCACCGTCCCACAGGGCGTCTATCCGGAGGTCGGCTCACGGATCAAGAACCTGCAGGAGCCTGAGCGGCTGATGTCGACGACGCGCGGCGCGCCGCAAGGAGTTGTCCGCATGATCGACGCGGCCGAGGAGATCCGGCGCAAGTTCAAGACGGCGGTCACCGACTCCGGCACAGATGTTCGTCATGCGCCGGAGGACAAGCCGGGCATCTCCAACCTCCTCGAGATCATGTCCGTCGCCACCGGCGACCCGATTCCGGAGCTCGAAGCCCGTTACGACGGCCAGGGCTACGGCCGGTTCAAAGAGGACGTCGCCGAGGCCGTCGTCGCACTCCTCACCCCGATCCAGGAGCGCTACGACAAGCTCCGCGCCGACGAGAACGAGCTACGTGCCCTCCTCGCCCGCGGCGCCGAGAAGGCGCGCGAGGCCTCCGCGCCCACGCTCGAGCAGATGTACGAGCGCATGGGATTCGTCAAGCCTTAGCCGCGCTCGGGGGGCCGGCCGGGATCAATCCGGTGACAGGTGTTGAGCCCGGCTACGACCTCGTTTAACGTGCCTTGCCGAGCATCACCCCAAGGGCCCGCACAGGGACCCGCAATCCACGGGAGGGTTGATGAAGGGGAGAAGAAGACTTGTTCTTGCCCTGCTCGCCGTCGCAGGCTTGACGGCGTTCGGGGTGCTGGGACTCGGAACTGCTCAGACAGCGAGCGGCAAGCCGTCCGCCGTTCCGAGCTGCAACCTGAACAACGGCATCAAGCACGTCATCTACGTGCAGTTCGACAACACGCACTTCCTACGGGACAACGGAAGCGTCCCGTCCGACCTGCAGCAGATGCCGCATCTGCTGAACTTCCTCAGGGACAACGGCACGCTCCTGACCAACGACCACACGGTTCTGATCTCGCACACCGCCGGTGGGATCCTCAGCTCGCTGACCGGCCTGTACCCGGATCGAAACGGACAGGCGGTCTCGAACTCCTACGGCTACTTCAGGAACACGGACCAGGGCGTCAACTTCTCGTCCTCGTTCAAGTACTGGACCGACGCCACTGACGGCGGGAACGCGGCTGCCAATCCGCCGGCCGCCTCGACCAACCCGAGCTACAACATGGTCACCCCCGACCCGGCGACGGGAGCCCCGAAGAACACGCCGGCGCCGTGGGTGCCGTGGACCCGCGCCGGTTGTGACGTCGGCAACGTCGGCACGGCGAACGCGGTGCTGGAGAACAACAGCTCGATCGTCCTGCGGCCGGCTGCGCAGGCGACGACGCTTGCGGCGCCCGCTTCGATTGGCGCGACCAACATCAAGGTCGCCAGCGTTGCGGGGCTCTCGCCGGGGCAGACGATCGTGATCGAAACCGGCACGGCAAACGCGGAGCTGGCCGTGATCTCGAACGTCGGCACCGCGGGGCCAGGCGGCACCGGCGTCGATCTCACCCAGGGCCTGACGAACGCGCACGCGAGCGGCAAGAGCGTGACGGTGACAGCGACGGATGCAGCCGGTGACATGACCAAGGTCTTCGGCCAAGGCTCTCCGGAGTGGAACGAGGGGCGCGCCTCGCAGATCTCCCAGGGCGGCACGGCCGCTCGCGCTCTGGCGCAAACAGACTTCGTCGGCATCGCGGTGCACTGCGGCGCCGGCGGGGGCATCTGTAACTCGAACAGCCACGCGAGGCCCGACACGCTGCCGGACGAGCCGGGCGGCTACGGCGGCTTCCAGGGCCTGTTCGGCGCCAAGTACGTGAACCCCGCGATCTGCGCGGCTCCGGGCGCGACCTGCACAAACGCGACGAGCAACGGCCAGACGGCCGTTCTCGACACGTTCGGGAACCCGATCGTCGACCCGTTCACCCAGCCCGGCTTCCCGGGCTTCGACGGGATGTTCGCCGCGACGACGCTCAGCTACGTCGCACAGATGCAGGAGTCCGGCATCCCGGTCACCTACGCGTACATCTCCGATGCCCACGACGGCCATGGCGTCTCGGGGAACATCCACTTCGCGTACGCGCCTGGCGAGGCTGGGTACGTGCAGCAGCTGCACGACTACGACCAGGCCTTCGCGAGCTTCTTCAACCGGCTCGCTGCCGACGGCATCAACAAGAGCAACACGCTGTTCGTGTTCACCGTCGACGAGGGCGACCACTTCGTGGGCGACCAGCCGAATGCCCCGTGTGACGGCGTGACCGTCCCGTGCACGTATAACCGCGTCGGAGAGATCAACGCCGACCTGCGGCGCATGGTGATCACGCAGTACGGCGACACGACGAACTTCTCCGTCCACTCCGACGACGCGCCGAACGTGTACGTCGCCGGCAACCCCGGCCGCACCGCCGCGAGCGTCCGGACGCTCGAGCGGGAGATGAGTCAGCTCCACTGGACGAACCCCTACACGGGCACGACGGAGAACGGGATCATGGTCGCGCAGGCCGACCCGGTCCAGGAGAGGATCCTGCGGATGGTGACGGCCGACCAGCAACGGACGCCGACGTTCACGCCGTTCGCCGATCCGAACTGGTTCTTCTTCGCCTCCTCCAACGGGCCCGGCAACACGCCGCCGCCGGTCTGTCCGAGCGACGCAGCCTGTGCCTCCATACCGGCCCGAACGAGCCAGAGCTTCGCGTGGAACCACGGCGACATCCAGCAGGAGATCGCCACCACGTGGGCCGGCGTCGTCGGGCCGGGCGTGGAGAACAGGGGCGAGTACAACGGCGTGTGGACCGATCACACCGACCTGCGTCCGACGATCAACACCCTCGCCGGTCTGCACGACGACTACGTGTCCGACGGACGCGTCGTGACGCAGATCCTGCACGCGAACGTCCTGCCGAGCAGCCTCAAGGGGCGCGAGGCGGAGCTCGGTGTGCTCGGCGAGGCCTACAAGCAGCTGACCGCGCCGTTCGGATCGTTCGCGATGGACACGCTGCAGGCGTCGACGGTCGCCCTCGCGAGTAACACCGCAGGCGATGCGAAGTACACCTGCATCGAGAACCAGTTGATCGACCTCTCGAACCAACGCGATGCGCTTGTCGCCGACATCCGAAACGGCCTCGACCAGGCCGAGTTCAACGGCGTCAAGTTGTCGAAGCAGCAGCTCAACGACTGGACGAATGCCGCGAACGCCCTGAACGCTCAGGCCGCGACGGCAGGGTCTTCCTGCTGAGCTGATCGACTTCGGAGGGCTCGAGCTCGCGCCATGCGCCGGGCTCGAGCCCTTCGAGCGTAAGGCCGGCGTAGCGGCTGCGGTGCAGGCGGGTCACCGGGTGGCCGACGGCGGCCAGCATTCGCTTGACCTGGTGCTTGCGGCCCTCGTGGATCGCTAGCTCGAGCTTCGACGGCGCGAGCCTCCCGACTCGACTGGGGGCCGTGGGCCCGTCGTCGAGCTCGACGCCCGCGCGCAAACGGTCGAGAGCATCGTCCGAGGGCTCCCCTTCCACCTCCGCCTCGTACACCTTCTCGACCTCGTAGCGGGGATGGGCGAGGCGGTGCGCAAGCTCGCCGTCGTTCGTGAGGAGTAGCGCGCCGGTCGTGTCGGCGTCGAGGCGGCCGACGGGCACCACCCGTGCAGGGTGGTCGACGAGCTCGACCACGGTCGGGCGCCCCTGCGGATCGCGGGCGGTCGTGACTACGCCGGCCGGCTTGTGCAGGAGGACGTAGGCAAGGGCCTGCCGCTCGACGCGCCGACCGTCCACCTCGACGACGTCGCGGGGACCGACGAACGTGTTCAGCTGTCCCAGCTCGCCGTTGACGGTCACCCGCTCCGCCTTGATCAGCTCGTCGGCAGCCCGGCGCGAGGCGATTCCGGCCCGAGCCAGGTAGGCATTCAGGCGCATGAGGGCCATTATTGGCGGCGGGATGCCGCACTACGTCACGCTGATGCGCTGGACGTCGCAGGGTGTTGCCGGACTGCCCGCCTGGCGGGAGCGAGTCGAGGAGGGGGAGCGAATCATCGAAGAGGCCGGCGGACAGCTGATCGGCGTCTACGTGACGCTCGGGCGTTACGACGTCGTCGAGATCTTCGAGGCTCCGGACGACAACACCGCCGCGGAGATCCTGATGAAGCTCCAGCGCCACGGGGCCGAGCACACCGAGACGCTGCGGGCGTTCACGCGCGAGGAGGCCGAGGAGATCATCCGCCGCCTCTGAGACGGCCGGGCCGTCGTCGGCGAGGCTCGCTCCCGCGCCGCGCGCTCGCCTTCGGCACTCGACACACATTCAGCACGTTCCCGTCACACACGCGTGCGCAAATCCTCATTAGGCTCATAGCGGGGAGGAGGTCAACGGGTACCTGCGCCGAGGCACCGCCCGAAGAGACAGCCCGACCTAGGCGCCGCGGCGCTCGGCCACGGCTTCCAGCCGAGCTCGAATCTCGCCCTGGTCTTCGCCGAGATCGTCCAGGCGCGGGAGCTGCGACAGCGACTCCAGCCCGAAGACGCGCTCGAACAGCGGCGTCGTCCGGTAGCGAACCGCCCCGCCGATCCCTTCCTCTCGACCGGACTCCGCGATGAGGCCACGCTCCACCAGCCCCGCGACGACCGAGTCCGCGGCAACGCCGCGGATGCGGGCGATTTCCGGCCGGCTCACCGGCCCGAGATAGGCCACGATCGCCATCGTCTCGAGCGCGGCGCCGGACAGCCCTCGCTCGACCGGCCGCTCGAACAGCCGTCCGCAGGCCTCCGCTGCCTCGCGCGAGGCCCGAAACGCCCAGCCGCCGGCCACGTGCTCGAGCACGATCCCACTACGGCCCTCGGCGAAGCGCTCACCGAGCAGGCCGAGCGCGGTCTCGATCCGCTCCGAATCGTCGTTCGCCGCGGTCGCCAGCTCGTCGACGGAGAGAGGCTGCGAGGCGATCACGAGCAACGCCTCGATCGTCCGAGCGAGGCAGTCGACCGGGCTGGCGGTGATCAGGCGGAGCGGGCGATCCCGGTCCAGTCCGGCCTCCTTCCCGCCTCGTCCGCGTCCCGCATGACTCGGATCGGGGCGAACGGCGCTGCCTGCTCGAGGGCGACCTCACCCGACCGCCGCAACTCCAGGAGCGCCAGGAACGCAACCGCCTGCTCGATCCGCGACATCCCCTCAACTTCCGCGTCAAGGTCGAAGACCCTTCGCCGCCGCAGCACAGCCCGGAAACGCTCCAGGAACTGCGACACCGGCGGAAATCGAAGCTCCAGGTGCGCCAGGGAGACAGACGGCGGTTCCGCCGCCAGCGCCCGTAGCGCAACTACCAGGCTCTCCGCTTCTTGCGGAGCGAGGCGCCGCTCCAGGCGAGGGGCTAGCGGCGCAGGACCGAGTCTGAAGAACCGGTCGCTCTCACCTTCCAGGCGCTCGGCGAGCCAGGCCGCCGCCTCCTTCGCACGCCGGTACTCGGCGAGCCGCCGGGCGAGCTCCTCGGCCGCCTCCTCGGGCTCGAGCTCCGACAGCTCGGCCTCCTCGTCCGGGAAGAGCCCCCGCGCCTTCAGCTCCAGCAGAGCCGCCACCAAGACCAGGAACTCGCCGCAAGCTTCCAGATCGAGCTCGCCCCGCTCCGCGAGCCGCTCGCAGAACGCCATCACGATCCCCGCGACATCGACCTCGGCCAGGTCGAGCTCCTCCTTCAGGACAAGCGTCAGCAGGAGGTCGAACGGGCCCTCGAACGCGTCGAGGTCGAGCTCGAGCTCTCGCACGATCACGGGCGCCACGCTAACGCGAGGGGCGGACGCGGCCCTTTGGGATCGCCATCGCCGGTCCCTCGGGAACGCGCCGCCGCCGCATACCGCGCGGTTCCTCCTCGCCGCCGCGGATGAACTGCCACCAGACGAAGAAGGCGGTCGAGGCGACGAAGACGATCACCGAGACCCAGGCGTTCAGCCGCAGCCCCGCGAAGTGGTGCGAAGGGTCGATTCGCAGCAGCTCCTCGAAGAACCGCCCGAGCGTGTAGATCGAGACGTAAAGCGAGAACAGCGCCGGCGGGCGGAAGCGGAAGCGCCGGTCGAGCAGGAGCAAGACGCCGACCATGATCGAATCGAAGAGGAACTCGTAGAGGAAGGTCGGGTGGAAGGTCGAGTACTGCGTGTAGCCCGAGACTCGATGGTTGAAATCGATCTTCAGCCCCCACGGCAGGTGTGTGGGCTTGCCGTAGAGCTCCTGGTTCCACCAGTTTCCCAAGCGGCCGATCCCCTGCGCGAGCAGCAGGCCCGGCGCGACCGCGTCCATGAAGTCGCGCACCCGCACGCCAGAGCGTCTTACGACGACTGCGCCGACAAGACAGCCGAGCAAGATTCCGCCCCAGACCCCGAGCCCGCCCTGCCACACGGCGAAGATGCCTTTCCACTTCGGGCTCGAGACCTCGCTCCAGCTCGTGATGTCGTGGTACGCGCGCGCCCCCACGATCCCGAAAGCGACTCCCCAAACGGCGACGCGCAGGACGAGATCCCAGTCACCTCCCCGCCGGGACCAGCGAATCCCCGTCAGCCAGATGCACGCCGCGATCGCCAGCAGCAGCATCAGGCCGTACATGTGGATCGTCACCGGCCCGAGGTCGATCGTGCCGGAATGTGGCGAGGGGATCGAAGCGAGAATCACGGGCTGGACATTCTGCCCGCGGAGTCAGAGGCCTGCTAGAAGGGTTCTAAATGAGTATTTCGATCGCCAGCTCGTAGGGGCACCCGAGCTTCATCAGCTCGAGCGCCTGGTGGAGATCGATGTCGAGCCGGCCGGCGAGCGCAACCGCGTCGGTCGGCTCGTAACCACCGCGGATGAGCTCCTCGGCGCGCCAGTGCTCGACGCGTTCCCGCTCGCTCACCTTGACGACATCAAGCTCCGCAGCAGTCATCGTACGACCGTATTCGGGAAATATCTGCGAGCGGATCTCCCCCCGCTGGGGGATATCGCAAGTCAACGGAGTTCTTCGACCGCCGAGATGGCGGCGGTCGGTAGCGGACGGCTAGGCTCGAACCATGCCGAGACTGGTCGGGATCAATCACGTAGCGCTCGAAGTCGGCGACCTCGAAGAGGCTCTGAGCTGGTACGGCGGCATCTTCGACGTCGGGATTCGTGGGCGCACGCCGGGCATGGCGTTCATCGAGATGGGTGACCAGTTCCTCGCGCTCTCGGAGGGACGCAGCCAGCCGCCGGACACCCATCGCCACTTCGGGCTCGTCGTCGACGACAAGGCGGCGACCCGGGCTGCGCTCGAAGCGGCCGGCGCGGAGATCTTGCCGGGCCGGGGCCTCAATTTTCGCGATCCCTGGGGAAACTTCGTCCAGATCGTCGCCTACGAGGACATCCAGTTCACGAAGACCCCGGAGGTGCTGAGTGGGATGAGGCTCGAGCTCGCGAAGTCCGAGCGAGCGCTCGCCGAGCTGCGCGAGAAGGGCCTGACCTAGACGACGGCGGCCTCGCCGAGGAGGGCCTTCACCTCGGCGAAGAAGTCCGGCTCGGGCTTGACCCTGAAGTCCGGGCCTAGCTGGAAGACCCGGGGGCCGTCCGATGTGACGAGATCGACGATGACCGGCGCCTCCCCGGGGAAATCCTTCACGACCCCTGCCAGCTCGCGGATGATCCCGGCCCGGGCGCGGCGGGCGTCGAGCTTGAGGCGCACCTCGCGCCGCTCCGGCGTCGCCTCGAACGAGCTCACCTCCAGCGCGATCAGCTTGGTCTCGCCCTCTTTGTGGTCGACGCGAGCCTTCACGACGAGCACCGCGTCGGCCTCGAGCAACTCGCGTGACGAGGCGTAGACCGAGTTGAAGACCACCACCTCCGCGCTGCCGAGCACGTCGTCGAGCCGCATGAAGACCATCGGCTCGCCCTTCTTCGTCGTCAGCTGCTTGAGCGCCGAGACGATTCCGGCCACGGTCACAACTTCCCCGTCGCGCCGGCGCTCGAGCTCCATCAGCGACGCGTCGGTCTTGCGCCGAAGCTGGTCGCGGATCGCCTCGAGCGGATGCTCCGACACGTAGAGCCCGAGCGTCTCCTTCTCTCGTCGCAGCAGCTCGTTCTTCTCGAATTCTTCCGCGGAGATCGTCGGATGCTCGACATTGAACATCGACTCCTGGCCGAAGAGAAGCTCCTCTTGCCTCCTCGCGCCGGAGCCGAGTGCCTTCTCCAGGGCGTCCAGCATCCCTCGCCGTGAGGGGCCGGTCGAGTCGAATGCCCCGCAGTTCACCAGTGACTCGAGCGCCCGCTTGTTGACGACCTGCGGATCGACGCGCTCCGTGAAGTCCCACAGGGATGCAAAAGGACCTCCGCCGGCTCGCGCCTCGACGATCTTCCGGGCGGCTGCGTCGCCCACATTCTTGACCGCGTTCAGGCCGAAGCGGATTCTCCCCTCGACGACCGCGAAGTCGCAGGCCGACGCGTTCACGTCCGGGGGCAGCACCTCGATCCCCATCTCGCGGCAGGCAGCGACGTAGAACGGGACCCGGTCCTTCGTGTTCATCACCGAGGAGATCAGCGCCGCCATGTACTCGCGCGGGTGGTGGGCCCTGAGCCAGGCGGTGCGGTAGGCGGTCAGGGCGTAGGCGGCGGCGTGCGACTTGTTGAACGAGTAGTCCTGCGCCTGCTCCATGTCCTTCCAGAGCTGGTTCGCGACCGCGGGCGTCACGCCCTTGCCAGCGCAACCCTCGAGGAACTTGTCCTTGAGCGATGCCATCAGCTCGTGGATCTTCTTGCCGATCGCCTTCCGCAGATCGTCGGCCTCCGCCGGCGTGAAGCCGGCGAGCTGCTTGGCGATCTCCATGTACTGCTCCTGGTAGACGCAGATCCCGTACGTCAGGCCTGTGATCGGCTCGAGGCGCGGGTCGAGGAAGGTCACGGCCTCCTGCCCGGCCTTGCGGCGCGCGTAGACGGGGATGTAGGACATCGGGCCAGGCCGGTAGAGGGCGACCAGCGCGATCAGGTCCTCGAACTCGGTCGGCTTCACCTGCCGAAGGGCCTCGCGCATCCCCGAGGACTCGAACTGGAAGACGCCCGTCGCCTCGCCGCGCTGGAGCATCGCGTACGTCGCAGCGTCGTCGAGCGGCAGCTTGGCGATGTCGACCCCGCCCGCCAGCTCCACCGCCTTCTCGATCACGTCGAGGTTCCGGAGGCCGAGGAAGTCGATCTTCAGCAGCCCGAGCGCCTCGACGTCGCCCATCGCGAACTGCGTCACGATTTCCTGGTCGGGGCCTTTCTGCTGCAGCGGCACGACGTCGGTCAGCGGCCGGTCGGAGATGACGACGCCGGCGGCGTGAATCGAGTCCTGCCGCACGAGCCCTTCGAGCGGCTTCGCCAAGTCGACGATCTCGCGCACGAGCGGATCGGCGTCGTACGCGGCTTTCAGCTCCGCGCCGGGCTTGAGGCAGTCGTCGAGGTAGACCTTCGGGCCCTCGGGAATCAGCTTCGCGATCTTGTCGACCGTCCCGTAGGGAATCTCGAGCACGCGCCCCGAATCGCGCACGGCCGCGCGGGCCATCATCGTCCCGAAGGTGATGATCTGCGCGACCCGGTCACGCCCGTACTTCTCTGCGACGTAGTTGATCACGCTGTCGCGGCCTGCGACCGCGAAGTCGATGTCCATATCCGGCATCGACTTCCGGCCCGGGTTGAGCATGCGCTCGAAGAGCAGGCCGTACGCGATCGGGTCGACGTCCGTGATGTCCAGGCAGTACGCGGCGAGCGATCCCGCCGCCGACCCGCGGCCCGGGCCAACGGAGACGCCGTTCCGCTTTGCGAACGCGATGAAGTCCCAGACGATCAGGAAGTAGTCCGCGAAGCCCATCTCCTTGATGGTCTTCAGCTCGAAGCGAAGCCGTTCCTGGAGCTCCGGCGTCACCTTTTCGTAGCGCTTTTGCAGGCCTTTTTCGCAGAGCTCGACCAGGTACTCGAACGCGTCCTTGCCGTCCGGGACCGGGAATTTCGGCAGCAGGATCTTGCCGAGCTCGAGCTCGACACTGCAACGCTCCGCGATCTCCAGAGTGCGCCGGAGGGCATCCTCGTGGCCCGGGAAGTCGGCAGCGATCTCGGCGGGCGACTTGAAGAAGAACTGGTCGGTGTCGAACTTCCAGTGGTTGGGGTTCTTGAGCGAGTCGCCCGACTGGACGCAGAGCAGCGCCTCGTGCGCCTTCGCGTCCTCGTGCCGCAGGTAGTGGACATCGCCGGTCGCGACCAGCGGCAGGCCTGCCTCCCCGGCGAGCTTCGCCAGCGACGGGTTGATCCGTGCCTGAACGTCGATGCCTGCGTTCTGGATCTCGACGTACGTCGAGTCGCGCCCGAAGATCTGCGCCAGCCGGTCGAGGTCGGCCCGCGCGTCGTCGCCGCGGTTTTCCTCGAGCGCCTTGCAGACCCGGCCCGAAAGGCACCCCGAGAGCGCGATCACACCCGCCGAGTGACGCTCCAGCAACTCCCAGTCGACGCGGGGCTTGTAGTAGTAGCCCTCCAGGTAGCCGGCCGAGGAGAGCTTGATCAGGTTCCCGTAGCCGGTGTTGTCCTCCGCGATGAGCGTGAGGTGGGCGTAGCCCTTCTTCTGTGCGCGACGGTCGTCGGCGACGTAGACCTCGCAACCGATCAGCGGCCTGACACCGTGCTTGCCGGCCTCGCGATACAGCTCGACGGCGCCGGCCAGGCTCCCATGATCCGTCAGCGCGACGGCCGGCATGCCGAGCTCCGCCGCCCGTTCGGCCAGTGCCGGAATCCGACAGGCACCGTCCAGGATCGAGTACTCCGAGTGGACGTGCAGGTGAACGAAACCGGCCTCAGCCACGGGAGGCGAGTCTAGCTCCGGCTCAGGACCGCAAACGATACGGCTCCGGGGCCGACCGGAACCGGCGGGCTAGAGCTCGCGCGCCAGGTCTGCGGCGGCCCGGCTGGCGAGGCGCTCGTCGGGAGGGCGCCCCTTCCGGCGCCCGCGCCGGGCGCGCGGCCGGAAGGGAGCGTCCTCCAATCGGGGCGCCGGATGGCCGTTCTCGGTTCGCAGGCGCTCGATCAGCTCCGACGCCGCGTCGCGCGACTCAGGGAACTCTTCGCCTGCACGCTCGCAGAGGGCCGCCGCAAGCGCGTAGATCTGACGAACCGTTGCCTTTCCGGACATCACAGCCTCATTGCAGCACAGAAACCGTCACGCGTGAGTGACACCTCTGTGCAGAAACAGTGCCGGTCGCTAGTCGGCCCTTAGCCGGCCATCATCTCCGCCATCGCGGCCTTGCTGCGCTCGGCCATCTCCTCCTCGCTGAGGTCCTCCTTGTGCGTCGCGATCGACCAGACGTGGCCGAACGGGTCGCTCAAGCTGCCGAAGCGGTCGCCCCAGAACATGTCTTCGAGCGCCGTCACTTCGCTCGCCCCCGCGCGCTTCGCCTGCTCGAACGTCGCGTCGACGTCCTCGACGTACATGAAGACCGAGGCCGTGGGCCCGCCGCGCTCCGAAGGCGGCCGCACGTTCGACTGCGGAAACGGGTCGGATAGCATCAGCTTCGAGTCGCCGATTTGCAGCTCGGCATGGGCGACCTTGCCGTCCGGGCTCGGCATGCGGATGACTTCCTCCGCGCCGAACGCCTCCTTGTAGAAGTCGATCGCCTTGGCGGCGTCCTCGACGGCGAGATACGGGGTGAGGCTGTGGTAGCCCTCGGGAATCGGTCGTACGGCCATGCTCTCCCTCCATCCGATCGTGGACTAGGCAAGATCGATTCTAGAGGCCGCCGTCCGGCTCGCGCGCGACCATTTCTCCACCGTCCAACCAGGAGGTAGGTATGTGGTCTAGGTGGGAGCGCTTGGCGCCTCTGTCGGGCGTGCTCGCGGTTGTCCTGTGGGTGCTCGGATTGATCGTGAATTCATCCAAGGTGAAGGGATCGACGGGACCGAGGCTCCTCGCCTCGTACCAGCACCACCACAACGCGATCCTGTTCGGAGGCTTTCTCTTCGCGCTGGGGACGATTCTGTTCACCTGGTTCCTCGGCAGCCTGCGAAGCCGGTACCTCGTCGCCGAAGGCGGAGCAGGCAGGCTCACGGCCCTCGCCTACGGCAGCGGTATCGGCGCGGCGGTCATGGGCTTCCTGGTCATGGGGCCGGACATGTCCGCTGCCCTCGAGAAGAAGCATCTCGACGCCTCCGCGGCGCTCGCGCTACACGATCTCGGGGACGCCTTCTTCATCGGCGCCGAATACATCCTTGCGGTGTTCTTCTTCGCCGGGGCGATCCTTGCGCTCCGCTACGCGGTGATGCCTCGCTGGCTCGGCTGGGTGAACCTCCTGATCGGCGTCGTGCTCCTGATCGGCCCGATCGGCTGGGCGGCGCTCATCTTTGCGTTCCCGATCTGGATCCTGCTCGTGAGCATCTGGCTCTGGAGGACGACAGCCCCAGTCGCGGCCGCACCCGCCTAGCCGCAATTCCCACGCGCGCGGGCTCAACCCGGAGCCCGCGCGCCCGCTTATGGTTGACCCTTCCCCGCGCGTAGGTTCTACTACTCCGGGGGGCCCGAACGAAAGGGGCGTCAGTGAGCAGGGACACGGGTCTCGACGGCCGGCAGCTAAGCCGGGAAGATCTTCTGAAGCTTGCGGCACTCGCGGGCGGAGCGGCGTTTCTCGGAGGCCCTGCCGCAGCCGCCCAGGCAGCGCTGGAAAGGCTCGGCGCCGAGAAGGGCCGCCTCCAGGTCCTCGACTGGGCCGGCTACGGCAACGACGGCGGCCAGGCGATGTTCGCGCAGTACGTGAAGGGCTACCCGCACAACAAGCCGCAGTTCACGTACATGACCAACGAGTCGGACGCGCTCGCCAAGATCCACGCGGGCCTCAAGCCCGACCTCTTCCGCCCCTACGTTGGCTGGGTCAAGTACTTCGCGACCAGCGGGCTCGTCCAGCCGTGGGACCCGAAGCTGATCCCCAACTTCAAGTACCTGAACCCCCTGATGGTCAAGGCCGGTCAGTACAAGGGCAAGCAGTACGGAATCCCGGCGGACTGGGGCTTCGACGCCATCCTCTATCGAAGCGACAAGGTGCATCCCAAGGCGAAGTCCTGGGGCCTGCTCTTCGACGAGCGCTACAAGGGCAAGATCGCCTGGTATGACGACCTCGAGATGCTCGTCGTCGCGGGGCTCTACCTCGGCTTCAAGGACCCGTGGAAGCAGACCGACGCCCAGCTCAAGCGATCCCAGCAGCTGCTGATCTCCAAGAAGCACCTGGTCCGCAAGATCTGGTCTTCCGAGACGACGGACCTGGACCAGCCCTTCGCGGCCGGCGACTACTGGATCGCGTATGCGTGGCCGAACGACTGGGTGCAGATGAAGGCCAAGCACCTGAAGGTCGTCTACATGCACCCGAAGGAGAAGGCGGTCTCATGGGTCGGCATGCTGATGCTCCTCAAGGGGACGCCGCGCTACCACCTCGCTCACGCGTACACCAACGCCTGGAGCTCGACCAAGTCGGCGAAGTGGCTCGAGGACAACTACGGCTACGGCCACGCCAACACGCGGGCACGGCCGAGCTCGAGCGACCTGCTGCGCGCGCTGCAGCTGGGCAACCCCAGAGCCGTCGCGGAGCCGAACGCGCACTTCGACCGCGACATCCCGCGTCGGGCGGTCTACGCGCACATGTGGGAGCAGGTGAAGAGCTCCTGACGAGGGCGCGCTAGACCAGCGAGTGGCAGTCGAAGGCCAAGCCGGCGCCCCGCCGGCGCCCCGCCGGCCTAGACGTCTGCGGGTAGACCTGACCACGCCGAGCCTCCTCGGCCTGCCGCTGGCGTGGCTCGCCGTGTTCTTCCTCGTGCCGATCGGGATCGTCGCGGCTTACAGCTTCGACGCCCTCTCGATCAACCCGGGCCCGCACGCGTTCACGCTGACGGGCTGGCACGACTTCCTGCACAGCGCGATCTACCTCAAGCTGTTCTGGAAGTCCGTGCAGATGTCGCTGATCGTCTCGGCGATCGTCGTGATCCTCGCCTACCCGCTCGCGTACTACCTCGCGCTCTCCGGGACCAGGCGCAAGTACGTCCTCCTGCTCCTCCTGATTGCTCCGTTCTTGACGAGCTACCTGCTCCGGGTCCTCGCCTGGAAGGTGATCCTCGGGAACCAGGGCGTCGTCAATACGTTCCTGTTCTGGACCGGACTGCGATCGCCGGACCATCCGCTCTCGCAGCTCCTCTACAGCAGATTCGCCGTCATGCTCGTGCTCGGCTACATCTGGCTCCCCTTCGTCGCGCTTCCCATCTTCGTCTCGCTGGAAAGCCTCGACCAGCGCCTGCTCGAGGCGGCGAGCGATCTGGGGGCCAGCCGCCTCCGGGCCTTCCGCAGCGTGACGCTGCCGCTCTCCATCCCAGGCGTGATCGCCGCGTTTCTCTTCGTCTTCATCCCGACGCTCGGCGAGTTCGTGACGCCCTCCCTCGTCGGGGGAGCGAGCGGCTACATGTACGGGAACCAGATCGTCGACCTGTTCGCGACCGGCTTCCCGGATTGGGAGACGGGCTCGGTGCTCGCGCTGTTCCTCTTGGGAGTGGTCGCCGTTCTCACGGTCGCCTTCGCGCGTTTCCTGCAGCCGCGCCAGGTGACGGCAGGCTGATGGGCGTCACGCTGTCGAAGAACGGGGCGCGCCTTCTGAGGGCGTTCTTCGCCTTCGTCATCGTCTTTCTCTACGCCCCGATCGTGATCCTCGTGATCTTCTCGTTCAACAATGCGGACGTTCCGTCGTTCCCGCTGAGCGGCTTCACTCTGCACTGGTACCACCAGTTCCTCACCAACTCCGACCTGAGGACCGCGCTGAAGACGAGTGCAATCGTCGCAGCGCTCTCGAGCCTGGGCGCCGTGCTGCTCGGCGTGCTCGCCTCGATCGCGCTCGTTCGGCGGCGGTTCAGGGCCAAGGCGCCGGTCTCCGCGGTCCTGCTGAGCCCGCTGGTGATCCCCTACGTGGTCTTCGGGATCTCCCTGCTCCTCTTCTTCCACGCAGCCGGAATCTCGCGATCGATTCTCACCGTCGTCATCGGGCACGTCGTCATCAGCGTCCCCTACACGATCCTCGTCCTGATGCCTCGCCTCCAGCAGATCGACGTCTCGCTCGAGGAGGCAGCCTACGACCTCGGGGCGAGCCGCCTGCGGGCGTTCCAGTCGGTCACCCTGCCGCTGCTCCTCCCAGCCGTCGTGTCGGCCTTCCTGATCGCCTACACGACGTCGTTCGACGAGTACGCGGTCGCCTCGTTCGTGGTCGGGCCGAACTTGACCTTCCCGATCTACCTCTACTCGGCGCTCCGCTTCCCGAACCAGCTGCCGCAGGTGATCGCGGTGGCAGTGGTCGTGATCACGATCTCCCTGATCGTCGTCGTGGGCGCGGAGATCGGGCGGCGGATCGTCGAGCGGCGGCTCGGCGCGCTCGACGTCTAGCGAGCCTTTCTAGGAGCCGAGCACAGAGGCGTCGTCGGCGCCCCACGAGACGACGACCTGAGAGCCCTCCTCGAACGGGAGCGCCTCATCGGCGAAGCGGCTGACGAGGACCCGGCCGGCCTTCGTCTCTACGTGGAACTGGCTGTACATGCCGAGGTAGACGATCTCGCCGATCGTCC
>JBARRQ010000081.1:0-15519 GCA_049644305.1 Gaiellaceae bacterium
GCACCAGGACGCCCAGAAGTTGAGCACGACCGCCTTGCCGCGCAGCGAGGCAAGCTGCAGCTTGCCGGGCCGGTCGAGCCTGCCGAGGGTGAAGTTCGGCGCCGAGACGACTTTGTTGTGGTCGATCTTCGACGCGACTCCGCCACCGTTCTGGTGAGCGATCTTCCAGATCAGCAGCGCGAGCAGGGCCAGGACGAGCCCGACCGCGAGAGCCTGCGCGCCGAGCTTCAACCTGGCCGCGTTCATGCGTCACGCAAGCGACGTCTCATGTCACGCCGAGACGATGAAGACCGTCGTCCCGATCGAGACGTGGTTGAAGAGCCACTCCGCGTCCGGGATGTGCATCCGGATGCAGCCGTGCGACGCCGAGTAGCCGATCGAGGCGTCGTTGGGCGTGCCGTGGATCCCGACGCCGGAGGCCGAGAGCCCCATCCAGCGCGTGCCGAGCGGGTTGCCCGGTCCCGGCGGGATCGGCGACTCGCCGGCCGCCCAGGACGCGTGAGGTGGGTACCACCACGGGTTGCGCCACTTGACGACGACCGTCCAGCGGCCGAGCGGCGTCGGGTAGGCGGACTGCCCAGTGGCGACGCCGAAGACCCGCCAGAGGCGCATCACGTCGTAGAGGTAGAGGCGGTTCGAGCCACGGTGGATCACGATCACCGGCCCGATGCTCCGGCGTGTGACCGTCGGCGCGAGGCCGCGGAAGCGCAAGCGAACCGGCGCGCGCGAGTTGGCGACGAGCGCCGAGAAGATCCACGCCAGCGATTGCTCGCGGCGCAGTGCCCAGCCGGGCTTCTGCATGCTCACCCAGGGCCGAGATTGCCGCAGGAAAAGCCTCGCGTCGACCGGCTTTCGATCGAACCGCCGCGCGACGTGATCGACGTAGCTCTGCGCCGTCGTGCGGGTCAGCTTGACGCGCAGCTTGAGCGCCGTTCCCGGCGCAGCGGTGAGGGCTCGGGCGACCGCTAGGCGGACGACGGCGGTCGCACCCAGGTGCTCCGGAGTGACGAGAAGGCGGTGGCGCAGGACGAGCAGCGGGACCGGGCGCTGGAAGGAAGCCGTCACCGCGGCGACGGCGTCGACCTCGCTCAGGCCGCCCACGGGGACCCCGCCGATCGTCACACCCTCCGCGATCACCGGTGCCGGATCGGTAGTCGTCCCGGTCGCGGTCGTCGAACCGACGCCGCCCGCGGAGACGCCGGCGGAGGCGCCGAGACCGAGCACGAAAAGCACGGCGAGAGCAGCCCGTTTCACGCGCCAGAGAGTCTAGCCTCGGAAGATCCGCGGATCGTCCGCGATCACGCCGTCGACTCCCAGCTCGTCAAGCCTCCGAAGCTGCTCGGCGGAGACGACCGTCCAGGCCAGAACCGCAGCACCGAGCGCGTGGCAGCGCTCGACGACGGCTCGGCTCACCACGCGCCCGTGGAGCATCGCCGCCGTGGCGCGGGCAGCCGTGAGCATGCGTCCGATCCGCGCCGCGAGCGCCGCTCGCATCACCACCAGGGCCGAGCCGACGAGCGGCGCGGTCAGCCGCCTCCCGCTCAGGCCGTAGCGGTCTTGGGGGTACGTGAGCCCAAGGCGAAGGCCGGGCTCGAGCACCTGCAGCGCGCGCAGGCTCGCGGGGCGAAAGGTGCTGACGACGGCGCGCTCGACGAGCCCGTGGCGCCGCAGCGCTTCCGCGAGCGGCTGCTCGGCTCCATGCACTTTCAGGTCGACGTGAAGACCCGCGTCGGTTCGCGCCAGGAACGCCAGCGCGTCGTCCAGAGTCGAGAGCTTGGTCGGCAGCTCGTTGAGCGAATGGGCGAGCACGAGGGCACCGTCGAGCTCGAGCACGTCGAACTCGACGAGGTCGCAACCAAGCTCCAACGCGAGCGCAAGCGAGGCGATCGTGTTCTCAGGCGCGAGGGCGGCCGCGCCTCGGTGCCCGACCCGCAGGAGCCGGCCGTCCCTCCGGCGCAGGTCGATCATGCGGTCCGCTTGAGGACGACGACGGCGAGATCGTCTCCGAGCTCGCCCGCGAACGCTCGACAGTCGTCCACGAGCGCCTGAGCGAGCTCTTGTGCGGAGAGCTCCGCGTGGCGGGTCAGAGCCGCATCGAGCCGCTCTTCGCCGTAGAGCTCTCCCTCTCGCCGCGCCTCGAGGAGGCCGTCGGTGTAGAGGACGACGCCGGCGCCGGGCTCCAGGCGGACACGCGCCGTCTCGTAGCTCTGGCTCGGCTCGACGCCCAGCGCGAGGCCCGTGACGGCCAACGGCTCCGGGGCCTCTCCGGCGCCGAAGACCCGCGGCGGTGGATGCCCGGCCGAGGCGCACGCGAGCTCGCCGCTACGTGGATCGGCCGTCAGGTAGAGCAGCGTGATGAACTTCCCGGCGCCGATCTCGCCGAGCACGATCTCGTTCGCCGCCGCGAGAAAGTCGCCCGGCTCCGGATGCTCCCTGGCCAGCGAGCGAAAGACGAACTTGGCCATCGCCATATCCGCGGCCGCGTCGATGCCGTGTCCCGTGACGTCGCCGAGCACGACAGCCAGGCGCCCGTCCGCGAGCTCGAGGAAGTCGTAGACGTCTCCGCCGATCTCGACCTTCGTCGAGGGGACGTAGAGGTCGCCGATCTGAAGCTCCGGGATCTCAGGCCGGGTCTGCGGCAAGAGCGAGCGCTGCATCGTCTCCGTGAAGTCCTTGCGCTGCTGGTGGAGGCGGGCGTTGTCTAGGGCCAAGGCAGCCTGGCCGGCAATCGAGATCGCGGCGTCGAGCGTGTCGCCTGCAATCGGCCGCTCAGGATCGAGCGACAGGAGGGTCAGGGTGCCCAGAACCTCCTCCTGAACGGCCAGCGGGATCACGGCGGCGGTCGAGCCTTTCTCGAGGAAGGGGATCAGCGGCTCGTGCGCCGGCCCCAGCGCGGCGGCGCTGCGACCGTCGAGGACGACGGGCGTCCCGCTGCGGAACACGCTCGGGCGAATCGGCGAGAGCGGCTGCGGCAGCGACAGGATACGGCGGATCGGCTCCGCCAGCCGCTCCTCACGGACGTGGACGGAGACTGGGACCAGCGCATCGCCTCTCTCGTGCGGCATGCGTAACGCCGCCGCGTCCACCCCCAGCGTTTCGACGATCGTCCGTGCAACGGCTTCCAGCGTCGCATCGAGGGAGAGGCTCTCGGTGAAGGAGCGAGAGATCTCGTAGAGGGCGCGCAGCCTGTGCGAAGCCTGCTTCTCCGACTCGAGCGCGGTGCTGCGCTCGGCGCCGAGCCGCTTCGTCTCCTCGTGCAGTCGCGCGTTCTGGACCGCTACGGCAAGCTGAGCGGCGAGCGCGCGCAGGAGCGACTCCTCGCCCTCCCTCAGCTCGCGGCCGCGCTCGGGGTACACGGCGAGCAGACCGATCAGCTCGTCGCGCGCGCGCAACGGCACAGCCACCGCCGCCTCGATTCCGACCTCTTGCAGCGCGTCGCGGATCCCGCCCAGCCGCAAGTCGGCCGCAGCGTCGGGGACGAGCAGGATGCCGCGCCCGCGCGCAGGGCCGAGCGCCAGCTCGAGCAGCCGTTCGCCCACCCGCACATGAGGACCCGTCAGCCCACGCTCGGCCGCCGTCTCGAGGCGCTCCTCTTCGACGAGGTAGACCGCAAGACGCTCGGCCCCAAGAAGCTCGCAGACACGCTCGACAGCCGTGTCGAGTGTGTGCGCGAGAGAAAGCTGGGCGACCGCCTGGACGACGATTCCCAAGAGCGCCCGCGTCCGCTCGAGGTCGGCCGCAAGTGAGCGGCGGCGCTCGCTCGCGCGGAGCGCGTGCGCGGCGCGAACGGCGAACGTCGCCAGCCGCGGGAGGAATGCACCTGCCGGGTCCGGATGCTCGGCGAAGACGAGCTGGAGCGCGCCAAGGGGCGGTTCACCGAGCTGCAGCGTGGCCAGCGCCGGGCCGTCTGGCTGCTTATCGTCGAGGGGCTCGACGACGACCGGCTCGTGGGCGGCCCGACCCCTGCGCACAGCCTCGTCGCCCGACGGTGGGGCCGCGGCGGCCGGCCCTGCGAGCGCGGCGAGGACCGGCGTCCCGTCCTCGTCGTAGCGCCAGACGAGGCACACCTGTGCTCCGGTGGCCTCGGCGGCGAGCGCCGCGACCTGATCGGCCGCACGCGCTTCGTCGGACCCCGCCGCGAGGGCATCTCCGGCGAGCTCGAGGGGATCCGGAGCCGTTCGCTTGGCATCCGTCTCCGGGAACGCCCTGCGCGCGAGCGCGACGTCCGCTGCGGCGGCCCGGGCGAGGGCCCGCTGCCGCTCGTCGAACTCTGTGCGGCTGCGCATCAGCTCGACCGAGCCGACAACAGCACCGTTGTCACGCACCGGCAGCCGGAGCACGCCGACAGCCGACAGCCGCTCGGCGGCGACCTTCAGCGGCCGGGGAAGGCAGTCGAGATCGGACTGCTCGTTAAGAGGGACCGCCTCCGCCTCGATCCTCGAGCCCTCCAGCTCGGCGCGGACAGACTCCGACGAAGCGTGGACAGCGTGCGCGATCAGGCCGCCGCTCTCGTCCGCCAGCCACGCGACGACGATGTCCGCCTCTGCGAGCTCGGCAGTGCGCGCCACGATCGCCTCGAGCGCTTCGTCGAGATGCGCAATGCCGCTTGGTTCCCTGGCAAACGCCATCCTTGCCCCCTCAGTCCGAAGTATGGCTCTTTACACTGGGTGCATGGCTCTGCCAGAGCGGCAACAGGTCGAGGAGGAGCTTCTCGACCCGACCAGTGTGGAGCGGGCGTACCGACGCGAGCGAGCTCGGCGCCGGAAGCGAGAGGAGCGGGCTCGCGAACGGCAGCTCGCCGGCCTCCGCTTCTGGCTGGCCGTGACCGCCGTGATCGCAACGAGCATCGGGCTGGCGATCGTCATCTCGCACGAGATCCACCGGCTCTTCGGTCTCTAACAGACGTCGGTTTCGCGAATCGCCCATACTTGCGCGCGTGGAGACGCCCGAGCCTGAGCCTTTTGCTCCGGTCGAGGAGGAGGAGCCTTACTACGAGGCCGAGCAGGAGGCCTTCGTCCGGCCTGCCGCGGGCTTCTGGGCGCTCGGCGGGCGGCTGACGTGGGTCGCCGCGCTCGTCCTTACGATCTCTGCTTTCACCGACTGGTACGCCGAACACGGCCTGGCCGGGCCGACGATCGCCGTGATCGGCTGGCACACCGGCGCACTCGGCAAGCTCGTCTTCTTCATCGGCCTCGTTCTGCTGGGGCTGGTCATCCTGCGCGAGACCGGCTTCGAGCTTCCCCCTACGGTCCCTGAGAGCCTGGTCGTGATCGCTCTCGGCTCGTTGGCGACGATCTTTGTCCTCATCCGCCTGATCTCGATTCCGGACTCGATCCCGCCGCCGGCCGGCCGCGGAATCGGCATCTGGATCAGCCTGCTCGCGGCGCTCGCCGTGATCGTCGCAGGCTTGTTACGAGCGTCAGAAGAGCTATAGACACGAGCACGCCGAGGACCGCTCCGCCGAGGACGTCGAGCGGCCAGTGGACGCCGACGTAGACGCGCGACCAGGCAATCGCTGCGGCGAGGGCGAACGCCGGCACGGCCAGGCGCCGCGAAGCCGAGGCGAGCACTGTCGCGCACGCGAAGGCGAGCGCCGCGTGCCCCGAGGGAAACGAGCCCGAGTGGGGCACGTGCACGAGCGGCCTCGGCTCCGGATACACGAGCGGCGGCCGCCGGCGCCCGATCCAGTCGCGCAGTCCGAATGAGATGGCATCAGCGGAGGCATCCGCCGCCAGCACCAGCGCGAAGATCCAGGGCCGGCGCCAGAGGACGGCAAGAACAAGCGCTGCCGCGAGGAAGACGAGCCCAAACGTGCCGATCCAGGAGAGCCCGACGAACAGCCAGTCCAGCCAGCCGACGCGGTGGTGGACTACCCAGCGCTCGAGGTGCCTGTCGGCCCGGATCAGGTCGCCGGTAGCAGCTGCTTCGTCTGGTCGATCAGCTGCTGAGGATTGAACGGCTTACCGATGAAGGCCTGCGCGCCTCTCTGGGCCGCCTCAGAAGCTTCCTGCTCGTCGACCTTGCCGCTGAACATGATCACCGGAATCGTTCCGACGCCGTGGCGCTCCTGCACACGGCGCAGCATCTCCCAGCCGTCGACCTCGGGCATCATCACGTCGAGGAGCACGAGATCGGGCGTGGACTCCTCGAGAACGGCCAGGCCCTCCTCTGCGCTGCCCGCCTCCCGCACGGAGTAGCCCTCCATCTCCAGGTTCACGCGGATGTACTCGCGCAGCCTGGGATCGTCGTCGACGATCAAGACGAGTGGCCCTCCGGCGCTGCTCCCGCCCGGGCCCGAGCGTGCTAGGAAGTCGTCCAGGTCGCCCCGGCGGTAGCGGCGGTGCCCACCAGGCGTGTAGAACGCCGGCACGCGGCCTTGGTCGGACCACTTGCGGATCGTGCTCTGGGCAACTCCGAGGTACTTCGCCGCCTGGCCGAGAGTCAACCAGTCGGGCTCGCCCACGGGGGCCAGGCGTTGTGAGACGTCGCTCCGCGCCATGCGCGAGGAATCTACCCAAAGCTTGCCTTTCCTAACCGGACCTCAGGGCGCCGTCACTGTCACCGTCGCCGACTCGGGCCGCAGGGTGAACGTCCGGTCCACCGTCGTCGTCCTGCCCGGGCGAGGATTGTCCTCGAGAGCCTGGCCGAGCGCGATCCCGATCGCAAAGACGAGCACGAAGAGCAAACCCCATACGACCGGGCGCCAGGGCCCGATCTCTCTCAGGCGCCGGCTGCCCGGAATCACGGGCGGTAGTCGACGGCGCCGCGGGAGTACACGTAGAACGCGGCGTCCTGAACCGTGGTCGACCGCGCCGGCCAGCCGGGAGCCGGCTCACGCTCGGCGAGCACCTCCTGCACCCAGCGGTCGGCTCCTTCATAGGCCGAAGCGAGCTCGTCGAGGGTGAAGGTCTGTCCAATCCGGCGCCGGAGCTCGGCGAGCACGATTTCGAGCTCCGCGAGGAGCCGCTCGTACCGTGGCCGGTCGCGAGCCGCGGCCTCGAGGCGGCGGTGGCCCTCCTCCCACTCGTGCCTTGTCGTCTCGAGCGTCGGCAGCGGCATCGCGCCGATGCTACTCGGGCGTGCAGCATTCTCGCGAGGGCCAGAGCTGCTCGAGCTCGACGAGGATCCGCTCGCCGAGCTCGTACCCGGGTCGCGCGAGAGCGAACGCCGCGTGGGCGTGCAGGCACTTCAGCCCGGCGGTGCGAGTCTGACCGCCAATCCCGCCGGGGAGCTCGGGCCGCAGGCGGCGCTGGTCTTCGCGGCCGCGCTCAGCGCTTGCGCGAAGCTCGGGATCCTCCCGCGCGAGCCGGCTCCAACGCTCCACCCCTCCCCCCGCCTCGATCCGCGCGAGCGCGGCAACCAGATGCGGGCAGGTCAGGTAGTACGTCGTCGGGAAAGGCTCGCCCGACTCGTCGAACGGCGCCTGCTCGGTAACCGCCGGACGTCCGAACGGACAGCGCACGGCGACGCGCCGAAAGGCCCGTGGAGGCCGTCCGAGCTGGCGCTCGACAATCTCTTTGTCATTCATCCCGACCGAAGCGACTAATGCGGATCTCCGCGGGTTACTTCGCGATCGTAGCCTTGGAGTGAATCCAGGCCGAGATGCCCTTGACGATGAAGAGGCGCTCACCCGGGCGCACGAGACCGAGTCGGCGCGCCTCCTGCTCCAGCGCTTCGGGCGTGCTCGCCTGCGCGAGGCGGTGTTGGAGCGAGCGCCTCTCCGCCTTCAGCGAGCGCACGTCCGCGACTCGCTGCGCGAGCTCGCGCTTCGTGTTCAGATAGCTTCGCAGCGGCCTCACGTAGAACAAACCCACGAGCACGATCGCCGCGAGCGCAAGCCAGCGAAGGCGGATCCTGGAGCGTGAGGAAGTTCGGCGGGCCACGCGGGCCGATTCGCCACCGAACACCTTGATCCTCCACAAGCGGCGCCTTAGACGCTCGCGAACATTGATCAAGCGGTTCGACCGGTCAATTCAGACGGACGCACGGGCGTAGCCCGCGCGTCCTGACGGCGGCGCCGCAAACGGCGCCTAGGCGATCGCGACTTTGATCAGGTCGGTGGTGCCGGGCTGGTTCACTGCCGTCCCGCCGGTGATGACGATCCGATCGCCCTCGGCTACCAGCCCGCTCTTCCGGGCGACGGCGAGCGACTGGGCCCAGAGGTCCTCGACGTCCGTGCCCTCGGGGATCAAGAGCGGCGTCACGCCCCACTCGAGGGCCATCTGGCGGAGCGCGTAGTCGTGGTGTGTGAGCCCGAGAATCAGGCGCCGCGGCCGCAGCCGCGCCACCACTGAGGCAGTGCGGCCGGTGTACGTGGGCACGAGCAGCGCCGATGCGCCGAGCGCCTCGGCAAGGTCACAGGCGGCGTTGGACATCGCCTGGCCGACCGTGGGCTCCTCGCTCGCCTCTGGCAGCTGGTGCCGGTAGCCGAGGCTCGGCTCGACCGCCCTCGCGATCCGGTCCATGTACGCCACCGACTCGACCGGGTACTCGCCGATCGCCGTCTCGCCCGAGAGCATCAGCGTCGAGGTTCCGTCGAGGATCGCGTTGGCCACGTCGCTCGCCTCGGCACGGGTCGGCTCTGCCTGGTGGATCATCGACTCGAGCATCTGGGTCGCAGTGATCACCGGCTTTCCGCGCTCGAGTGCCGCGACGATGATCCGCTTCTGGACGAGCGGCACGATCGCCGGGCCGATCTCGACGCCGAGGTCGCCGCGCGCGACCATGACCGCGTCCGCCTCGTCGAGGATTGCCTCGAGCGCGTCCACTGCTTCTGCCTTCTCGATCTTCGCGATCACGTGCGCGTGCGAGCCGGTCTGCTCGATCAGCGCGCGGAGGTCGCGAACGTCGGCCGCGGACCGCACGAACGAGAGGGCCACGAAGTCCACGCCGATGTCGAGCGCCAGGTCGAGGTCGTCCATGTCCTTCCGCGTCAACGACGGGATCGGGATCGGAACGCCGGGCAGGTTGACTCCCTTGTGGGCGGCCACCACGCCGCCCGAGAGGACGGCGCACTCCGCCTGCCCCTGGTGGATCCGCTCGACGCGCAGCCGAACAAGCCCGTCGTCGATCAGCACTTCGTGGCCGGGCTGGAGCACCTCCCCGATCACGGAAGGGCTGACCGGCAGCAGCCGGCTGTCCGACGAGGCCTCGCTCCCGGCGACGACCACTTCGTCGCCCCGTTTCAGCGTGACCGGTCCGTCCAGGTCGCCGATCCGCAGCTTCGGGCCCTGGAGGTCCGCGATCAGCGCGATCGGGCGTCCCAGCTCGGCCTCCGTCGCACGCACGAGGCGGGCACGCTCCCGATGCTCGTCGTGCGTGCCGTGCGAGAGGTTGAGGCGCGCGGCGTCCATCCCCGCGTGGGCGAGCTCGACCATCACCTCGGGTGCCGCCGAGGCCGGGCCAATCGTGGCGACGATCTTGGTGCGCCTTGGCGTGGCTACGGCCACAGCCTGAGATTAGCTCGCAGGAACACGGGGGGAACCACCTGGTTCCCCCGTGCGCCCGCTACCGAGGGAAGCGCGCGAACACGTCCCAGCCCGGGTACACCGCGTCCTCGCCGAGCTCTTCCTCGATACGCAGGAGCTGGTTGTACTTGGCGACCCGGTCGGTGCGGGAAAGGGAGCCCGTCTTGATCTGCCCCGCGTTCGTGGCGACGGCGAGGTCGGCGATCGTCGTGTCCTCCGTCTCGCCCGAGCGATGCGAGACGACGACGCCGTACCCACTCGACTGTGCAAGGTCGATTACGTCCAGGGACTCGGTGAGGGTCCCGATCTGGTTGACCTTGACGAGGATGGCATTCGCGACGCGCTCTTCGATTCCGCGACGGAAGCGTTCGAGGTTCGTCACGAAGATGTCGTCGCCGACGAGCTGAACCTTGTCGCCGAGACGCTCCGTCAGGAGGCGCCACGTCTCCCAGTCATCTTCGGCCAGGCCGTCCTCGATGGAGACGATGGGAAAGCGCTCGGCGAGCTCTCCGAGGTAGGCGACCATCCCGGCCCCGTCCTCGTCTCGGCCCTCGAAGACGTAGCGCCCGTCTCGGTAGAGCTCGGTCGCAGCGGGATCGAGCGCGACGGCGATCCGCTCGCGGTGGCCTGCACGCTCGGCCGCCTCGAGAAGCGCTTCGATCGCCTCCTCGCTCGAGGCGAGGTCGGGCGCAAAGCCTCCCTCGTCCCCGACGCCCGTCGAGAAGCCCCGCTCGTGCAGCAGAGCACCGAGCGCGTGGAAGACCTCGGAGCCGATCCGCAGCGCCTCCGCAAAGGTCTCCGCACCGGCCGGGACGAGCATGAACTCCTGCAAGTCGATCGAGTTCTGCGCGTGAGCCCCGCCGTTGATCACGTTCATGAGCGGAACCGGCAGGGTCTTCGCCGCCGGGCCGCCGAGATGGCGGAAGAGCGACACGCCGGCCTCGGCCGCCGCCGCCTTGGCGGCGGCCAGGGAGACGCCGAGGATCGCGTTCGCTCCCAGGCGCTCCTTGTTCGGCGTCCCGTCGAGCTCGATCAGCCGCTGGTCGAGCGCTCGCTGGTCGGAGATGTCGAGCCCTCGCATCGCCGCCGCGATCTCGCCGTTGACGTTCCCGACCGCCCGGGAGACGCCCTTTCCGCCCCACGCCTTGCCCCCGTCGCGCAGCTCGAGCGCTTCGTGGCCACCGGTCGAGGCCCCGGAAGGCACGACCGCGCGGCCGAGCGCGCCCGACTCCAACCGGACGTCGACCTCGACCGTCGGATTGCCGCGCGAGTCGAGGATCCAGCGTGCCCGGACATCCGCGATCGCGGTCATTCCCATCGAAACGCCTCCTTGGCGCGGTCGAAGTAACGGTCCTGCTCGGCCAGCGGGAGCTCCGCGAAGGCCTTCCCCTCGTCCGCCGCAAGGCCCTCAGCGTGTTCCACACGTGCCACGAACCGCTGGGTCATCAGCCGCAGGGCCAGCTCGGGATCGACGTTCAGCCGCCGCGCGACGTTGACCGCTGCGAAGAGGACGTCTCCTACCTCCTCGAGCACGTGCCGGTCAGGCTCGGTCTCCGGCGCGGGCTCGCCGGCTTCCGCCAGCGCCTCCTTCAGCTCGCGAACCTCGTCGTCGAGGTCGCCGAGCGCTCCGGCGAAGTCCGAGTACTCGAAGCCGACCGCGGCTGCACGCCGCTGGACCTTTCGCGCGTAGAGCAGCGCTGGAAGGCCGGCCGGGACGTGGTGGAAGATCCCTTCGCGGCCTTCCTCGTCGGCCTTGATGCGTTCCCAGTTCGCGCGCACCCGCCCGGCCGTGCGCGCCTCTGCCACCCCGAAAACGTGCGGGTGCCGGCGCACCAGCTTCTCGTGGGCTCCGCGCGCAACCTGCTCGAGGTCACCGGCGCCCTCCTCGCTGAGAAGCAGCGAAAGGAAGTAGACCTGGAAGAGGAGGTCGCCGAGCTCGTCCAGCAGCTTCGACCGATCGTCCGCGAGCGCGGCATCCGCCACCTCGTATGCCTCTTCGACCGTGTGGGGGACGATCGTCCGGGGAGTTTGCTCTCGGTCCCAGGGGCAGTCACGGCGCAGCCGCTCGGTCAGCTGCTGCAGTTCCAGCAGCGTCTCGGCGAGCGCCACCCTAAGTCGTCGAAGCCGTGGTTCCCTGCGGTCTCTTGCAGGGGTCCTGACCGGAGGCCGGCGCGTATCCGGCCTGGTAGGCGATCGTCCCGCAGTAGTGGTTCACCGTCTTCTGTGTCCACGACGAGAGCACCTGGTTGCGCTTGTTCTGGAGCAGGATCTGCCGGATCGCCTCTTTGACCTGGGAGAGCGGCGCTTCATGCGCCGGGGCTGGGGCCTTGACCGGCCCAAGCGCCTCGATGATGTGCCAGCCGACCGACGTGTGCACCGGCTTCGAGATGACGTTCGTCTGGATCGAGAAGGCGACCTGCTCGAAGGGCTTCAGGAGCCGTCCCTTGACGGCGCCGCCCGGCAGCACGCCGCCGGCGATACCCGAGGACTTGTCCTGCGAATACTGCTTCGCGAGCTTCGGAAACAGGCTCGGCTTGGCACTGAGCCGAGCGTAAAGCCGGTCGGCGAGCTTCTTGGTCTTGACGAGAATGTGGCGCACGTTGCGCGTTGCCGGCTGCGCAGGGATCTGGTACGTGAGCTTGTGCTTGTCGTAGTAGTCCTTGATCTCGCTGTCCGAGACGGTGACGTCGTGCGTCACCTTCGCCTGGACACGCTCGCGGAGAAGCGAGATCCGAATCCCGTCGTGCACCTCACTGTCGGTGAAGCCCTGCGCCTTCAGCGCCGCCTGGTACCGCTGCTCGATCTGCTTCGCGGTCGGCGTGCCCTGCCCAGGCCGGCTCCCGGCGATCTGCAGCTTGATCTGCTTCAGCCTGTCCTCGATGTCCTTGCTGGTGATCGTGACGCCCAGCTTCTTTGCCTCCTGCTGGTACTCGCTGGCCGAGATCAGGAACTGCGTCGCGTTCGCGCGCAGGGTGGCGAGCGCCACCGTGCCGGGCTTAGGGAACGCATGGTGCGTCGCCTGGTAGTTCCGCTGGGTTTGCGCGATCAGCCCGTCGTAGGCGGACTTCGGGATCGAGCTGTTCCCGACGACCGCGACCGCGCCGCTTGGCACGCTGCGGGAGCTGCCACCACCGCACGCGGCTAGCGCCAGGAGGAGTGCGACACCGGATAGGGCTACGATGATTCGTCTCATGCAAAAAGCGCCAGAAGCAGGCATTTCGCTCATGCTGCTCGGCGCGCTTCGAGTATAGCAGCGACTAGCCGAAGAGCTCCGCCAAAGTCGTCGTCCCTGACAGAGACCTCCTTGCGAGCCGTGGTGTAGACGGCCGTAGAGACGTCGCGGCGAAGTGCCCGCAGCTCAGCCGAGCCGAGCTCGAGCGGGCCGACCGTCGCGCGCCCGCCGCGGAAGACGAGGTAGTCGGCGCCGAGGCGCGCGAGCTCCACCTTGGCTTCCTGAATCGCGAACAGATTCTCGACCGGTTTCGGGAGCGGCCCGTACCGGTCCTCGGTGGCCGCCCGCAGCTCACGGAGCTCGTCGTCCGTCTCGGTCAGCGCCAGTCTGCGGTGCAGGTCGATCTTGAGCGCTTCGGCGCCGATGTAGTCCGCCGGAACGTAGGCATCGACGGTGGCGTCGACGCGCACCGGCCGCGGGACGGTCCGGCGCTCCCCGGCAAGCTCTGCGACGGCCTCGCCGAGGAGCTCGACGTAGAGCTCGAAGCCCAAGGCGGCGATATGCCCGTGCTGCTCTGCCCCGAGCAGGTCGCCGGCACCGCGGATCTCGAGGTCCCGCATCGCGATCGCGAAGCCCGCACCGAGCTCCGTGTGGTCGGCGAGCGTCGCCAGGCGCGCCCGGGCCTCGGGGGTCAGCTCGCGCGCGTCGGGGTAGAAGAGGTACGCGTGCGCCAGTAGGTGCGAGCGGCCTACCCGACCGCGGATCTGGTAGAGCTGGGCGAGCCCGAGCGTGTCCGCGCGCTCGACGACGAGCGTGTTCGCCTGCGGGATGTCGAGGCCCGACTCGATGATGGTCGTCGAGACGAGCAGGTCGGCGTCGCCGCGCAGGAACGAGATCATCCGCTCCTCGAGGTCGCGCTCGCGCATCTGGCCGTGCGCGACGAGCACGCGCAGGCCCGGGCAGAGCTGCTGCAGCTTCGCCGCTGCCTCCTCGATCGTCTCGACCCGGTTGTGCAGGTAGAAGCTCTGGCCCCCGCGCTCGTGCTCACGCTCGAGCGCCTGTTTCACGAGCTCCTCGTCGTACTCGCCGACATAGGTCCGAATCGGGCGCCGGCCCTCGGGAGGCGTCTCGATCACGGAGATGTCGCGCAGCCCCGAGAGCGACATGTGAAGCGTGCGCGGAATGGGCGTCGCGCTCAGGGCGAGCACGTCGACCTCGAGGCGCAGCGCCCGGAGCAGCTCCTTCTGCGCGACGCCGAAACGCTGCTCCTCGTCGACGATCACCAGCCCGAGCTCCTTTGGGATCACGTCGCGGCTGAGCAGCCGGTGGGTGCCGATCAGAACGTCCACCTTGCCGGCGGCGAAGTCGGCCAGCACCTGCTTCTGCTCGGCCGGTCGTCTGAAGCGGGAGATCATCTCCACGCGGACCGGGAAGTCGCGGTAGCGCTCGCGGAACGTGTTCCAGTGCTGCTGCGCGAGCACGGTCGTCGGGACGAGCATCAGCGTCTGCTTGCCGTTCAGCGTAACGGCGAAGGCAGCGCGCACCGCGACCTCGGTCTTGCCGAAGCCCACGTCACCACAGATCAGCCGGTCCATCGGGCGCGCCACCTCGAGGTCCTCCTTGACCGACTCGATCGCAGCTCGCTGGTCATCTGTCTCGCGGTATGGGAACTCGGCCTCGAGGCGCTCGAGCCAGTCGCCTGAGAGATCGAAGGGGACTCCCTCGGCCTGCTGGCGGCGGGCGTAGAGCGCGAGCAGCTCACCTGCCAGCTCGCGAACGCTGGCGCGGGCCCGGTTCTTGAGGTTCTGCCACGCTTTGCCGCCTAGCTTCGAGAGCGCGGGCGCCGCGCCGTCGGCGCCGATGTACTTCGAGACTTTTCCGATCTGCTCGTGCGGGACATAGAGCCGGTCGTCGCCGCGGAAGCCGACGAACAGGTAGTCGCGGGTGACGCCCGCCACCGTCTTCGTCTCGAACCCGAGCAGCTTGCCGACGCCGTGGTCCTCGTGGACCACGTAGTCCCCGGTGCGCAGATCCGCGAACGACTGGAGCGCCCTTCCGAGCCGCGCGCCGGCGCGCGGCGCGCGCTTGCGGAAGACCTGCGTGTCGGGCAGCAGCGCAAGCTGGAGCTCCCGCCAGACGAAGCCACGGCGGGCAGGCGAGACGGCAAACAAAAGCTCCGGCTCCTGCGGCAAGGGCTCGCCCGGCCCGAGCAGGCGGGCCTCGACCCGGCGAAGCAGGGCCATCGTCCGCAGCGCCTCGCCGCGGTGCGGAAAGGCGACGACGACGCGGTTTCCGGCCCGAAGGAGCGCGGCGAGCTCGTTCTCGGCCTCTGCGAGCCCCCGTGCGGCCAGAGCCGGCCGCTGAGCCTCGAATGCGTGGCGCTGCCCCCGCGGAAGCGGCTCGAGCTCGGCGGCTCCTTCCAGCTGCAGCTGCGTGCCGCCCTCCGCCCAGACCTGGCGCACCTCGTCCGGTTGCCAGACGAGATCGGGTGGCCGGTCGAGCGGTGGCACGAGATCGTCCGGGATCGCCGGCGCCTCGCGGTCGTCCGGCAGCTGCGGCTCGCTCAGATCGAGACGGCGTTCGGCGGCCGGATAGACGACGGCGTTTTCGAGGTCGTGGAGCGTCCGCTGCGTGAACGGCGAGAACGCCCGCAGCGCCTCGACATCGTCGCCGAAGAGCTCGACGCGGATCGGATCGCGACCGGTGGTCGGGAAGACGTCGAGGAGGCCGCCGCGCACGGCGAACTGCCCTCGCTCCTGGACGCGGTCGACCCGCTCGTAGCCGGCGAGCGCCAGGCGCTCGGCGAGCACGTCGAGCCCCGGCGCGTCGGCTCGCCTCAGGACGATTGGCTCCGGGCGGGCGTCGGGCGAGGGCAAGGGC
>JBARRQ010000082.1:0-8132 GCA_049644305.1 Gaiellaceae bacterium
ATCAACAGGACCGCGAGCCCCGCAGCCCCGACCGGGCCGGCAGCCCGCGCCAGCTCGGCGGTCACGGCCCCGTCCCGACGATGAGGAGCGCGCCGCCGGCGTGGCCGTTCTCGGTCACGACCAGGCGGTAGCGCCCCGGCGCTGCAGGCGCGTGAAGCACGAGCAATCCTGGGCGCGCGCTGCCGCCGCCGCTGCCAAGACGCCACCGGTATCGCTTCGCGTCCGTCGAGACACGGAAGCCGATGCGCGCTCCGGGTGGAGCGTGGAGGACGTGCGGGCGCACGTCGATGTACCGGATCCGGACGACACCAAGATCGACGGGGGCCGAGAGGTTGCCCGCCAGGTCACGGGCACGCAACGACAGCCGGTAAGAGCCCGCCGGAAGCTGCCGCCCGAAGACCCTGCCGCTCCAGCTCAGACGACCGTTCTCGGCGTAACGCCGCAGCTCGACCCGGAGCTTGCCGTTGACGTACAGGAGCGCGCGGGCCCGCTCGCTCAGCCGGTAGCGGATGTAGACGAGGTCGCGGCGGCGATCGCCGTCCGGGGAGAACGCACGCGGGCGCACCGAGGTCCGCGAGATACGCGGTGCCGTCGGATCGACGGTGATCGGGTTCGGCATCAGGATCGTCCGGTGCTGCACTGCGAGGTGCAGCCGCGGCTTGTACGTCCCTTCCGGGACGACCTGCCCCGCGTCGTCGCGCCCGTCCCAGCTGAAGTGGTGCCGGCCCATGCGCAGCACCGCCGAGCGCACGAGCGTCCGGACGATTCGGCCGTTCGAGTCGACCACGAACACGGAGACCCGGTCGCGCTTGCGGAGCGAGAAGTCGATCGGGATCCGCGAGAGGTGGCACCGGCAGGTCGGGCCGAGCAGCTTCCCGACCAGCGTCCGCAGGACGGGACTGTGCTCGAGCTTCAGCTGCTCCGTGAGCGCGAACGCAGCGGCCGTCCCTCCGAGCAGGCCCGCGACGACGATCGCCACGAGCAACCGCGCCGCACGCTGTCCGTCAGGCGGGCTCGACATTTCGGATGAGGACGAAGGGCTCGGCGTACTCACAGCCGACGCTCGCGCCCTCGGCGTCGCTTGCGACGACGAGATTTCAGGGTACGCGGCTTTGCCGCGGATCCGTCTGAAGGGACCAGTCGAAGCGTTCGGTGGTAGCGACTCACGCCTCTTGACATGTTCGACGTTTCGGACCAAGACAAAGGGCTCCGCGTATTCGCAGCCGACGCTCGCGCCGTAGAACTCGGCGTGCGCGCGGAGCGCGCGGTCGTTCCGAGGGTGCGGGTAGTCGCGCCGTTCCGTCTCGAAGCACGCGAATGCCTCCAGCTTGCGCTCGAACGTGGCCGACACGTCCACGAACCAGTTCGGAACGAACCAGTTCGTCGCGGCCGGCGTCCACTCCGTGCTCGACATCGGCGCATACGTGAGGACCCGCCGGACGGGTTGTCCCGGGGTCGGCCGCGTTGCCACCGCGACGGAGTCGAAGAGGGCCCGGTGGTCGCTGTTGACGTCGGGGTGCGCGGTGTAGACGACCTCCGGGGCCATCTCGCGGACGTGCTCCTCGACGACCCCGTTCAGCTCGGCGTTCGCCATGGTGTCGAGTCGCATGTCCGGCAGGTCGAGATGGACGTAGTCGGTCACGCCGAGGACGGTGGCGGCCCGCTTTGCTTCGTCGTTCTTCCGCTCCCGCACCTCGGCGTCGCCCGGGTACTGGGTGGAGCTCCCGTCCGTGACGCAGACGACACGCACGTCGTCTCCTTGCTCCGCTGCGTGCAGGCAGAGCGTGCCGCCCATGCCCAGCACGTCGTCGTCCGGATGGGCCGCCAGCACCAGGACCCTCATCCGAGACGGGCGCCGACCGGCAGCGGCCCGGTTGCGCCCTCCACCTCCTCGAGCACGAGCGCGCCCTCGCCGCAGGCAACGACGGCCTCCTCCCCCTCGCTGCGGACGATCGTCCCGGCCGGCGCCTCCTCCTCGAGCTCGACCGGCCGCGCTCGCCAGACGACGAGCTTCTCCTCGCCGAGATACGTGAAGGCGCCCGGATAGGGTCTCGTCTGCGCACGCACCCAGTCGTGAAGGTACGGCGCCCGCGTCTCCCAGTCGATGATCCCGTCCGCAGGCATCCGCTTCGGCCAGGAGCTCGCGCGACGCGTGTCCTGGGGGAGGCGCGGGGCCCTGCCTTCGAGCAGCTGCGGCATGAAGCGGCGCACCAGCTCCAGATGAGCCTCGGTGATCTTGGCGTAGAGCGTCGTCGCCGTCTCGTCGGCCGCGATCGGAACCTCTTCCTGCCCCACGATCGACCCGGAGTCCGCGGTGCCGTCGGTGATCTCGAAGAGCGTCACGCCGGTCTTGGCGAGGCCGTTCAGGATCGCCCACGGGATCGCCGCCCGGCCTCGGTGCTTGGGAAGCAGCGTGGGGTGCATCCCGAAGACCCCGTGGCGCGGCAGTCCGATGAACTCGTCCATGACGAGCTGCGACCAGCCGACGACGAAGATCATGTCGGGGTCGATCTCCCGCAGGGCGGAAATCGTCGCGGGCGAGTTCACGTCCGCGGTCTCGACCAGCGAGGCGCCGAGCCGGCCGGCCAGCTCGTCGAACGAGCATTGGCCCGAACGATCGGGATCGACCGGCCCCGGCAGCGTCACGACGCCCGCGACCTCCGCTCCCGCCTCGGCGGCCGCCTCGAGGCAGTCACGGCCCATCACGTCGAAGCTCACCCAGACAAGCCGCATCGCCGGGCGCATCCTAGTTGGACGCTTCATCGGGCCGGGTCGGTAAGACTTACGGGGCGATGCAGGCGAGCTCCCGCCGATTCATCCAGACGCTGAAGCCGCTCGTGCCCAGACGGGTCAAGCGACCGCTGAAGCGCGCGATCCCGCAGCGCTACCACCGCTTCTTCGACCCGGACTGGCACCGGCGGAGCATCGGCAACGTGCGGCTCTGGGAGACGCTCGGACAGCTCCAGTTCGCGTACCTCGTCGACCGCGGGCTCGCTCCGCAGCACTACTTCCTGGATGTCGGCTGCGGCCCTCTCCGCGGCGGTGCCCACTTCATCCGCTACCTCGAGAGCGGGCACTACTACGGAGTCGACAAGAACGCGCCGGTGCTGGAGGAGGTCCGGAGGCTCGAGCTTCCTCGCCAGGGCCTCGCGCACAAACGGCCCACGCTCGCCGCGATCGACGATTTCGGCTTCGGCCGTCTCGGCCGGGAGTTCGACTTCGCGCTGGCGCAGTCCGTCTTCACGCACCTCCCGCTGAACGACATCATCCGCTGCGTGATGGAGATGGAGAAGGCACTGGTGCCTGGCGGGGAGTTCTACGCGACCTTCTTCGAGAACGAGCGCGGCAAGCTCAACCTCGACGACGTCCACCAGACGGCGGAGGTCGTGACGCATTTCGACCGCGACTTCTATCACTACGACGTCGGCACGTTCGAGTGGATCTGCGACGGCACGAAGCTGAAGGTCGAGTACCTGGGTGACTGGAACAACCCCGTCAACCAGAAGATGCTGGTCTTTCGGAAGCGGCGAGAATGAGCTCTATCCAGTCGAGAACGAACGTGCACGTGACCCGGACGTTCCTGGCGGTCGCTCTGACCCTCACGCTCGCGGTCGGCACCGGTAAGGCTGACCCCAACTCGACCTCGATCGCAAATGGATCATGCCCGGTGACGCTTACTCGTACCCACCGCGCCGTTCCACCGGGGGCGGGCTTCGCCGCCGCGGGCTTCAAACTACGGGAACGTCTACCTTCGCGCCCAGCTTTACTGGCCGCACGGGACACTTACTGCTGGAATCCTGCCGAGCGGCGGGGCTATGGCCATCATCAACCCAAACGGTTCGATCTCGGCGAAACTCGGCTGGTGGCGCGGCGTGCGGGGCAAGCTTGTGATCCGAGGACGCAGGCTCGACGCGATTGCGTTGCCGCTCCGCGCCCGTGTCCCCAATGGTTATGGCTCACGAGGCTTCCAGGCGTCGGGGCTCACGTTCTCGACTGTTGGCTGTTGGCGAGTCGTCGGCAAGGTGGGACGCACCACGCTGACCTTCGTTGTGAAGGTCACGAAGGTGAAGAAGAAAACGGGCTAAGTTCCCATCAAGCCTGCCCTTCGGCCGAGCGCGCGAGGGAGCCTTCCTCGGCGAGTCCACGATCCTCAGAGGCTGGGTCGTCTTCTAGGACTCGCGGCGGAAGGGGTTGACCAGGAACCGCCCCGCGTTGACGAGGGCGGGCGCGGGGTCGTCCGTCGCGAAGACACCGTCCACGTAGGGCGGCCGCTGCAGGGCGAATCCGCCGTCGCTCATCAGGCTGATCGCCCACCGCTTACCGCTGTTGTTCGTCCGCGCAAACGGCACCTGTACGCCGATCAGGTCCCAGTAGGCGGTCTGCGTCACGTCCGCGCCGCAGGCGCCAGTCAACCCGTGCCATTGCCAGAGCCTCGGATTCACCTCGATCAGCTTCAGCCGGCCGTCGCGAGGGTCGCGCTTCCACTCCACCTGCGCGATCCCGTGGAAGCCCAGCGCTTCGAGTAGCCGCAACCCAGAGTCGACGACCTCGTCGTCCCAGACCGCCTCGCCCACGCGTGCGCTGCCCATGTTCTCGGCGGTCTGGCGCAGCTTTCTGCCGGAGAAGACGGCCAGCGGCCCACGCTCGGGCGAGATGTACGTGCCGAGAGACCAGAGCCACTCGTCGCCGCCGGGAATGAACTCCTGGATCATCGGCTCGAACTCGGCCGTGATCCGGTAGGCGTGCTCGAGCTCCGCACGCTCGCGGCAGACGAATGCCTGGCGCTTGTGGATCCGCTTGAAGACGATGTTCTCGGACGGCTTCACGAACAGCGGGTAGCCGATCTCCTCGGCCGCGCCGAATGCGTCGTCCAGCGATTGCGGATGCACGGTGGCAGGCGTTGCCATCCCGAGGCTCTCGGCCATGGCCAGCTGGTGTCGCTTGCTCTGCAGCGGCTCGAGCACATCCCAACCCGGGAACGGGCAGAGGTAACGATCGGCGAGCTCGTCGCGGTGACGCGCGAGGGCGTTCAGGTGCTCGTCATGGGTCGGGAAGATCGGCGCCGGACGGCCGAGCTCCTCCGCGAGGTCGACGAGGAAGGAGATGAAACCGTCCTGGTCCGGGAGCGGGTCCGGGGCCACGAGCGGCAGCGCGTAGCGGGAGCGAAAACCGAGGGCCCACGGCCGATGGTCGAGGGCGATCGTGCGCACACCCACTCGGCCGAGCGAGCGGATCGCCCCGAGGCCGTTGACCCAGCCGACCTCGCAGACGACTGCCGGCGGCAGCGCCGCGCCTTCGACGTACGCGGCGACGGCGCCAAGAGAGCGCGGCTTTGCCTGGAGGAACTTGGGCGCGAGACGCCGCGAATTCGGGCCGGACGAGTCCATCCGGTGAGCGTACTCGCAGCCGGAACCGCTAGACGACGGTCTCCGGGCGGGGGCGGCGCCCGAGCCGGCTGAACAGCGCCGACATCGAGACCACGAGGAGGGCCGCGCCAACGCCGCCGGCGATCGCCCAGTTCGCGCCCGGGAAATCGATCAGCTTGATCCCGCTCAGCAGCAACACGCCGGCAAGCCCAAGCCGCAGCGCCCGCTCGGGCACCTTCAGCGTGAACTGGCTCGTGAGCAGGATTCCGGGCACGGAACCGGTCAGCAGCCACCCCATCGCGTGCAGGTCGACGTTGCCTGCGGCGAGATGTCCAAAGCCGGCGACCCAGAGCAGCGCGGCGGCGTGGAAGATGTCGGTGCCGACGATCTTCGGGATCGTGAGGGGGAAGGCGAGCACCATGACCAGCCCGAAGAAGGTGCCGCTGCCCACCGACGTCAGCCCGACGATGAAGCCACAAGTGGCGCCTAGCGCGAACGCGATCAACCGGTCGCGCCGCTGGAGCAGGAACGGGGCGTCGTCCGGCTGGATGCCGCGCTTGATGAACGTCTTCGCAGCGAGCCCCAGACCGCCGATCACGAGCGCGGTGCCGACCGCGTAGGACTCGATGGACTCGGCCCCGCCGTAGTGATGCTTCAGGTACGTCGCCACCCCGACGCCGAGCAAGGACATGGGCCCTGAGCCGAGAAACATCCAGAAGGTCAGACGCGCGTGCACCGTCCCGAGCCGCCGGTGCCGCACCGCACCGAAGCTCTTGAAGATCGCGCCGTGGAGGATGTCCGTGCCGACGGCGAGCGTCGGCTTGAAGCCGAAGACGATCACCAGGATCGGGGTCAGCAGGGAGCCGCCGCCCATCCCGGTCATCCCCACGAGCGCGCCGATCAGGAAGCCGCTAAGGGTGAACTGCCACGTCACGGCTCGTGATCCGAGGAGCGATAGCTGTCGATCAGCACCTCGGCGACCTCGGGACGCGAGAACTCCGCCGGCGGCAGCTCACCGGCGGCCAGCAACTCGCGCACCTTGGTACCGGAGAGAAAGACGTGGGCGTCGCCCTCGTGCGGGCAGGTCTTCGGCGTCGCCATCTGCCCACACACCCGGCAGAAGAACGCGTGCTCGAAGAAGATCGGCTCGATGTCGAGCTCGTGGGGCTCGAATTCGTCGAAGATGAGCTGCGCGTCGTAGGTGCCGTAGTAGTCGCCCACCCCGGCGTGGTCGCGGCCGACGATGAAGTGCGAGCAGCCGTAGTTCTTGCGGCAGATCGCATGCCAGATCGCCTCGCGCGGGCCCGCGTACCGCATTGCCGCGGGGAACGCCGAGACGAGCACGCGGTCGGCCGGGTAGTAGTTCTCGACCAGGACGCGGTAGCACTCGACACGCGTGGCGGCGGGGACATCGTCCGACTTCGTCTCGCCGACCAGCGGGTGGATCAGGAGGCCGTCGACGGTCTCGAGCGCACCCTTCGTCAGGTACTCGTGCGCGCGGTGGATCGGGTTCCGGGTCTGGAACCCGACGACGCGGCGCCAACCGCGCTCGGCAAAGGCTCGGCGCGTGTCGATCGGGTCGAGTGCGAGCTGCGGGAAGGGCGGCTCGATGCGGTCGAAGACAGTGACCCGCCCGGCGAGGTAGAGCGGCTTCTGCCCGAACAACCTGGCGACCCCAGGATGCGCCTCGTCGGTCGTCCGGAAGCAGCGCTCGGCCTCTCGCTCCTTGTCGTACTCGTAGACCTCGTCGACCTCGAGCACGGCGAGCGCGCTGCCTCCCTCGTCGGTCAGCGCGACCTCGTCTCCCTGCGGCGGGCGCTCGACGGCCAGGCAGACCGGAAGGGCCCAGGCCGCGCCGCGCTCCAGCCGCATCTCTTCGATGACGCGCTCGTAGTCGTGGCGGGCCATGAATCCCTCGAGCGGAGAGAGCGCGCCGCTTGCGAGCATGTCGAGGTCGGAGAGCTCCCGCGAGGTGAGCGGGATCTGCTCGAGGCGTTCGACGCCGTCCGGGCGTGGGCCGGTGCGGTCGACGAGCCTGCCGCCATGCGGCGCGATCAGCAGCTGGGTCTCCGCGACTGTCACAGACAAATCTCCTGGCGGCCAGAGTGTCGACCGGTCATTTCAGACGGCCGCACGGGCAAAGCCCGCCCGGCCTGATGGAGACGCCGCAAGCGGCGTCTCAAGCTACGACCTCGGCGGGCACCAGGCCGAGCTCTTCAAGCTTCGCCACGACGAGCGCCGCGCTCTCCTCGGGGCTGTGCCGCTCCGTGTCGAGCACGAGCTCCGGATCGGCCGGCTCCTCGTAGGGATCGTCAACCCCGGTGAACTCCTTGATCTCGCCCCTGAACGCCTTCTCGTAGAGGCCCTTCACGTCGCGTCGCGCGCACTCGTCGACGGACGCCTTGACGTAGACCTCGACGAACGAGCCGAACTCCTCGACGAGCGAGCGCGCGCTCTGCCGAGTCTCTTCGTAGGGCGAGATGGCCGCGGCGATCACCGCGCCACCATGGCGGGTCAGGCGCGAGGCGACCCAGCCGACCCGCTGGATGTGCGTGTCGCGGTCCTCCTTCGAGAAACCGAGCCCCTTCGAGAGATGCGTCCTGACCGTATCGCCGTCCAGGTACTCGACGACGAGGCCGCGCCGGTCGAGCTCGGGCCCGACGAGGTGCGCGATCGTGGTCTTGCCGGAGCCAGAGAGCCCGGTGAACCACAGCGTGAACCCGCCGTTGCGGCCACGCTCGGACTGTGGGTGCTCGGCCGCGTAGA
>JBARRQ010000083.1:0-4925 GCA_049644305.1 Gaiellaceae bacterium
TGGCCGGTCACGGAGGTCGTGAAGCAGCTCGATCCGGGCGAGGCGGTGGGCACGGCGCTCGCCTCGATCCTCGGCGACGACTCGGCTGGGAGCTCGCCCGACGAGATTGCGTGGGCCTTCCGGAAGCTGCTCGAGTCGCGTGCCGCGGAACAACCGCTGGTGGTCGTCTTCGACGACGTGCACTGGGGCGAGCCGGCGTTCCTCGATCTCGTCGAGCACGTCGGCGACCTGAGTCGCGGGGCCCCGATTCTGCTGCTCTGCATGGCGCGTCCGGAGCTGCTCGACCAGCGGCCGACGTGGGGCGGCGGCAAGCTGAACGCGACCAACGTCCTGCTCGAGCCGCTCGCGCCCGAGGAGACGGGGCAGTTGATCGCCGCGCTCGACGAGCAGCTTGAGCCGGAGCTCCGCGCGCGGATCCTCGAGGCCGCGGGCGGCAACCCGCTCTTCGTCGAGGAGATGGTCGCGATGATCGCGGAAGACGGCTCGGCCGACGTCACCGTTCCGCCCACGATCCAAGCTCTGCTCGCCGCTCGGCTCGACCAGCTCGACACGGCCGAGCGAGACGTGCTCGAGCGGGGCGCCGTCGAGGGCCTCGTCTTCCACCGTGGCGCCGTCGTCGCCCTCGCGCCCGACGAGGGGCAGGTAGACGGCCGGTTGATCGCCCTCGTGCGCAAGGATCTCGTCCGCCCCGAGCAAACCGTGCTCGCGGACGACGAGGCGTACCGTTTTCGCCATCTGCTGATCCGCGACACGGCCTACGAGGCCCTGCCGAAGGCGGTTCGGGCCGAGCTTCACGAGCGCTTTGCCGTCTGGCTCGAGGAGCATGGCGCCGACCTGGTCGAGCTGGACGAGCTCGTCGGCTACCACCTCGAGCAGGCGTACGGCTACCGAGTCGAGCTCGGCCCGGTTGACGACATCGCGGCGGGGATCGGTGAACGTGCGGCCGGAAAGCTGTTGCGAAGCGCCGAGCGGGCCGAGGAGCGAGGCGACACCTTCGCCGCCCGAGGGCTGCTCAGCCGCGCACTCGAGCTGATGTCTCCCGATAGCCTCTCGTATCGTCCAGCCCAGCTGTACCTCGCGGTGGCGCTTGCCGAGCTCGGCGAGTTTCCAGCCGCCGCTGTGTTGCGCAAGGAAGTGGCAGCCGCGGCGTCCGCCGCGCAAGATGACCGGCTCCTCGCCCGCAGCGAGCTCGCCCGCGTCGAGGCCGAGATCCAGTCCGACCCGACCTCGACGATGCGCGACGCGCTGGCAACCACCAAAGAGGCTCTTGCCGTGCTGGAGCGGCTCGGGGACGAAGAGGGAGCGGTCTGGGCGCTTCGCTTTCTTGCGAACATCACCGGCTGGCTGGGCAACGGGGAGGAAATGATGCGACTCCTGGATCAGGCACTCGAGCGTGCCGAGCGAGTCAGCCCACGGCTTGCCTCCGAGGTGCTGATCTGGATGGCCTTCGGGGTCTGGTGGAGCTTCACACCGACCGATGAAGGCATTCGCCTCTGCGACGGCTTGATCGCCCGCTCGAGCTCGAAGCGGGTCGAGGGGACCGCCACGATGATCCGCGGAGTGCTCAAAGCGACACGCGGCCTTCTGGACGAGGGGCGCCGGGACGTGGCGGACGGCCGCGAGCTCCTGCGTGAGCTCGGCGCGTCGATCTGGTGGGCGGGAACCGCGATGGCCCAGGGGGACATGGAGCTCGTCGCAGGCGATCCCGCTATCGCCTACGAGGTCCTCGCAGTGGGACAGGAAGCGCTTGGTCGCAGCGCGGAGACCGGCTATCTCGCGACGATCGTCGGTCTTCGCGCGCAGGCCGCGCTGGCGCTGGGCCGCGAAACGGAGGCGCTGGAGCTTGCTGACGAGACCGAGCGGCTGGCCCAACGAGACGACTTCGACCCGCATGTCCGGGAGCGCCTCGTACGCGCGTGCGTCGCCGCGCGCCGAGGCTTTATCGAGCAAGCAGACCGGCTCATCGGGGAGGCGACAGCGATCCTCGAGCCGACGGACTACGAGATGCTGCATCGCGATCTCGCCTTCGCGCAGGCCGAGGTTGAGGGGCTCGCAGGGAGGCCCGACGGCGAGCGACAGGCACTCGAGCGGGCGCTGGCCCATGCCGAGCGAAAGGCAGATCTGGTCTCAGCGCAGCGTGCCAGGCAGCGGCTCGCTGAGCTCTAGCAGCATGGAGGAAGCGCGGCTCGAACAGCTCGAGGAAGGTCTGACCCCGGTGACGGACGGCTGGTTCGTCGTCAACGTCCGCGACGCCGCCTGGGTGAACAACGACGTGCTCGGCTCCGCTTGCATCTTCGAGGGGGAGGAGGCTCCGTTCCCGCAGCTCGGCTACACGATCGCCGTGCTCCAGCCCGGCCAGTCGGGCGGGCGGTATCACCGCGAGGCGAATCAGGAGGAGTTTCTCGTCCTGGCGGGCGAATGCCTGCTGCTGATCGAAGGCGAGGAACGGCCGCTGAAAGCCTGGGACTTCGTGCACTGCCCGCCGAACACGGAGCACGGTTTCGTAGGCGCGGGGGACGGCCCGTGCACGATCTTCATGACCGGCGCGAGGAAGGGCTGGCCGGAGAAAGGCGCCGTCTACTCGCGCTCCGAGGTGGCGCTGCGCCACGGGGCCGGAGTGGAGAAGGAAACGAGGTCGAGCGCCGAGGCATACGCCCCGTTTCCGAGATGGCAGCCCGGGCCGCCGGCGAGCTGGGACGGCCTGCCCTGGGACGAGCCGGACGAGGGCTAGAGCTCGAGCGAGGCCGGCTCAGGAACAAGGACGCCGCCGGTTGACTCGGTCAGGGTGCTCTGACCGCTGGCGCCTCCGGCGGGCCATGCGGCGAGGACACGGGTAACGTAGGGCGCATGAACCGTTTTCTTCGCAGGATGCAGCACTTCGGCAAGAGCTGGTCGGCCCGCCGCTCACAGGGCGAGATGTCGAACACCCAGCGCGAGGTCTTCGACGCCCACACGCCGCCCGACGTCACGAGCGTCCGCGCCAAGAGCACCGGCCACGGCAAGAAGACCGCCGACAAGTGGAACCAGTAGCGGCCTGACGGCCTGCGTCTAGGATGCGCGGCATGTGCCGAAACATCCACACGCTCTACAACTACGAGCCTCCCGCGACCGCGGACGAGATCCACGGGGCAGCCGTCCAGTACGTTCGCAAGATCAGCGGCTTCACGAAGCCGTCGCAGGCGAACGAGGAGGCCTTTCTTCGGGCCGCCGACGAGGTGGCCGAGGCTTCGCAGCGGCTTCTCGACGCTCTCGTGACCAAGGCGGCCCCGCGTGACCGCGAGGTCGAGGCCGAGCGTGCGCGGGCGCGAGCGCAGCAGCGCTTCGCGACTGCGTAAAGCCTGCTGCCTAGGGCGACTCGAGCAGGATCGTCCAACGGTCGACGCCGGCGATCTTGAGCATCTGGTCGCTCCAAGGATCCGCGGCGAGCCGCCGGCGGATCGCCTCTTCGCTCTCGGCGTCGACTACGTGGAGCGCGCGACCGCCGTCTCCGAGCGGCCCTCCGAGCACGATGAACCCGTCCTCGGCGAGTCCGTCCATGAACGCCGCATGTGGCTCCCACCCGTCCTGCTCCCGCAGCGAGCGCGTAGGGTCCCAGGCTGGGCCCGGCTCGCGGATGACGACGAAGTAGCGGCGATGAGTTTCGGGCGCGACCACGGTCTAAGCGTACGGTGTCGTTTCCAAGGGAAGGAGAAAGCATGGGTCAGCCGGTTGTCCATTTCGAGGTCGTCGGCAAGGACGGCCAGAAGCTGCAGAAGTACTACTCCGAGCTCTTTGGCTGGGAGGTCAAGGTCGACAACCCGATGAACTACGGGCTCGTCGACCGCGAGGCCAACGTGGGCCAGGACGGCGTCGGCATCGGCGGCGGCATCGGGCAGGGGCCGGACGGCTACCCCGGTCACGTCACCTTCTACGTTGCCGTCCCGGATGTCGAGGCCGCGCTCCAGAAGGCGGAGAGCCTCGGCGGCGAGAGGATCATGGGCCCGGAGAACATCATGGACATGGTCACGCTCGGCCAGTTCAAGGACCCAGAGGGCCACGTGGTCGGCGTCGTCCAGGAGCAGATGTAGCCGTGGAGAAGGTCTTCGAGATCTACATCCGCACGACGCCGGAGCGCCTCTGGAAGGCGGTAACCGACAGGGAAACGCGGCAGCAGTACTCGTTCCAGCCGCCGCCGGGGATGGAGCCAGGCGACTTCGGCTCGGGCGAGACCGTCGAGGAAGATCCGCCTCACCGGCTTGTTGAGACGATGAAGGCGCACTGGAGCCCGGAGGTGGAGCGCCACCCCGAGACTCGGATCACGTACGAGATCATCCCGTTTCGCGAAGGCGTGGTCGGGCTGCGCGTCACGCACAGCGACCTCGAGGCGGATGCGAGCGACGAGCTCTACGGCGGCTGGCCGCACATCCTCTCGAGCCTCAAGTCGTTGCTCGAGACGGGCGAGCCGCTCGACCTCCAGGTGCCCCCCGAGGCGGTCGAGCAGTGGCAGGCGTCGAAGGCGGAGGCCTAGACCGGCTCCCGGAGGGCATCAGGACGAGCCTGGAGCTCGTGGACACGCGGCGGTTTGGCTCCGGGATCGTCGTGCTCGGGTACGCACCCGAGTAGCATCGCGCTGTGAGCGACGGCGATGCGAATGCGCCGGTCAGGAGCAGCGCGACGATCCCGATCGGCGCGCCTCCCGAGGTCGTCTGGGACGTCCTGACCCGGCTCGAGGACTGGCCGGAGTGGAACCCCGACGTGAAGTCGATGTCTTTCGCCGGACCGTTGGCGCCGGGCTCCGAGTTCCGCTGGAAGGCCGGGCCTGGCACGATCGTCTCGACGATCGAGCACGTCGAGCCGCCCCGGGTCATCAGGTGGCGAGGCAAGACGATGTCGATCAAGGCGATCCACGAATGGCATCTCGAGCCGCTCGACGGCGGGACGCTCGT
>JBARRQ010000084.1:0-18109 GCA_049644305.1 Gaiellaceae bacterium
CCTCTATCGACGGCGACACGATCGCGCCACGCAGCGCGGAGCGGCGCTTCGGCGAGGAGAGGACCCGCGTGCGCGATTCGCTCGCCGCCTGGCAGCTGCGAGTTCCCCAGATCCGGACCGACTGGGACGACCTCGGGCGCACGTTCCTGCAGTCGGTCTCCGACCTCGCCTCGCTTCGGATGCGAGGCGGCGGCAGGACAGGCCGTCTGCCGGCGGCCGGCATGCCGTGGTTCATGACCGTCTTCGGCCGCGACACGATCATCACCTGCCTGCAGACCTTGCTCTTCGGCCCCGAGCTGGCCCGCACCGCGCTCGAGGTGCTCGCGGAGCTGCAGGCCCGCGAGGACAATCCCGACATCGACGCCGAGCCGGGCAAGATCGTGCACGAGGTGCGCTCGGGCAAGGCGGCCGAGAACTGGTTCCGCACCTACTACGGGAGCGTGGACGCGACCCCGCTCTACCTCATCCTGCTCTCGGAGGTCTGGCGCTGGACCGATGACTCCGCGCTGCTGCGCGAGCTGAAGGGGCCGGCACTCCGGGCCCTTGCCTGGATCGACGAGTACGGCGATCGCGACGGCGACGGCTTCGTCGAGTACGAGCGCCGGACGCCGCGCGGGCTCCAGAACCAGTCTTGGAAGGACTCGGGCGACTCCCAGCGCTTCCACGACGGGACGATCGCGCACGCACCGATCGCGCCGTGCGAGGTCCAGGGGTACGTCTACGACGCCAAGCTCCGGGTGGCCGAGCTCGCCCGCGAGATCTGGCGCGACCGGCCGCTCGCCGAGAGGCTCGAGCAGGACGCGGAGAGGCTGCGGCGCGCGTTCAACGAGCGCTTCTGGACGGACGCCCGCGGCGGCTACTACGTCCTCGCCCTCGACGGCGAGAAGCGGCAGGTGGATTCGCTCTGCTCGAACATCGGGCACCTGCTCTGGAGTGGCATCGTGCCGAGCGAGCGCGTCGACGCGGTCGTGGACGCGCTGATGGCCGAGGATCTCTGGTCGGGGTGGGGAGTACGGACGATGTCCACGGCCGACCGCGGCTACAACCCGCTCTCGTACCACAACGGCACGGTCTGGCCCCACGACAACTCCTTGCTCGCGCATGGGCTGGCCCGCCACGCCCGCTGGCCGGAAGCGCAACGAATCGTCCGGCGGATGCTGGGGGCGGCGGGCCATTTCGGCTACCAGCTGCCGGAGGTCTTCGCCGGTCTGCCCCGCGCGGAGACTCCGTTCCCGATCGCGTATCCGACCGCCGCACGCCCTCAGGCGTGGGCGGCCGGAACCCCGGTGCTCCTGCTGCAGGTGCTGCTCGGGCTCGAGCCTGACCGCCGGCGCCACCAGCTCGAGACGCACGCGCCCGAGGAGCTGCCGTCGTGGGCCGGCCGCTCGCTTCGGCTCTCGGGGATCCGCGCCTTTGAGCGCCAGTGGGACGTCCGCGTCGATCGCGGGCGCGTGACGGTCGAAGAGGTCTGATGCGGGTAGCCGTTCTGGCCCCGCCGTGGTTCGCCGTGCCGCCGACCGGCTACGGTGGAATCGAGTGGATCGTCTGGCTCCTTGCCGACGGGCTCGCAGAGCGTGGCCACGAGGTGACCCTGTTCGCCTCCGGCGACTCGCGGACGAAGGCCACGCTTGCGGCCGTCTTCGAGCGGGCGCCGAGCGAGCTGATCGGCCGCTCGCTCCCGGAGCTCCGCCACGTGCTCGCCTGCTACGAGCGCTCCGCGGACTTCGACGTGATCAACGACCACACCGGCCAGCTCGGGGCCGTGCTCGGCGGGCTCTCGAGCGTGCCGGTCGTTCACACCGTCCACGGGCCGCTCGACGGGGAGCCCGGCCTCATTTACGAGCAGATCGGCAGGGTCGCGCCGGCAGTCGGGCTGATCTCGATCTCGCTCAACCAGCGTCGGCCAAGGCCCGACCTCAACTGGGTGGCGAACATCCCGAACGCGCTCGACCTGGAGCACTACCCGTGCCAGCCTCACCGCGGCGAATACCTGCTCTACCTCGGGCGCATGAACCACGAAAAGGGAGCCCACCGTGCTATCGCCGTCGCGATCGAGTCCGGGCTGCCGCTGAAGCTTGCAGGGAAGATGCGCGAGCCCAGAGAGCGCGAGTACTTCGCCGAGTTCGTCGAGCCGCATCTCGGCGACCGGATCGAGTACCTCGGCGAGGTCACTCACGGGGCGAAGGTCGAGCTCCTGCAGAACGCCCGGGCGACGCTGTTTCCGATCGACTGGGAGGAGCCGTTCGGGCTGGTCATGATCGAATCGATGGCGTGCGGCACGCCGGTGATCGCCACCCGGCGCGGGGCCGTGCCTGAGGTGATCGAGGACGGGCTCAGCGGAATCATCGTCGGCGACTACCGCGAGATGGTTGCGGCCCTCGAGCGGGCGGACGCGCTCGATCCGCTGGAAATCCGGCGTTACGTCGAGGAGCGCTTCGCTCCCGGTCGGATGGTCGAGGATTATCTGCGGGCCTTCAACGAGGCGAGCTCGTGATTCCGATTGAGGGATATGCGGCGCCGCTCCTGTGCCGATATCCCTGAGTCCTGCCGTCTTTCAAGGAGTCGCAATGCCGCATCTCACGTATCGCATTCGCCTTCTGGCCGACGAGACCGGCCAGACGATGGCGGAGTACGGCGTCGTGCTGGCGCTTGTCACGCTCGCCGTCCTCGCTGCGCTGACGATGCTCGGAGGAAACGTCAGCAACGCCCTCACGAGCGTCGCGAACCACCTGCCCTAGAGGAGGGCTTGACGAAACCTCGTCTGTGCCGTCGGGCCGCGCTGTCCGCCCCGAGGCGGCGTCCTCAGTCGTCCCTGTAGTTATCCACTACAGGGACTCCCTGCGTCCTTGCCTCGGAACGGCCATCGCACCCCGACGACGAGCGAGGTTCCGCCAAACCCTCCTATTCTCTGCTTCTTCCAGTATCGCTCGAGCCCGGCATAGGACTGCCAGAGGGGCATCGCCTGCTCGTATGCCTCGCGGTCGTCGCCGAGGTCCGCGGTTGCGGTCGCGCTGAGCTCCCCCTCGGTCGCCCCGTTCCCGACTAGCTCGACCCAGCTCTCGAGTCGCTCGCGCAGCTCGGCGAGGTGGCGTTCGACGTCGCTCGCAACGCCGAAGTGGATCAGCGCCAGCCGCTGCGGCTCGCGGCGCCCGATCTCGTCCAGGCTCGAGCTCCAAGCCTCCGGGTCGAGCTCCGGCGGCGGCGTCGGCGGGAGGACGAACGGGCTCGGCACGATCCGGACGCCCGCGGCGTCCCCCGCGAAGAGCGTCCCCTCAGCGTCGAGGTAGCAGACGTGGTGCGAGGCGTGGCCCGGCGTGGGGAAGCATTCGAGGCCGAGCACATCCGGGCCGACGCCGCGGATGTTCGACTCCGGGACGGGCGCGAGCTCGCCCCAGAGCGTGTCGAACTCGTCTCCGTAGAGCCGCCGCGCGCTGCGCTCGAGCCGTGACGGGTCGACGAGGTGCGGCGCCCCGATCCCGGAGACATGAACCTCGAGCCCGGGGTGCTCCCGGACGAGCACGCCCGCCGCGCCGGCGTGGTCGAGGTGGATGTGGGAGAGCAGCAGATGGCGGAGGTCTCCTACCTCGAGGCCGCGCTCGGCGAGGCGCTCCTTCAGCTGGGCGACACACGTCGAGGGCCCGCAGTCGAAGAGTGCGGGCCCTTCGGAAGTGTCGAGCAGGTAGCAGCCGATCACCCGCTCTCGTCCGAGGTGGCGAAGGTCGAGCGGCTCGAGCGCATTCATGTGGAGATGCTACGTCCGTAGTCCCGACCCGCCGATCGTGCAAGCTTGCTGCGATGACGGAGTTCGCTGCTTTCCTCGGCGTGGCCGCTCTCGTCATCGTCACGCCGGGGCAGGACACTGCCCTGACGATCCGCAACACGCTGCTAGGCGGGCGTGCGGCCGGGATCTTCACGGCGTTCGGGGTCTCGACGGGCCAGGCGACCTGGACGATCGCCACCGCCGTGGGGGTCGGAACGATGCTCGTCGCGTCGGAGCCCGCTTTCCTCGCCCTGAAGCTCGCCGGAAGCGTCTACCTCGTCTTCCTCGGGGCTCAGGCGCTCTGGAGAGCAGTGCGGCGGCGGCCTCCCGTCTGCCTCGCGCCCGGAGCCGCCGCACTGCTCGGGGTGCAGGCCTTTCGCCAGGGCCTCATCAGCAACCTCGGCAACCCGAAGATGCTGGCCTTCTTCACCAGCCTGCTGCCGCAGTTCGGCAGCTCCGTCGGCGGCCTGCTCACTCTCGGCTTCGTCTTCTGCCTGCTGACGGCGACCTGGCTGACGATCTACGCGTTTGCCGTCTCCAGCGCCGGAGATCTCTTCAGGCGGACTCGCATCCGCCGTACGCTCGAGGCGGTTACCGGCGGCGTGCTCGTCGCCCTCGGGCTACGGCTCGCGTCGGAGCACCGCTAGGCGCGTCTGCCCGAGCGCGCCGAGGCAGACCTGGCGCGGGCTAGCGCCACTCGTGCCAGCGCTCGGGCTGCATCCAGGCGCTGACCCGCATGCGATCCCGTGTCCGGAAGGGCCGGCCGGTGTAGCGAATCGCGAGCCGGTCGATGTCCGCCAGCGACTCGTCATCCTCGATCGAGACGATCTCGCCGAGCAGGCTCACGTGGCGGTACCACCCGTCCTCCGCCAGGACGGTCAGTGCCACACGCGGATCGCGGCGCATGAAGCCGAGGCGGAGACGGCTGTCCTCCATGTTCAGGAGCACGCGGCCGTCTTCCCAGTCGTACCAGGTAGGCGTCGTGTGCGGAGAGCCGTCGGGACGCAAGGTCGCGACGATCGCCGGATTGGGCCTGGACAGGAACTCGTCGATCTCGGCGGGGACGGGGAAACGCGGCACTTCGGCCTCATCCGCTCCGGCGCTCGAGGACTCCGACGTAGACCCGGTCGCCCTCGTCGATCACCTGCCGGAGCTCCCAGCCCGTTCCTTCCGCGAGCTCGGCCATCTCCTCGGGAGAAGCCAGGAGGTAGTCGAACCACGCCGACGTGTAGTTGCCGTAGCGGATCCGGATGCGGAGGTGACCCGGCATCCGCCCGCGCCGCCGGTTGCGCCGGTGATAGGCGAGATGGTCGGGATTGTCGGTCGCGTACGGGTTCACGCTCTCGGCCAGAATTCGCGCGCCGTCGTTGGTGATCGTGCGGAACCGCCGAAGAAGCCACGGCGCCCGGCGCCGGCTGCCGGTCAGGCCGAAGTTGTTCCCGAACATGACGATCGTGTCGAAGCGCCCGAGTCGCGGGCTCACCCGGGTTACCGGTAGCTCGCGGACATCGCGCACTCCGCGCCGCCGCGAGACCTCCACCGCCAGCGGCGAGAGGTCGATCCCGACGACATCGTGGCCGCGCTCCTGGAGATGAAGCGCGACCCGCCCGGCCCCGCAGCCGACGTCGAGCACCCGGCCACGCACGTGGCGCATGGCCTTCCGCTCGGATTTCGGCCAGCGCCGGAGCGGGAAGAAGTAGGCGGCAGGGCCGTAGCCGCTGGCGTTGATGAAGCCGTCGTCGCGCTCCACGATCTCGATTCCTTCACCCCGCTCGAGGTAGTCGAGAATCAGCCGCCCGTAGGCGTCCTCCAGCTTCCTTAGGCGCTTCGGCAAGCTCAGCCGGCGCCCGCGGCGGCGGCGGACTGAACGAGCGCCACCTCGAGGTCGGTGACCAGGTCCTCGGCCGACTCGATTCCGACCGAGAGCCGGATGAGGTTCCTCGGCGCCGCGAAGGGCGCATCCGCCGTCGAGGCGTGCGTCATGCGGGCCGGATGCTCGATCAGGCTCTCGACGCCGCCGAGGCTCTCCGCGAGCTTCCAGATCTGGGTGCGGGCGGAGAGGGCGACCGCCTCCTCCTCGGACTCGACCATGAACGAGACCATCCCGCCGAAGTCCCGCATCTGCTGCGCCGCGATCCGATGGCCCGGATGGGACGGCAGCCCCGGATAGAGGACGCGCTCGACGAGGGGATGCCGCTCGAGATACGCCGCGACCGCGTGGGCATTCTCGCAGTGCTTGCGCATGCGGATGGCGAGTGTCTTCAGGCCGCGCAGGACAAGCCAGCAGTCGAACGGCCCTGGGACGGCGCCGAGCGACTTCTGCAGAAATGCCATCCGCTCCGCGATCGTCGGATCATTTGTCGCGACGAACCCGCCGACCAGGTCGGAGTGTCCGCCGAGGTACTTCGTCGTCGAGTGGAGGACGACGTCGGCGCCGAGGGCCAGCGGCTGTTGCAGGAACGGCGAGGCAAACGTGTTGTCGACGACGACCATCGCTCCGACCGCGTGGGCGGCGTCGGCCGCAGCGCGGATGTCGACGATATTCAGGAGCGGGTTCGTCGGAGTCTCGAGCCACAGCAGCCGCGTGCGCTCGTCCAAGTGCTCGGCGGGACTCGAGTTCAGCTCGTCGGCCGGGACCCAGTCGAAGACGTAGCCCTTGGGCTCGTACACCTGCGAGAACATCCGGTAGACGCCCCCGTAGACGTCCGCGACGGACACCACGCGGTCGCCGGGGTTGAGCAGGTGCATCAACGTCGTGACGGCGCCGAGGCCGGAGGCGAACGCGGCACCGTGCTCCGCGCCTTCCAGCGACGCGAGACACAGCTGGAGCGCGGTCCGGGTCGGATTGGAGACCCGGGCGTACTCGTAGCCCCTGTGCTCGCCTACCGCGTCCTGGACGAACGTCGAGGTCTGGTAGATCGGGACGGTGAGCGCGCCCGTGGCCGGGTCCGGCTGCTGCCCCTCGTGGATGGCGCGGGTCTCGAAGTCCACGCCTCGATTCTAGTCGGGGCGGCTTGCCCTACTTCGGCGCGTAGCGGAGCACGCGGCCAGTCGACGAGGTCGAGGGTGAGCCCCTGCACGATCCAGACGCGGTTCCCGTCGGCGACCGGCGGCCCGGCGTCCCGCACCGACGGCAGCCGGCCCGGACGCGGACGCCGCGAAAAGCGCGACCCCGGCCACCAGGAGCGCAACGAGGGTGCGCCGGGCGGCTCGACGCATCTACGAGAAGGGCTTGGCGACCATGTCGAAGACGATCATGCGATGAGCCCCAAGATGAGCCAGAACTGGTTGTAGGGGATCTGTGCGTTCGACGTCATGCCGATCCCGAAGCCTAGGATGACGAACGACATGACCGGGAACAGACGGCTTGCGAGGGTCTCTGCCCAGTGACCCATCTGGAGCAGCTGGTCGTCGTCGTTCGCTAGCTCCGCGAGCACCGCGCAGATCGTGATGAACAGTCCGCCGCCGACCGAGACGACCGCGGCGCCGACGTGCAGCATCTTGAACACGAAGTACCACTGCGTGTTCGCCGCGAACAGGATCGAGACGGCTATCAGGGCTGCAGCGATCGTGCCCGTGACGATGATGGACGTGCGACGACGCCGGTCCGCGGGTGCTGCTGCGACGCCTTCCATACGGCCCCTCCCGGTTGAGCTGACTCGGAGAGACCGTAAGCCGTCAGGCGACGGCGACCACCCGCTCTTCGCCCGCGACGCGGTAGCCGGAACCGAGCCTCTTTTCGAGCGTCCGCTCGAGCTCGCCGCTCTGCTCGAGCTCCTCGACGATGTCCGCGCCGCCGATGAGCTCGCCTCGGACGAACACCTGCGGGATCGTCGGCCAGCCTGAGAGGGCCGAGAGCTCCGCGCGGATCCGCGGGTCGGGAAGGATGTCGACGGCCGTCACCGGCGCCCCGGCGCGGCGCAACGCCTCGAGCGCGCGCTGTGAGTTGCCGCACATCACGAACTGCGGCGTGCCCTTCATGAACAGAGCCACATCCTCGCCCTCGATGATCCCCTTCAGCTGGTCCTGCAGGTCACTCATGTAGCAGCCCCTCTCGTCTTGATTCGCAATTCGTGAATGGTGCCATCAGCGAGCGGCCCCGCGAGGACGTCGTACACGAGCCGGTGCTGCTCGACTAGCGTGAGCCCGTCGAGGCGGGCACTGATCACGGTGACCTGGAAGTGATCGCCTCCGCCGGTTCGGTCCTCGACGGACACCTCATCGCCCGGGAACGCCTCCCGGAGCATCGCCTCGAGCCGCTCGGTCACCTCGACCGAGGCACCGCTTGCGGTGCCGCCATCAGGACGCGCGGGCTTCGCCCGTGCGTCCGTCTGAAATGACCGGTCGAGTCGTTTGGCGTCATCCGTCAACGCGAATTAGTACGGCCGTGGGCGAGGTACTCGAGCAGGTCGGAGCGGGTGAGCATCCCGGTGGGCTTGCCGTTCGTCGCCACCACCACGGCCGGGCTCCCCCCGCTCAGCGCGGCGAAGACCTCGTCCACGGTCTCGCCGGCCTCCACCGCGGCCAGAGGGGGCTGCATCGCCGCGGCAACCTCGTCGTTGAGCGCGTCCGGGTTGCGGAAGACGAGGTCGAGCAGGCCGCGCTCCTGGAGCGATCCGACCAGGTCCGCCAGGGAGCCCGCCGAGCCGTGCCGCATCACCGGCAGCTGGGAGATCGAGTACTCCTGCATCAGGTCGATCGCCTGCCCGACTTTCTGGTGCGACTCGATCGTGATCAGGTCCGGCACCTCCTGGTCCTGGTGCTTGAAGCTGAGCACCTCGGCGACCTTCGGCGAGGGCTCCCGGCGCTCGAGGAAGCCGAGCTCGATCAGGTAGTTGTCGTCGAAGAACTTGGACAGGTAGGCCCGGCCGCCGTCCGGGAAGAGCGTGACGACCGTCTTCTCCGGGCCTAGCTCCTTCGCCACTTCGACCGCCGCCCACGCGGCCGTTCCACCGGAGCCGCCGACGAGCAGGCCCTCCTCGCGGGCCAGCCGCCGAGCGGTCAGGAACGAGTCGCGGTCGGACACGGTGACCCACTCGTCGACCACCGAGGGATCGAACGTCTCGGGATAGAAGTCCTCGCCGATCCCTTCGACGAGGTACGGGTGCTGCTTCTCGGGGCCCGAGGTGTAGATCGAGCCCTCAGGGTCGGCGCCCACGATCAGCACGTCGGGCTTCTGCTCCTTGAGGTAGCGCGCCATCCCCGTGATCGTCCCACCGGTCCCCACGGAGATCACGAGCGCGTCGAGCTCGCCGCTCGTCTGCTCCCAGATCTCCGGCCCGGTCGTCTCGTAGTGCGAGCGCGGGTTCCCCTCGTTGCGGTACTGGTCCGGCTTGTAGGCGCCCGGAATCTCCTCGGCGAGCCGGTCCGAGACCGAGTAGTAGCTCTCCGGCGATTCCGGCTCGACGGCGTACGGGCAGATGATCACCTCGGCACCGAAGGCCTTCAGGAGCGAGATCTTCTCGCGGCTCATCTTGTCCGGCATCGTGAAGATGCACCGGTAGCCCTTGAGCGCGGCGACGATCGCGAGGCCGGTGCCCGTGTTGCCGGAGGTCGGCTCGACGAGGGTGCCGCCGGGGTGGAGCTTCCCTTCGCGCTCGGCCGCCTCGACCATCGTGATCGCGATCCGGTCCTTGATCGAGCCGCCCGGGTTGAGGAACTCGAGTTTCGCGAGCACCGTTGCGGCGCCCTCGGGGACGATGCGCTGGAGCTTGACGAGCGGCGTGTTGCCGACGAGCTCCAGCAACGTCGGATACTCCCGCGCCATGCGCGGCAAGCGTACTAAGAGCCTGTTAGGCCGGCGCGGGCTCGCTCTCAGGCAGCGGCATCCGCGTTCCCCGCAGGAGCACGAAGGCGGCGAGGGCTCCGAGGAGGGCGAGGGCGATCAGGGCCCAGAAGGCGTCCTGGTAGCCAGAGGTGAAGGCTGCTGGAGCCGAGTGCCCGGTGTGCAGGAGGTGGTGTGCGCGGGAGATGAAGATCGTGGAGGCGAGCGCCACTCCGATCGCGCCCCCGACCTGTTGGTTCGTGTTGATCAGCCCCGAGGCCAGCCCGGCGTCGTCCGACTCGACCTGAGCCAGCGCGGCGATCGTGACGGGGACAAACGAGAAGGCGAGCCCCAGTGCGAAGGTGACGTAGGCGGGGAGCAGATTCGGCCAGAAGTGACCGTGTACCGGGATCTGCGTGTACCACCCCATGGACGCGGCGAGCACGACGAGCCCGACCACGATCACCGGCCGGGGGCCGAACCGCGTCGTAAGCGCCTGCGCCACGCCGGCCCAGATGACGGTCGTCCCCGCCGTGGCGAGGAACGTGACCCCCGTCTTGAGCGCCGACCAGCCGAGCACCTGCTGGACGTAGAGCGTCAGAACGAGGAAGTTGGCGAAGATCACGGCCCCGAGGAGGAAGCCGACGACGTTCGCGGCGAGCAGGGATCGAATCCGGAAGATCCGGAACGGCATCAGCGGCGCGCGGCTCCGTAGCTCGATCGCGGTGAAGACCGCGAGAATCGCCACCGAGGCGATCACCAGCAGGATCGTCCGCGCGGAGCCCCAGCCGACGTCGGGTGCTTTCGAGATCGCGTAGACGAGCAGCGCGAGCCCGCCGGTGACGGTGACGGCGCCGGTCACGTCGAAGCGGCGATGGCCGAGCTCCGCTCTGCTCTCCGGCACGAATGGGAGTGTGAGCCCGAAGACGAGCGCGCCGACGGGCACGTTGACGTAGAAGATCCACTGCCAGCCGAGGTACTTCGTGAGGATCCCGCCGAAGAGCACCCCCGCAGCGGCGCCGGAGCCGCCGAGGGCACCCCAGATCCCGAGCGCCTTGTTCCGTTCTGCTCCCTCCTCGAACGTCGTCGTCACGATCGAGAGCGCGGCCGGCGAGATGATCGCCGCTCCGATGCCCTGCAGCGCGCGGGCCCCAATCAGGACTCCGATGTTGGTCGCGAGCCCGCAGACCAGGGAAGCGATCGTGAAGAGGACGAGCCCAACGATGAAGATCCGCTTCCGGCCGAGCAGGTCGGCCATCCGGCCGCCGAGCAGGAGGAACCCGCCGAACGTGATCGCATAGGCGATCAGCACCCATTGCACCGTCGTCTCGACGACTTTCAGGTCCTTCTCGATCGAGGGCAGCGCGACGTTGACGATCGCGACGTCGAGCACGGTCATGAAGAACGCGGCGCCCACGATGGCCAGGGTCAGCCAGCGCCGGGAGTCAGAGTCGGGTGTCATAGGTCTCCTTCGACGACGTTTGCTGCTCTAACGACGAGCAGCAGCGTGGCATTTCGACACCGGTCACGTCTGAGCGGCTTGAGGCAGCGGGAGTCACGCGAGCTGCCAGAACTCGCCGCTCAGGCCGAGGCGGTCGAGGATCCCCTGGTTCTGCTCGCGCGTGTGCGGGTGCCAGTCGGGGGCGAGGCGGTCTTCCCACCACGCGTAGGCGAGCTCGCACAGCTTGGCGGCGCTGATCGTCGCGCCCGGCTCGTAGCCGTTCGTCTCCAGCCACCGCGCTACGTGCTCTTCCGACCGGAAGAGGTTCATCGTGCTTCAAGTGAAGACGATGTCGTCCCACCAGTGCCGTGCAGGACGGAGCACGTGGAAGACGTCGTCGCTGGGCTGAGGCCGCTTGTCCCGCGCGTCGATCTCGATCGCCTCGCCGCAGTCGGGGCACGAGGTCGAGATGTGGGCGTCGGTGCCCAGGGCCGCCGGGATCCCGAATGCATCCCAGGCGCAATTCGCATACCACGAGCGGCCCGCAGCCTCGACGCGGTGAGGGGTGGGCACCGCCGAGAATGGATTCGCCATCAGGATCTCTCCGTCCGGTCCGAGCACGAGCGCATGCGCGTCGTGGAGCCGGCGCAGCGCCGCCTCGTCGGCCCCGAGCTCGGCGGCGGTCGGCGCGCGTCCGAGCTCGGCGAAGCGGCGGTAGACCTCGTTCCGCAACTGCAGGTCGCGCTCGTCCATCAATGCCGAAAGTGGCGGCGGTGGCTGAAGACCATGGTCGCGCCTGCGCGCTCCGCCGCCTCGATCACCTCGGCGTCTCGCTTCGAGCCGCCGGGCTGGATGATCCCTGTGACGCCTGCGCCCAGCGCCAGCTGAGGGCCGTCGGCGAACGGGAAGAACGCATCCGACGCGAGCACCGCGCCCGCCGTCGAATGGTCGTGCTCTCGCGCCTTGTCGAGCGCGATTCGAACTGCGTCGACGCGGCTCATCTGGCCCGCGCCGATCCCGATCGTCTGGAGGTCGCGCGCGAGGACGATCGCGTTCGAGGACACGTGCTTGCAGACACGCCAGGCGAAGAGCAGGTCTCCCCAGCCCATCTCGCTCGGCGAGCCGCAGACCACCTCCATGCCCTCGCGGTCGTCGATGTCCCAGTCTCGCTCCTGCACGAGTAGGCCGCCGAGGACGCGGCGGTAGTCGCGCTCGCCCGGATTGGAGAGGCGCCGCTCGCGGTCTTCCAGGATCCGGACCGCCGGCTTCTCCTTGATTCGCTCGAGCGCCGCGTCGTCGTAGCCCGGTGCGAAGAGCACCTCGACGAACTGTCCCGCGAGCTTCTCGCCGAGTGCCTCGCTGACGGGGCGGTTCAGGACGACTACGCCGCCGTAGGCCGAGACCGGATCGGCGGCGAGCGCCCGGTCGTACGCCTGCTCGATCGAGCCGGAGACCGCGACGCCACAGGGGTTCGCGTGCTTCACGATCACACAGGCCGGAAGCTCGAACTCCCGCGCGACGAGCCGTGCGGCCGAGAGGTCGTTGAGGTTGTTGAACGACAGCTCCCGGCCGTGCAGCTGCTCGACCCGCGAGAGCAGATGCCGCCGCGCGCCAATCTCGGAGTAGTAGGACGCATGCTGGTGCGGGTTCTCGCCGTAGGCGAGCTCGAGCTCCTTCGTGAACGCCGGCAGGAGGTACGCGGGGAAGCTCTCGGGCGAGGAGAACCAGCCTGCGATCGCCGCCTCGTACGCCGCGGTGACGGCGAACGTCTCTGCCGCCAGCCGCCGCCGCGTGTCGAGCAGGAGGTCGCTTCGCTCACGCAGTTCCGCCAGGACCTCCGGGTAGCGCTCGGGCCGGCAGACCGGGGCGACGTGCGCGAAGTTCTTCGCGGCCGCCCGAAGCATCGCCGGCCCGCCGATGTCGATCATCTCGACCGCGTCCTGCTCGCCCACCGCCCGCCGCAAGACCACCTCCTGGAACGGATAGAGGTTGACGCAGACGAGCCCGAACGGCTCGATCTCGTGTTCGTCGAGGGATGCCTGATCGTCGGGGCGATCTCGGCGCGCGAGGATCGCGGCATGGATCCGCGGATGGAGCGTCTTGACCCTGCCGCCGAGAAGCTCAGGCACCTCGGTCACCTCCTCGACCGGCGTCACCGTGATCCCGAGCTTGCTCAGGAATGCCGCCGTCCCGCCGCTGGCAACGAGCTCGACGTCGAGCTGTGTCAGCCCGCGGGCGAATTCCTCCAGCCCTGACTTGTCGTAGACGGAGATGAGCGCCCGCCGGATCACGGGATCAGTCTGCGGACGACCTGCGGGAGCAGCCGATGCTCGGCCGCCTGCACGCGGGCACGCAGGCTCGCCTCGTCGTCGCCGGCAAGCACCGGCACGGGCTCGGCTGCGATCACCGGCCCTGTGTCGATGCCTCCGTCGACGTAGTGGACGGTCGCCGCAGTCTCGGGAACTCCGGCCGCGAGCACGTCGTGGATGGGATGCGGCCCCGGGAACTCCGGCAGGGGCGCGGAGTGGGTGTTGATCACCCGGCCCGGGAAGCGCTCCAGGAAGCACGGGCGCAGAAGGTGCATGAAGCCCGCGCAGACGACGAGGTCGACCCCGTGCTCGGTGAGCCAGTCCGCCATGGCCGCGTCGCGGGCGTCCCGGTCGGGGTAGTGCTCAACGTCGAACACGCGCGTTGCGATTCCCGCGGCGTCGGCCCGTTCGAGCGCGTGTACCCCCGCTCTGTTGCTGGCCACGCAGACGATCGGCAAGCCGGCGTCGATGAGTGCCTGGAGGTTCGTCCCCTCGCCGCTGACCAGAACCCCGATTACGTGAGCCTCCCGATCACGGCTCCGGCGGCAGCGTCCGCCTCGGGCACGACCGCGCACATGCCGACGCCGAGATTGAAGACGCGCCGCTGCTCGGCCTCCTCGACTCCATGCTCGGTCAGCCAGGCGTACACGGGCGGCCGCTCCCACGCGTCCCAGTCGAGCTCGACCGCGAGACCCTCCGGGAGCACCCGCGTCAGGTTCGCGAGGATCCCGCCGCCGGTCACGTGTGCCAGCGCCTTGACGTCGGCTCGTGCCCGCAGCTTTCGCAGGTCCTCGAGGTAGAGACGGTGCGGCGCGAGCAGGAGGTCGGCGTCGAAGTCGTCCTCGTCGACTAGGCGGCGCACGAGGGAGAAGCCGTTCGTGTGCAGGCCGGAAGACGCGAGGCCGAGCACGAGGTCGCCGGGCTCGCAGCGTGAGCCGTCGATCAACTGGTCCTTCTCGACGATGCCCACGCAGGTGCCGGCCAGGTCGAGCTGTCTCTCCCGATAGACGCCCGGCAGCTCCGCCGTCTCGCCGCCGACCAGCGCGCAGCCGGCCTCGCGACAGACGTCCGCGACGCCCGCCACCAGCTCGGTCACCTGCTCCATGTCGATCTCGTGCGCCGCCACGTAGTCCAGGAAGAAGAGGGGCTCGGCTCCGGTCGTCAGCACGTCGTCGATGCAATGCGCGGCGAGGTCCCGCCCGGCGTCGCGCAGCCGCCCCGCCCGCCTCGAGAGGACGAGCTTCGACCCGACGCCGTCGGTGGAGGCGGCCAGAAGCCGCCGTTCGTCGAGCGCGAAGAGCCCGGCGAAGCCGCCGTAGGAGCCGGCGACACCCGCTGTTCGGGTCGACTCGACCGCGTCCCGCAGCCGCTCGACGACCGCCTCGCCCGTCGCGAGGGAGACCCCGGCCTCCTCGTACGTCCTGCCCCCGGAGCTCACGCCACGAGTCTAAGGCTCGGACTCGTCGAACAGCTCCCCATAGTGAAGGGGACGTCAACTTAGTCAAATAGCTCGGCGTAGAGCTCGGGACGGCCACGCGGCCCGCCCTCGAGGAAGCGCACGGTCGCATCGCCGATCGCGACCTCGCTCTCGGTGCCCTCGATCTGGAGGAGGCGCACGAGCGCTCCTGCCTTCGCCGCCGGCTCGTCGGCCCGCAGCTGGAGCTCGGTCAGGCGGAGCTGGTCTGCGTTCGCCAGGAGCTCGTCGATCCAGTCCCGCTGCGGATGGACCTCGACGCGGTAGCCCGCATCGGTGGCGATGAAGGTCCGCCGGCCGGGATATTCCTGCACGCGGAAGCGCAGCTCTGTCGAGCGCTCCAGCACATCGTGGAACTCGTCGTCGTCGAGCGAGACCCCGAGATGGTCGACGCGCGGCAGCGGCCACTGGCCCGGCTGGACGACGACGTTCACCGCCCCGCGCTCGAGCTCGCTGAGGCGATGCCGGAATCCCCGCCGCTCGAGCTCCTCCCACGAGACGCCGGCCTCGAAGTGCACCTGATCTTCGCCGACCCGCCCATAGCGGGCTACCAGCCGGAAGCCCAGCCGCGCCAGATACCGCGCCTCGACCTCGCGCACGTTGCTCGTGACCAGGTGGTAGTGAAACAGCTGCAAAACCGGGCCCGATTGTGCAGGAAGAAGCGGCGTCACGCGGAATCTTTGCGACGGCTGCGACATGCACTCCACAGGCGTCCATCACGTCGATCTCGTCGTCTCGTCGATCGAGCGCAGCCTGCCCTTCTACCGCGACCTGCTCGGCCCGCTCGGCTGGCACGGTGTGAGCGAGACCCAGGGTGAGCGCGGCGAGACGATCTGGTACCTCTGGGGCCCCGGCAGCTCGATCGGATTGCGGGAGGCACAGACCGAGGGCGAGAGCCGGTACGACCGCTACCGCGTGGGTCTGCACCACCTCGCTCTCGAAGCGGCCTCGCGCTCTGCCGTCAACGAGCGTGCCGAATGGCTGCGCGCCCGAGGTGCCGAGATCGAGAGCGGCCCGGAGGAGTACCTGTACCAGCCCGGCTACTACGCCGTGTTCTTCTTCGATCCCGACGGGATCAAGCTGGAGATCGTGCACGTCCCCGGCCTTGCGGCCTGACGAAAGGAGAAGCTGGCATGTCGACGACACCTACCGAGCCCGGCGGCGGCCGCCCGACCATGGGGATGCCGACCATTCCGTCCGGGGCGCGCATGCCCATTCCGGGCAACGCCGAGTTTGCGCTCTGGCTCGTCGTGGAGATCATCTTCACGCTCTGCTGGATCATCGCCAAAAGCGTCAACACCCACGACTGGGTCTGGTTCACGACGATCCTGACGTCGTTCTACCTCATCAGCCGCGGCATCGCCAAGGCGAGCCGCGTGCTCGAGCAGTAACTAGCCCACTGCGCTCTCGAACCTGAGCTTCGCGCCCTCACGCGGGACTTCTGTCGGATAGTCCCGCGTGAGGCATGCGCGACAGAGCTCGGATTCGGGCCGCAACGTCGATTCCTGGAGCCCCTCGAGCGAGAGGTAGGCGAGCGAGGTCGCGCCGATGTGCTCGCGCACCTCCTCGACCGACCGCGAGCTGGCGATCAGCTCATCCTCCTCGGCGAAGTCGATGCCGTAGTAGCACTGGCCGATCACCGGCGGCGACGAGATGCGGACGTGCACCTCGGCTGCCCCCGCCTCGAAGAGCATGCTGACGATCTTGCGTGTCGTGTTCCCGCGCACGATCGAGTCGTCCACTGCGACCACGCGCTTGCCGGCGACCTCGTCCAGGGGGTTGAACTTCAACCTCACGCCTTGCTCGCGCAGGCCCTGGTCCGGCTGGATGAACGTGCGGCCCACGTAGCGGTTCTTGATCAGGCCTTCCGAGAAGGGAATGCCGGTCGCCCGGGAGAAGCCGATCGCCGCGGGCGTCCCGGAGTCGGGGATGGGGAGGACGAGGTCGGCCTCGACCGGCGCCTCCTGCGCGAGCCGCTCGCCCATTCGCACCCGTGCGCCGTGGACCTCGACTCCGGCGAGCCGCGAGTCGGGACGTGCGAGGTAGAAGAACTCGAAGAGGCAGAGCGACCCGCGCGGAGCCGGCTCGACCGCCTGGCGCGCCGCCACGCCGTCCTCGCCGATCACGACGAGCTCACCGGGCGCGATCTCCCGCTCGAGCTCCACACCGACGAGGTCGAGGGCGCACGTCTCGGAGGCGAGGATCCACTCGCCGTCCCCGCCGCGCCCGAGGCAGAGCGGCCGGAAGCCGTGCTTGTCGCGGAAGCCGATCAGCTTGCCCTCCGAGAGCGCCACAACCGAGAAGGCGCCGTCCAGCCGGGCCATCGCGTTCGCGATCGCGTCCTCGAGCGGCTCCGGGTCGTTGGCGATCAACGCCCCGATCACCTCGGTGTCCGAGGTCGTCGCGAGCGTGACGCCGCTCTCGCCGAGGCCGGCCCGGAGGTCGGCGGCGTTGACGAGGTTGCCGTTGTGGCCGAGCGCGACGGTGCGCCCGCGTCCGCGCTGGATCAACGGCTGCGCGTTGGCCCACTGGCTCGATCCCGTCGTCGAATAGCGGGTGTGGCCGATCGCCGTGTCCCCGCGCAGCCCGCGAAGCTTCTGCTCGTCGAAGACCTGGGAGACGAGGCCCATGTCGCGGAGGACGGTGAGGCGGCCGCCGTCGGAGACGGCGATCCCGGCCGACTCTTGCCCGCGGTGCTGTTGCGCGAAGAGCCCGAAGAACGTCACGCGTGCAACGTCGCGCTCGGGGGCGCGGATTCCGAAGACGCCGCACATCAGCCGATCACCCCGAGTGTTCTCAGGTCGGGCCAGTCGAGCCTCGTACCCGGCCTGCACGCGAGCACGACCGAGCCGTAGGACGCCTCGGCGGCGGCGGTGAACTCGCGCCCGCTCCACTCGGACGCCTCCGCGAGCGCGATCCCCAAGCCGCCGTCGGCGACGTCGTGGGCGAGCGAGATCAACGGGGCGGAGCGCCAGAGCCACCCGATCAACGCCACGTTGCCGGCCGGCGTTCCGTCGCTCTCGGCGACGAGGACGAAGTCGCCCGCGCCCCAGCCTCTGGGGACCGCGCGCACGTCCGGCACGAGGCCGACGCAGCCCACGACCGGCGTCGGCGGAATCGCCCGCCCCTCGGTCTCGTTGTAGAGAGACACGTTGCCGGAGACGACCGGAATACCGAGCGCCTTCGCAGTTTCGGCGATGCCCTCGATCGCCTCGGCCAGCTCCCAGCCGATCTCCGGCTTCTCGGGATTGCCGAAGTTCAGGCAGTCGGTGAGCGCGAGCGGCTCGCCGCCGGCGCACGCGACATTACGGGCCGCGTCGAGCACCGCGGCCTGCCCGGCTCCGCGTGGGTCGCACTCGCC
>JBARRQ010000085.1:0-3585 GCA_049644305.1 Gaiellaceae bacterium
ATGTACGCACGACTGATTACGTTCTCGGGTGCTGATCCCGAGAAGCGTGAACGCGCGATCGAGATGATCCGCGGCACAGTGATTCCGATGCTGCGAACGTACGACGGCTTTGCCGGCTACCTCGGTCTATACGACTCTGACAACCGGCGTGCCAAAGCCATCATTCTCTGGGAGAGCAAGGAGACGGCCGAGGCAGCGGAGGAGGAGCTCGTCGAGCGCCGCAAGAAGATGACGGCCGAAGTCGGTATCACCGTCGAGTCGGCCGACCTCTATGAGGCAACGGTGGTCGAGCTCGAGCCCGCTCGCGTCTGATCGGTATTGCGCGGCCGCCCGCTTCCGAGCGGGCGGCCGTCACAAAACTCGCGCCACCTAGAACGTCTCGAAAACAGCGGCCTCGTACCGCGCGACCTGGGGCTCGTTCGCGTTCATCTGCTCCGTGACGCCGCGGCGAAGCTCGTTCGCCCGCTCCTCACTCGCGCGGAGCGCCGCTTCGTCCGGCCAGAGCGTGATTCCCAGGGCTTCCCCGGACCCGCGGTCGACGAGCAGGATCGCTCCTCCGCCGCCCATTTCCTTCACCGCAGGTACCACCTGGCTCTGGAAGTCGGCGATTCCCTCCTGGAGTCGATCCGGGGATCCGCCGCTGATGGTCGTCACCCGAGCATGCATGCTGCTCCTCCTCTCGGCCGTCAGATCCTGCCGCGGTGACGTTACTGCGCCCGACCCTCGAGTGCCCGCCGAAGCCGGTCGAGCCCGAGCTCGAGGGTCTCGTCGCTGATGGCCAGTGAGAGACGGGCCCAACCCCGGCCTTGCGAGCCGAAGCCTTCGCCCGGCGCTACCGCGACTCGCTGCTCGGTGATGAGGCTTTCCGCGGTGACGGCTTCCGGGAGCTCGAGCCACACGTAGAAAGTGCCCTCGCAGACGGTCGGTCCGATCACCTCGTGCACGCGGTCGCGCCGGCGCTGGTAGGTGTCGCGCCGTTCGGCGACAGACTCCTGCGGCCCGTTGAGCGCCGCAATGCAGGCCTCCTGGACCGGCCGGAAGATCCCGACGCGGCAGTGGTCGTTGAGCAGGTTGATCCGCTCGACGATCTCCGCGTTCCCGACGACGAAGCCGACGCGCCAGCCGGCCATGCCGTAGGTCTTGGACATCGAGAACATCTCGACGCCGACCTCGACAGCCCCGGGCGTCGCCAGAAAGCTCCGCGGCTCGTGCCCGTCGAAGACGAGGTCGCCGTAGGCGAAGTCGTGCACGACGGCCCCGCCGGTCGCGCGCGCGTACTCCACCGCCCCCTCGAACGCTCCGTCGGGGGCGGCGACGGCGCAGGGGTTGGACGGGTAGTTGAGGTAGACCGCGGCGACGTCGTCGGCAGGCGCCAGTGCGAATTCAGGCGTCCAGCCGCGGTCGCGATTGAGCGGGACGAAGCCTGTGCGCGCATCCGCAAGGGCCGGCCCGGACGGGTAGTCGGGGTAGTACGGATCGGGCAGCACGACGATCTGTCCCTCCTCGGCGAGGACGAGCGAGAGCTCCACGATCGCCGTCTTCGTGCCGGGGACGATCGCGACTTGCGTGTCCGGGTCGAGCGAGACGCCGTAGTGCCTGCGGTACCGCTCGGCGATTGCCTCTCGAAGCTCAGGCAGGCCGCGAAACGGCGGGTAGCCGTGAGCCGTGTCTCGCGCGGCCGCCTCGGTGAGCGCTTCGATCACATGCTGCGGTGGCCCCATCTCGGGATTACCGCGCCCGAGGTCGACGATCGGCTCGCCTTCGACAGCCCCATGTTCGGCAATCCGAGCGAGGAGCCCCGCGAAGTACTGCTGTGGAAGCCTCTCGATCCGTGCCGGCCGTCCGTGCACCGCGGGATCGTACTTTTCACCGAGCGAGCGCTTCCCCGATTCCTAGGAGGTCGCCGCGGAATCGACGGTGCCCCGGATCTCGCAGAACGTCCCGCCGTCGTAGGCGTGCAGCTTGACGGTCGTCACACCACTGCCGGTCGCGAGGATGAACTGGCCTTCGAGCCGCTTGCCCGAGAACGGGAAGGTCTGGTCCTGCCCCGACCCCACCACATTGCCGCTCGCGCTGACCGCGCTGCCGTCGATGTAGAACCAGTTGAGGGTCGCTGCGCCCGGCGTGACGTTCCGGAAGTCCGCCTCGACCTTCCCGCTCGCGTGGCAGTAGACGATGAGGTTCAGCTCATTGCCGCCCCGCGTGAATCCGCCTCCGGCTGCCGGATCCTGCTGGATCGATGTAACGCCTGAATCGCAGTTGACGCCCCCGGGGTACGTGGAGGAAATTGCCCCGCGGACGCAGGAGCTGGTCACCCTCCGCTCGTAGCCCGCGGGCAGGCTCCCGCCCAGCTGGTCGGTGTTGCCGGTGTGTGTCGCATTCGTTGCATTGACTGCGTTGGCGGCGTTGGTGGCGGTGGTCGCCTTGGAGGCGTTGGTGGCGCTGTCGGCGTGTACCGCCGAGGGGACCTGGCCGAGGCTCGACTCGAGAACGTTCGCGCCGGTGATCGTGTTGATCGCGATCTTGACGCCGGTCACCGCCCCGTCCTTGATCTTCGGGTGCGTCACGGCGCTCTTCTTCAGCTGCTTCGCGCCGATGATCCCGGCGGGGTAGCCCGTCGCCGCGTAGGTCGTTCCACCGAGCGCCACGAAGAGCGCGAGCAGCGCGATCCAGTGGCGCCTGTATCCGTCAAGCGAGCTCATACGGCGAATAGGCCGGTACCCCGGACCTCGCAGAATGTTCCGCCGTCGAAAGCGTGCAGCTTGACAGTGGACACGCTGAATCCGTTCGCAAAGATGAACTGGCCCTCGATCCGCTTGCCGGAGAACGAGATTGTCTGCTGCGTGTTCTCCGCCAGCGACGTGCCGCTCGCGCTGACCGTAGTGCCGTCGCTGTAGATCCAGTTGAGCGTCGCGGCGCCGGGCCCCTGGTTGTCGAAGTTCATCACCACTCCGGTGATGCCGTGACAGATGACCTGGACCAAGACCCTTCCGACTGTGGTGTACAGGTTCTGCCCGGCCGAGGGCGTCATGCTGATCGGATTGACGGTAGGCAGTTGCAGGCAGAAGACCGCGCCGTCCTCATGGAAGGTCCAGATCGGGGTGTTTGACGGACAGGTGCCTTGGACCCGCCGCAGGTAGTCGGAGGCTGGAGTCCCTCCGAGCTGGTCGGCGTTCGTGGCGCGCGTGGCGTTGGTCGCGTTGGTCGCGTTGGCGGCGTTGGTGGCGGTGGTGGCCTTGGTGGCGTTGGTCGCGCTGTCGGCGTGCGTCGCCGAGGGAACCTGCCCGAGGCTCGACTCGAGCACGTTCGCGCCCGTGATCGTGTTGATCGCGATCTTGGCGCCGGTCACCGCCCCGTCCTTGATCTTCGGGTTCGTCACGGCGCTCTTCTTCAGCTGCTTCGCGCCGATGATCCCGGCCGGGTAGCCCGTCGCCGCGTAGGTCGTTCCACCGAGCGCGACGAAGAGCGCGAGCAGCGCAATCCCGTGCCGCTCGATGAGGCGCGCGATCGAGGTCATCCCGTGAACTCGGCGGTCCCCCGCACCTCGCAGCCGCCCGTGCCGCCGTCGTAGACGTGGAGGTTGAC
>JBARRQ010000086.1:0-10259 GCA_049644305.1 Gaiellaceae bacterium
CACGCGGCGTCGCTGCGTCAGGCTTTCGCCCATTGCGCAAGATTCCCCACTGCTGCCTCCCGTAGGAGTCTGGGCCGTGTCTCAGTCCCAGTGTGGCTGATCGTCCTCTCAGACCAGCTACGGATCGTAGCCTTGGTGAGCCGTTACCTCACCAACAAGCTAATCCGCCGCGGGCTCCTCCTCGGCCGGAGGCCAAAGCTACCTTTTCCAGCCGCTCCGAAGAGCGGATGGGCCATCCGGTATTAATCCGGGTTTCCCCGGGCTATCCCGGTGCCGAGGGCAGATTACCCACGTGTTACTCACCCGTTCGCCGCTGTCCCCCAGGCCGAAGCCTGGGTTCTCGCTCGACTTGCATGTGTTAAGCGCGCCGCCAGCGTTCGTCCTGAGCCAGGATCAAACTCTCCGTGAAGATTGTTGCCAGGCACCCTAAGGTGGCCGGGCAAATCGATCACTTCGAGCTTGTGCTCAAAGTTGTCTCACCCCGAAGGGTGTGACGGGTTCTTAAGGCCTCATGCCCGAAGGCACGAGGTCTCGGCGTGATCGCACTGCTGAGTTTTCAAAGACCTGCGCCGCGGCCGGCGCGTAAAAAAGCCTCCGACTCGCGCCGGAGGCCTCCGTGTGCTCGGATCTCTGTCGTATCCGTATGCGTCCGAAGGCGCTCCTGGTCGAGTTACGGGGACATCCCTACACGCCGCACTGTCGAGCGGCTCGGGAATGATAGCAACGAACGCCCGGAGCTGTGTCAAGCGGCGCGGACGCGCAGAAACTGGCGCTTCCCCGCCTGGATCACGACCCCCGCGATCGATTTCGTCTCGACGTCGTAGGACGTGATCGCGCGGCCGTCCGCCTTGACCCCGCCTTGGTCGATCACCCGACGCCAGTGACTGGTCGAATGTCCGAAGGTATCGGCGAGCAACGCCGGCAGATGCACAACGGGCTCCGCGTACTCGATCTCCGGCACCTCCTCGGGCGCGTGACCCTCGCGTACGACGCGGGTGAAGTGCTCCTCGGCGGCAGCAACCGCCTCCTCGCCCCAGGCCCTCCGCACGATGAAGCGAGCGAGCTCCAGCTTCGCCTCGAAGGGGTCGGCCGGCACGTCGTCGCGCTCCATCACCAGCCGGTACCACTGCGGCAGAAGCGAGTCCGGGATGCGCATCGTCTTCCCGAACTGCTCCTCGGGGGATTCCTTGAGGCCGATGTAGTTGCCGCGCGAAGCGCTCATGCCCGTGCCGTCCCAGCTGTCCAGGTACTCGACGGTGAGCGCGACCTGCGGCTCGAGCCCATAGGCCTCCATTACGTCGCGCCCCATGAGCAGGTTGTAGAGCTGGTCCGTGCCGCCGAGCTCGACGTCGGCCTGGACGGCGACCGAGTCGTACGCCTGCATCAGCGGGTAGAGAAGCTCGGACACGGAGATCGGCTCGTTCGCCGCGAACCGGTTTGCGAAGTCGTCCCGCTCGAGCATGCGCGCGAGCGTCGTCGTCCGGGTCAGGCGCAGCACTTCCGCGAAGTCGAGCTTCGCGAGCCACTCGCTGTTGAAGCGCAGCTCGGTCTTGTTCGGATCGATGATCGTCGAGGCGTGCTCGAAGTACCGCTGGGCGTTCCGGTCGATCTCAGCCGAATCGATCATCGGCCGCTCGGTCTTTCGGCCGGAAGGGTCTCCGATGCGCGTCGTGTAGTCGCCGACGATCAGGACACCGATGTGGCCCTCGTCCTCGAACGCGCGCATGCGCTGGAGCGGGATGCCGTTGCCGAGGGTTACGTCCGGCGCGGTTACGTCGATTCCGAGTTTCACGCGCAACGGCCGGCCGAGCTTCAGCTTCCGCTCGAGCCCGCCCTCCGGCAACACGTGGACGGCGTTACGAGTGAGCTCGGCGAGGCCCATGCCTCGGGCGAGTCTACCGTTACAATCTTCCGCTTCTCGTGCCGCGTTCCGCCCCCAAGCAGGCCCCTGCCAAGCCGCGGCGCAGGATCCGGAAGCTGCGTCTGCTGGGCCTTCTGCTGATTCTCTTCCTGCTCGGCCTCGTCTCCTTCGCCTTCGGTCTGGTCACGGCCATCGCAAGTCAGATTCCCTCGCTCGATCCCGGCCGTCTCCAGAAGCAGGAGGTGGACGGCTACGTCTACGCGGCGAACCCGAGCGCGCGCGTGCTCGCCGTCTTGCGGGGCTCGCAGAGCCGCATCATCGTCCGGTCCGATCAGATCTCACCGCGGATGAAGCAGGCGATCGTCGCAGTCGAGGACAAGCGTTTCTACGAGCACCGCGGCGTCGACATCCACGCGATCCTCCGCGCTGTCTGGCAGGACATACGGAACAAGAAGGTCGTCGAGGGCGGCTCGACCATCACGCAGCAGTTCGTCAAGAACACGTACCTCCGCCAGCAGCGCTCGATCGGCCGCAAGCTGAAGGAGGCGGCGCTCGCCTGGCAGCTCGAGCAGCGCTGGTCGAAGGACAAGATCCTGACCGCGTACCTGAACACGATCTACTTCGGCAACGGCGCCTACGGGATCGAGCAGGCAGCTCTGACCTACTTCAACCACAAGGCGGACGTCATGACCTGGGCAGAGGCCGCCCTGCTCGCAGGAATCCCGTCCGACCCGACCCGCTACGACCCGGTGACCGACCCTAAGGCGGCGCGCGCTCGCCGCGAGGTCGTGCTCCACGACCTGCTCGACCAGGGCGACATCACCTTCCCGGACTTCCTGCGGGCGAACCGACGGCCGCTGCCAAAGCCGGCTGACGTCCGGCTCTCGGGGAAGCAGGGGCCGGCGCCGTACTTCACCAACTACGTCAAGCAGCAGCTCGTCGACCGCTACGGCTCTGGCCGTGTCTTCGGCGGCGGCCTGCGAGTGCACACGACGATCGACCTGAACGTTCAGCGAATCGCGCGCCAGGCGATCACCAAATGGCTGACGGATCCGAACGGGCCGTCGGCGGCTTTGGTCGCCGCTGACCCGCGCAGCGGCAAGGTGCTCGCCATGATCGGCGGCAACAACTACCGCAAGAGCCAGTTCAACCTCGCCGTCCAGGGCGAGCGGCAGCCGGGCTCGTCCTTCAAGCCCTTCGTGCTGGCCACCGCGCTCAAGCAGGGGATCTCGCCCGCGACGGAGTTCCAGTCGGGACCGGTGCAGATCCCGCTCGGCGATCGGATCTGGTACGTGCACAACTACGAGAACTCCGATCTTGGCCGGATCTCGCTTGCGACTGCGACCGAGTTCTCGGACAACACGGTCTTCGCGCAGTTGACGCAGCTTGTCGGGCCCGGCGCGATCGTGCAGACGGCGAAGAGCCTCGGTATCGCGAGCCCGCTCAGGAACTACTTCGCGATCGGCCTGGGCGCGGAAGCCGTGAACCCCCTCGAGATGGCGCGGTCGTTCTCAGCCTTCGCGAACGGCGGCAATCGCGTGGACGGCGCGGCGTTCGGTAACCATCCGCGGGCTATCTCCGTCGTTCAGAACGAGAACGGCAAGATCGTCGACGACAACCGGGCGGTCGCGCGGCCGGTGCTGACCGCGGACACAGCCGCCCTCGTCACGTCGCTGCTTCAGAGCGTCGTCACCGGCGGCACCGGGCGGCAAGCCCAGCTCGCTGACGGCCGGGCGGTCGCGGGCAAAACGGGGACGACAGAGAACTACGGCGACGCCTGGTTCGTCGGCTACACGCCGCAGCTAGTCGCCGCCGTGTGGGTCGGTTACCCGAACACCCTCCGCCCGATGCTGACCGAGTACCACGGCAAAGCGGTTGCCGGCGGCACCTTCCCGGCGCTGATCTGGAAGAGCTTCATGGAACGGGCGCTCCCGTACCTCCACGACGCGCCGGAGAGCTTCCCCGGCGTCTCCGTCCCCTACTCCGTGCCGAAGCTCGTTGTCATCCGGAACGGCCGCCTCGAGCTCGACAACGGCAACTGCCACAACCCACGACAGCTGCTCTTCTTCGTGGGGCGGGGGCCGCCAAGAACGGCGAGCTGCAAGGTCAACGAGGTCGACGTGCCGCGCGTCATCGGCGACACCGTGGCGGAGGCGAACGCCCGGCTCGCGTCAATGCCGCTCACGCCGCAGTACGTCTACCAACCCGCGCAGCCGCACCAGCGCCTGGGAATCATCCTCAGGCAGTACCCGGCGAAGGGAACTCTCTCCTCGTACCAGAAGGTCACCCTCGTGCTGCCGAAGGCGCTCCATGGGATCGTGCCGCGAGTGGTCGGGCTGCGGCTCGCAGGCGCGACGGCCAGGCTGGAGCGGTTCCACTTGAAGTGGAAGGTGGAGGGGCACCCGCCGCCGTCTTCGAAGGTGATCTGGCAGAGCCCACGATGGAGCACGGCCGCAGCGCCCGGTCTCGTCGTCAAGCTGGCCGTAGTGCCCGGCTGAGGAACCGCGACCCCGCTTCGGCGTAGCGCCAGGGCAACTCGACGGCGCGGCTGATTCCAATGCGGGGCCCTGCGACGACCTGGACCGGCCGGTCGAGCTCACGCAGCTCAAAGGGCGGGCGATCGAGCGCAAGTCCATCGTGCTCGCGTGTGATCCCGAGCGCCTGGCAGAGCCGACCCGGGCCGGCACAGAGGCGCCGAGGGTCGTCGAGGCCCCGGCGGGCGCACATCTCCTCCAGGCCGTGGGTCGGCTCGAGCGCGCGGACGAGCACGGCGCTCGCGACGCCCTCACTTCCGCAAACGAGGTTGAGGCACCAGTGGATGCCGTACGAGCGGTAGACGTAGGCGTGACCGGGCGGGCCGAACATCGAGGCGTTCCGCTGCGTCACGCCGCCGTAGCCATGGCTAGCCGGGTCCTCGTGGTCGTACGCCTCGGCCTCGACGATCCGGCCGCCGATCCCGGCCACCAGCAGCGTCCCTCCGATCAGCTCCTGAGCGACGAGGTGCACGCTCCCGGCGAAAAAGTCAGTCCCGAGCCTGCGCGTCGTAGCGGATGAGGGCTGGGACTGCAAGGGCGATCAAGACCGTACCGGCGATGCACGCGAGGCCGCCGGAGACGATCGAGAATCGCAAGCTAGTGAGCGAGGCGACCAGGCCCGCTTCGACGTTCCCGAGCGCCGGCGTCGAGGCGACCTGCGCGAACTCGATCCCCGAAAGCCGACCCCGGAGCGAGTCGGGCGTGACCGTCCAGAGGATCGTGCCTCGCAGCACCGCGCTGACATTGTCCGCTGCGCCGGCCGCGGCGAGGAGGAGCAGCGCAAGCCAGAGGCTTCCGGCAAAACCGAACGCCGCGATCGCCGCGCCCCAGAGTGCGGCGGCGACCGCGACGATCAACCCCTGGCGCCGCACGTGCCCGATCCAGCCCGAGAGGAGCGAGGCGACGAGGGCACCGGCGTACGGCGCCGCGTACATGAGCCCCAGGATCCCTGCGCCACCGTGGAAGCGCTTCAATGCGAGCGCCGGAAAGAGCGCGCGCGGCATGCCGAAGACCATCGCGTTCGAGTCGACGAGGAACATTCCGAGCAAGACCTTCTTCTGACGCGCGAAGCGGAAGCCCTCGGCGACAGTGCGCAGGCTGGGCCGCTCGGCGTCGTGCGCCGGAGCCAGTGCCGGCAGTCGCCACACCGACCAGAGCGAGGCAGCGAACGTGCCGGCGTCGAGGAGGTACGCGCCGGTCAGGCCGAGGACGGCGATGAGCACACCGCCGACGGCAGGACCGGCGACGTTGGTCGTGCTGCCGTAGACGTTTTCGATGGCGTTCGCCGCCGTGAGCTCGTGCCGTTCCACGAGGCGCGGGATGACCGAGTTCATGCCCGGAACGCCGAGCGAGAAGATCGACATCGCCAGCGTCACGAGCACGTAGATCGCCCACACCCGCGGGTGGGCAAGCGACGCGTTGAGCGCGAAGCCGCCGGCCACGAGCGCAAGCAGGACTTCGGTGACGAGCAGCATGCGCCGCCGGTCGACGGCGTCGGCGATCGCCCCGCCGACGATCGTGAGGGTGAGCAGCGGGAACAGCTCGCAGAGCGAGAGCAGGCCGACCTGAAGCGTCGAGTGGGTCAGCCGATAGAGCTGGAAGGGCGCCGCCACGGCAGCGACCTCGCTGCCGAAGGCAGAGATCGTCTGACCGACGAACAGCCGGCGGAAGGCGGGATAGCGCCGCAGCGGTCCGATGTCAATCGCCAGGCGGCGCAGCAAGCCCGGCGGCCTGATCTCCGCGGGCTCCAACTATCTAGAAGAGCTTTTCGCCGTCTTCGGAACGGGCGGTCGCCTCGAGGAGACGGCGGGCTCGGCGGCCGAGATCGGCGAGGTCGACCTTCCCGCTCTGCGACTGCTCAGCGAGCCGCTCGGCCAGGTCGAGCGCATCGTCCAGCAGAGGCTTTCGCAGAGCCGCGTCCTGACCCATGTCGGCAAGGATCGTGCGCTCGGTGCGAGATGCGACGATCGGCTCCACGACACCTTCGACCCAGACGAGCGTCCGCCGGCCATGCCCGCGCCGCTCGTCCCGGATCGGCTCGATCGCGTAGATCTTGTCCGCGCGCGCGTACTTGCCGAACCCGAGGAAGACCATCCGGTTTCCGTTTGCCACGAATGGATTATCCCGCCGCAGCGAGACTCGGAGCGGAAGATGCTCACGCGCGCGCGGGAACCCCTTCCCCCACCCAAGGGTGGGGCTCTCTTGACCCGCCTCCCTCGCGGTCGACGTTAGTCGACTTCGTCGCGCGTAGGCGTGACGACTTCGCTGCGATTCAGAGTCGATTCGTCCACAGCGGTTAGAGCGCGGCCCGTAGCGCCTCGACCACCCGCTCCTGATCTTCCGCCTCCAGCTGTGGGAAGAACGGCAGGGCCAGCGTGCGGCTCGCGATCTGCTCAGCCACCGGACAAACGCCCGGGCCGAAGCCGTACGTCTCGCGCATGTACGGCTGGAGGTGGACGCACGGGACGTAGTCGGCGGTCTGGATCCCCTGCGCGCGCAGCTCCTCCATCACGCGATCACGATCCGAGCCTGCCGGCAGCGCGACGACGTAGACGAACCACGACCGCGTGTGGTCGGCGTCGTCGGCGCAGAGCTGCTCGACTTCGATGTCGGCGAGAAGGCGGTTGTAGCGCTCAGCGACCTCCGAGCGCAGCGCGAGCAGCCTGTCGAGCTTCTCCAGTTGACCGATCCCGATGGCGGCCTGCACGTCGGTCCACCGGTAGTTGTAACCCAGCCGCGCGTGGTGGAACCAGGCACCACCGTCGTAGTCGCGGCCCTGGTTTCGGAGGCTTCGGACAAGCTGCCACTCCTCCTCGGAGCCCGTGAGGACGACGCCGCCCTCGCCGGTTGCAACCTGCTTGTTCGGATAGAACCCGAAGACGGCTGAGACGCCCTGTCCGCCAACGGGTCGGCCCTTGTACTCGGCGCCGAGCGCCTCTGCCGAGTCCTCGATCAACACCAGGCCATGGCGCTCGCAAATCGCCCGGATCTCGTCGAGCTCGCACGGATAGCCGAACATGTCGACCGCGACCACCGCTCTCGTCCGCTCGGTGATCGCCGCCTCGAGCGCGGCCGGGTCAATGTTCAGCGTGCGCGGATCGACGTCTGCGAACACCGGCGCCGCACCCTCGAAGATGAAGCAGTTCGCAGAGGACGCGAATGAGAGCGGCGAGGTGATCGCCTCGTCACCCTGCCCGAGCTTCGCGATCTTGCAGAGCATGTGCAGGCCCGCGGTCGCGCTCGACACCGCCGCCGCGTAGGGGGCGCCCACCCTTTCCGCGATCAGCTCCTCGAAGCGCTCGATCGTCGGCCCCAGCGAGAGCCGCCCGGAGCGAAGCACTTCTATGACGAGCTCTTCTTCCCGCTCGTCGAGGTACGGACGCGCGAGCGGGATGTCGCGAGTGTCGGTGCTCAAGCCCCGGCCGGCGCGGGCGTGGCGTACTCGAGCCACTGGGCCCAGCGCTCGCTGCGGCCTCGCGCGGTCTCCAGATACGCCTCCTGGAGCTCGAGCGTCAGCGGCCCGACGCCGATCTCGACGTCGTCGACTGCTCGCAGCGGGGTGACTTCGGCCGCGGTGCCGGTCATGAACGCCTCGTCGGCCAGATAGAGGTCTGAACGAATCAGTGACTTCTCGTGCACCGTGTAGCCGAGGTCCTGGGCGATCTGGATGACGGTGTCGCGGGTGATCCCGGGCAGGATCGAGGTCGAGAGGTCCGGCGTGTAGAGCTCGCCGCCCTTGACGATGAAGACGTTTTCGCCTGAGCCGTCCGCCACGAATCCTTCTGCGGTCAGGAGAATCGCCTCGTCGTAGCCGGCTCGGTTCGCCTCCGTCACCGCCAGCATCGAGTTGAGGTAGATACCAGTCGCCTTCGCGACGTGCGGGATCACGTTCGGGCCGATCCGCTGCCAGCTCGAGATCTTGGCGCGGATCCCGTTCTTCAGCCCGTCCTCGCCGAGGTAGGTACCCCATGGCCAGCTCATGATCACGACATCGACCGGGTTGCCAATTGCAGAGACGCCGAGCTCGCCGTAGCCGAAGAACGCGATCGGCCGCAGATAGCACTCCGGCAGGCCGTTGACAGCGATCAGCTCGTGGCAGGCGGCGCGCAGCTCCTCGAAGGAATAGGGAAGCTCCATGTGCAGCAGGCGCGCCGAGTTTGCGAGCCTCTTCAGGTGATCGGTGAGCCGGAAGACCGCGGTGCCCTTCGAGGTCTCGTAGGCCCGAATCCCCTCGAATACGCCCGAGCCGTAGTGGAGACCGTGCGTGCCGACATGTATGCGAGCGTCGTTCCAGTCGACGAGCTCGCCGTTCATCCAGATCTTCTCGGTCTCATGCATGCGGCAAGTCTCCTTTCAACTGGATGTTAAGTATGCGACTCGACAACGTCCATCGGGCGGGCACGCGAAAGTCGCACGAGCTCGGCCGGCGAGAGGGCAGCCATGTGCCTGTCGGAGCCGGCACCGATCCAGACGACCGGGTGACCGAGCAGCGTGCGGTCGATGAAGACGCGTTCCACGAGGGGAAGCGGAAACGGAGCAACGGCGCCGGGCTCGAAACCGGTCGCTTCGGCGACCTCCTCCGTTCCAGCGATGCGCGCGACGGAGCACCCGGCAGCATCGGCGACTTTCGCCGAGTCGGCGCGCCGGTCGCCGGGAACAAGCACGACCACCGGCCTGCCGTCACAGTCGAACACGAGTGACTTGGCGATCTGACCGAGGTCGCAGCCGATCGCCCGCGCGGCCGCGTGGGCAGTCGGCGTGCCGTCCGCGAACTCCTCCACGCGTACCTCTGCGCCGGCTTCGCGCAGGTAGGCCGTGACCCGCTCGACCGGCTCCGGCCACGCTTTCGTTGCCACGCCCAAAGGGTAGCTTGCGCAACCGAAGAGGCGGCTTGTCCGTTGTGACTGGAATGAACGCGACGCCCGAGCGCATAGCCAAAACAGAAGCCCTCTTCCGGAACGTCAACGAAGGGATCAAGGAAGCCTCTGAACGATTCGATTCCGAAGCGGCTGAGTTCATATGCGAGTGCGGCGATCCCGCCTGCACCGACCGGATCGAGGTCCCTCTCGAGGAGTACGAACGTGTCCGCCAGCACGCCACGCACTTCGTGGTCAGCCCGGGCCATGTGAAGGGACCGCTCGAGCGCATCCTCGAGCGTCGCCGCCGATACTCGGTGATCGACAAGGTGGACGGCGCGATCAGGCGGATCGTGAGGCAGTTGAACCCCCGCTCTGACGCGACCTAGTAGGTCAGCGAGATGAGACGGGCGTCGTCGAAGCCCTGCTCACGCACGGACTCGACGAGCTCCGGCGGAGGCTCCGTGTCGAGCGAGAGCGCCATCAGCGCCTTGTCGCCGCGGCGCGTGCGCGAGACCGCCATGTTCGCGATGTTGACGCCGGCCTCGCCGAAGAGCGTGCCCACGCGTCCGATCACGCCCGGCACGTCGTCGTAGCGGAAGAAGACCATTAGTGGGGCCAGCTCCATCTCGAGCTCGAAGCCCAGCGCACTCACCAGCCAGTGACGGTGGTCGTTGCCGATCGTTGTTCCGGCGACGCGAAACTCCGAGTCGTTCGAGCGCACCTCCACGCGTACAAGGTTCGTGAAGTCTCGGCTCGCTCGGCGGTTCTCCTCGAGCACCTCGATCCCCCACTCCGCCGCGATCATCGGAGCGTTGACGTAGTTGACAGGCTGCTCGCTGCGCCCCTGGAAGGCTCCATTCAAGGCAGCGGCGGTCAGCAGGCGCGTGTCGTAGCCGGCGAGCGCCCCGTAGTAGGAGAGCGTGATCCGCTCGGCGCGTCCCTCGGCGAGCTCCATCGCCAGGCGGCCGAGCTTCGCAGCCAGCGGGATGTATGGGCCGAGGAGCT
>JBARRQ010000087.1:0-1668 GCA_049644305.1 Gaiellaceae bacterium
TCTTGAACGCGTCGACGTGGCCCGGCAGGCCGGACGCCACCATCGTGTAGAGCGGCTTCACGAGACCGTGGTACACGCGGCTGGCGATGGTCTGCCGGGGCATCAGGTAGGCAATGGCCTTTCGCACCCCGAGGTGGTTCGTCGGCTCCATCTTCGTGTTGAGCACGAGATAACGAATCGAGGCGCCGTTGCCGGTGTGGACCTTGATGCCCTTCGTGCTGCGAAGCGAGATGTACTCGGTCGGCGTGAACTCGCGGAACGCCATGTCGATGTCGCCGCGCTGAAGGGCGAGCTTCATCGTCGAGGACTTCGAGTAGTAGCGGATGATGAGGTTCTCGGTCTTTGCCGGCTTGCCCCAGAAGCCTTTGAACCGCTTGAACACCGCGGTCTGGCCGGGCTGATACTTGATGAGCTGGTACGGGCCGGTGCCGACCTGCGAGCTCGTGTTGGGCCGCGCCTTGTTCGCCGGGTAGAGGCCCTTCGGCACGATCAGCCCCGCGCCGGTCGTCAGGTGCTGTGGGAACGTTGCCTGTGGCGCCTTCAGGTGGAAGACGACGCCGTACTTGCCTGCCGTCGAAGTGCTCTGCAGGTCGGCGAGCAGTGTGTAGATCCCGGACGGGTCCTTGATCCTGACCACTCGGTCGAACGACCACTTCACGTCTCCCGAGTCCATCGTCTTACCGTTCTGGAACTTGACGCCGTGGCGCAACGTGCACGCGTAGGTCTTCAGGTTGCCCTTGAAGCCGCACTTCGTCGCGAGGACGGGGTGCGGCGTCAAGCCGCCCGGTCCCGCCTCCAGCAAATGTTGGAAGATGACGTACTGGACCGCCTGCGACCCGAGGTCGTAACTCGCCGCCGGATCGATGTTCACGACCGTGTCAGTCGTGCCGTCGACGAGCGTGTTGCTTGCGTTCTGCTTGGTGGGTTGTTGCCTGGCAGACTGCCCGGCTCCGGCGCCGAGCGTCGCCACGGCGACGAGGACGAAAGCGAGCAGCGCCCCGAGCCGCCACCTGGCGTTTCGGTTCATGAACTCCTCCCGTGTCGATGAAAGAGCCGCCCCATGCCTCCCGGCATGGCGGCTGATGTTACCCGAATGCTCTGGAAATCTTGCGGTTTGTGATCCGCCGGCGTTCGCAGCGTCGGCGACACGGCTCGGCCGCATCCCTGAAACGGGGTAGGCCGGGGCGCTAAAGCGGGGCCGTAGCCAGGCCGATATCGCGGTTACCGTGGACGCTGCTGAGCGCAAGGAGATCCTCTCCCGCTACGTGGACCACAGTCGCCGCTTCGACGCGGTGGCGAAGCGTCGCGGCGGCAAGGGCGCCGAGGTCATCCCGTTTGCCGGCCCGCTCCAGGAGCTGGAGCAGGAGCCGACGGCGCGTGAGATCGAAGTGCTCCAGCTGATCTCCGATGGGCTCGTGAACCGCGAGATCGGCGTGCGTCTCTTCCTCTCAGAGGAAACCGTCAAGTCGCACGTGCGCCACCTGCTCGCGAAGCTCCAGGCCCGCTCCCGCGCTCATGCCGTCGCGGTGGGCTTCAGGCGCGGTCTGATCGGCTAGACGCCAAAGCCGAACACGGCGTCTTCGACGCCTCTATCCACATCCCTGTGGAAATCCCTCAACAGGGTGATGTGGGCTTTCTGTGGAAAACGGAAGCTACGACTTCCGTGGG
>JBARRQ010000088.1:0-13132 GCA_049644305.1 Gaiellaceae bacterium
GCGATGCGCCGGGCGGGCCTGACCGCGGTCGTCGACGTCGACCCGCAGAGCCTCTAGCGAGCCTACGCGCGCCGGCGCCGGCCCTGGTGCCACGGCCTAAACTGAACGCGTGGCAGAGGAAGGCCAAGTCAAGAACGAGAAGCTCGACGCCGAGGCCGAGGCGCGGCGGCGGCTGGCGCTTGCCCAGATCCGCCAGTACCCGGACCCAGTCCTGCGCATGAAGGCGCGCGACGTGGGGGAGTTCGAGGGCGATCTCGCCCGCCTGGTCGAGCGGCTCGAGGAATTGCTGCGCGACGCGAAGGGTCTGGGCCTCGCGGCCACGCAAGTCGGCGTTCTCCGTCGAGTCTTCGTCTTCCAGCCCGATCCGGAAGCGGAGCCCGTCGCTCTCGTGAACGCCCGGCTCACGGGGGCCTCGGAAGAGCTGGTGAGCGACGACGAGGGCTGCCTGTCGCTTCAGGGCGTCACGATCCCCGTCGAGCGCCACGAGCGCATCACGGTCGAGGCAAGCGATCCCCACGGCGACGACATCCGGCTCGAGCTGGAAGGGCTGCCGGCGCGGGTCGTCCAGCACGAGCTCGACCACCTCGACGGGATCCTGATCCTCGACCGGACGACGCCGGAGGCCCGCCGGGAAGCGCTCGCGCTCGTGCGACCGCAGCCGGTTCTCGTCCGGTAGTGCCTCGGCTCGCCGTCGCCGCGACGGCGCCGTTCGGCGCCGACGTGCTCGAGCGGCTGGCGTCTAGTCACGAGATCGCTTACCTCCTGACGCGGCCGGACCGTCCGCGCGGCAGAGGCCGTCACCTCGGGCCGCCGCCCGCCAAGGAGACGGCCGAGCGACTCGGGATCGAGGCGCGCCAGCCTGAGCGGCTCGAGCAGGACTTCGATCCCGGAGAGGACACGGTTGTCGTTGCCGCGTACGGCGTCCTGATTCCCGAGCCGGTGCTCGACCGTGCGCTTTGGCTCAACGTCCATCCCTCTCTGCTCCCGCGCTGGCGGGGAGCCGCGCCGATCGAGCGGGCGCTGATGGCCGGCGACTCCGAGACGGGTGTGACGATCATCAAGCTGGCGCCCGAGCTCGACGCGGGGCCGATCGCGGCGCAGCGCACGCTTTCCGTCGGAGCGGAAGACGATTTCGGCACGGTCTCCGCAAGGGGCGCGGAGGTTGCGGCCGAGCTGCTCGACGACGTCTTGCGCGAACCGGGCTTCACGCCTCAGCCGGAGGAGGGCGTGACCTATGCCGAGAAGATCGGACCGGCAGACCGTGAGCTCGACTGGAGCCGGCCGCCGGATGAGTTGCTGAACCGGATCCGCGCGCTCTCACCGCACATTGGCGCCCGCGCGGAGCTGCACGGCCGCCCCGTGACGATCTGGCGCGCTCGTATCGAGGACGGGAAGCTCGTGCCGGTCGAGGTGCAGCCGGACGGCCGCCGCCGGATGAGCTACGACGAGTTTCTCCGCGGCCTGCGATGAGCGGTCGACACGTTGAGCGTCAGAGGGTTGGTCTGTGAGCGCCTCACCAGCGCGACGTGCGGCATTCGAGACCCTGCTTCGTGTGTCGGAACAGGGCGCCTACGCCGACCGCGCCTTTCCGTCCGCGGCGGCCGGGCTCGAGCCGCGTGAGCGAGCACTAGCCCAGCGACTCGCCTACGGGACGATCCAGCGGGTCCGCACGCTCGACCACGGCATCGAGGCACTGGGCCGCCGTCCGGTGGGCAAGCTCGATCCGCCGGTGCGGGCCGCGTTGCGCCTGGGCGCCTACCAGCTGGCGTTCTCCGAGGTGGCTGTGCATGCCGCCGTGAACGAGTCGGTCGAGCTCGTCCGTGCTGCCGGTCTCGAGCGCGCGGTGTCGTTCGCGAACGCGGTGCTGCGCCGGCTCGCGCTCGGCCTGCGCGACCTCGTCGAGGGCCTTCCGCAGGAGAGCCCTTCGCAGGCTGCGCTGAAGCACTCGTACCCGGACTGGGTCGCGGAGCTCTGGTGGCGCGAGCTCGGGCGCGACGAGGCGCTCGCGCTGATGGCGGCGCAGAACGAGCCCCCGGAGACGGTCGTCCGGCTCAACCCGCGGAGGCTCGGCGAGGTCGACGGTGTGCCGGACGCGGAGATTCCGAACGCCGTCGTTGTCGACCGTGTGGACGAGGCGGCTCTACGCGAGGGCTTGGTGTGGCCTCAGAGCCGCGGCTCGCAGCTGGCGGGTCTCTGCGTCGCGAGCAGCGAGGGCGAGCGCGTGCTGGACCTGTGCGCCGCGCCGGGTGGCAAGGCGACACAGCTTGCCGGCGAGGTAACGGCGGTCGAGAAGCATCCCGGCCGGGCGCGCCAGCTGGAAGAGAACTGCGCGCGTCTTGGAGCGACAAACGTGCACGTCGTCACTGCTGATGCGCTCGAGCTGCCGGAAGAGCTGAACAGTTTCGACCGCGCGCTTGTCGACGCGCCCTGCTCAGGGCTCGGCGTCCTCGCGTCGCGGCCAGATCTGCGTTGGCGCGCGACGCCGCTTCCGGAGCTGCAGCGATCCCTCCTGCGTGTGGCGGCCGAGCGCGTGCGGCCGGGTGGGACGGTCGTGTACTCCGTGTGCACGATCAGTGCCGCCGAGAACGAGGCGATCGTGGACGAGTCGGGGCTCGAGGTCGAGCCGCTCGGCGAGGAATGGCCGCAGTTCGCCCATCCCCGCCGCCCGGAGTTCCTGCTCACGACTCCACATATGCACCGCACGTCGGGGTTCTTCATCGCCCGCCTGAAATCATCGAGCGCATGAGCTGGGCCGACTGGATCCGCAAGGTCGAGGTCGAGCCTTCGCTGTACGCGGCGGACTTCTCGCGGCTCGGCGAGCAGGTCGACGTGCTCCTGCGGGCAGGTGCCCGGATCTTCCAGTTCGACGTCGGCGACGGGCACTTCATTCCCCCGATCACGGCCGGTCCGGTGGTGCTTCGGTGGATCACGCCCGCCGTCCAGGCGGCAGGAGGCGTGCTCGACTGCCACCTGATGGTCGAGGCGCCGGAGCGGCATTTCGCCCAGTTCAGGGAGGCAGGCGCCGACAGCGTCACCGTTCACCTCGAGGCCTGCCCGGACCTTCCCGGCGTGATCCGGCAGGCGCATGAACAGGGGCTTCAGGCCGGGCTGGCGTTCAATCCGGAAACAAGCCCGGAGCAGGCTGCCGAGGCGGCACTCGAGGCTAAGGTCGAGCTCGTGCTCTGCATGAGCGTCCATCCGGGTTACTCGGGCCAGCAGTTCCTGCCCGAGACGTTCGAGCGGGTCCGGGCGCTTCGCGCGCAGCTGCCCGAGTCGATGCCGATTCAAGTCGACGGCGGCGTCGGGCCGGACAACATCCGCGAGCTGCACGACGCCGGGGCGACGCTGTTCGTCGCAGCGACTGCGATCTTCGGCCAAGAGGATTTGCCCGGCGCCTACCACAGGCTGGTCGAGGCTCTCGCGTGAGCATCGAGCGGGCGCTCGAGCTGGCCGAACGGGGACGCGGGCGAGTCGACTACACGCATCCACTCGTGGGCGCCGTCGTGGTGCGCGACGATGAGATCGTCGGGGAAGGCTGGTACGCGGGGCCCGGAACGCCCCATGCAGAGGTCGCGGCGCTGGAAGCTGCCGGGGACAGGGCGCTTGGCGCGACGCTCTACGTCACGCTCGAGCCGTGTGCCCATCACGGGCAGACACCGCCGTGTGCGGACGCCGTGATCGCGGCCGGTGTCGCACGTGTCGTCGCCGGGGCGGTCGATCCCAATCCCAAGGTCGACGGAAAGGGTCTCGAGCTGCTCCGCGCCGGGGACGTCGACGTCGAGGTCCTCGACTCGTGGGAGGCTCGCCTCCAGAACGAGGCCTGGCGCGTCTGGGTCTCGCACGGCCGGCCGTTTGTCACGTACAAGGTCGCGATGACCCTCGACGGGCGCGTCACGGTGCCGGGCTCTCGATGGGTTACCGGCGAGGAGAGCCGGCGGCGGGTGCACGAGCTGCGGGCCGCCTCGGACGCGGTAGCCGTCGGGATGGGAACCGCCCGCGCCGACGATCCGGCGCTGACCGCTCGGGGCGTCGGGGCTCCGCGTCAACCGCGGCGGCTCGTCTTCGGTCACGGCCCCTTGCCCGAGGGGTCCGAGCTCGAGCTTCGGCCGGGGGAGCTGGGCGACGAGTTGGCGGCCCTTGCCGAGGAGGGCGTCCAGTCGCTGCTGCTCGAAGGCGGGCCGACGCTGGCCGCGTCGTTCCTCGCGGCCGACCTCGTGGACAAGCTGCTCGTCTTCGTCGCGCCGCGGCTGTCCGGCGAAGGATCGGGGCCGGTTGCCTCGCTGCCCGAGCCGCGCGAGTTGCGCCGTCTTACGTGTGAGGCGGTCGGCGAAGATGTGCTCCTGACGGGGTACATCCACGAGCCCTGAAGCCATCGTGTGACGACCGCGCCTGGCTCGAGATGCCTCCGCGAAAGCAGTTGGGGAACCTGTGGTCTGAGTACGGTTCGCCCGGCCTCCTCCCCGAGGCGATCGTATCGAGGGAAGTCGCACGTGTCTGTCACGGCTTTGTGCCGGAAGCGTGACGACCTGAAGTGGCATGGCGACCGGGCGTCGAGAGGCGCCGTGCTCCGGTCTGAACGGCCGGCGGTAGCCTTGCGCGGGTGTTCACCGGGATCGTGCGAGAGAGGGGGTCGGTCATCGCCGCCGAGCTCCTCGACGACACTCGCGAACTGCGGCTCTGCATCCAGGCGCCCGCCACGGCGGCAATCACGGGCACCGGCGATTCCGTTGCGGTCGCGGGCTGCTGTCTCACGGTGACGGCCGTCGACGACGGCACGCTTCGGTTCGAAGCAGTCCCCGAGACGATCGAGCGAACGACGCTCGGCCGCCTACGCGAGGACGACGGCGTGAACATCGAGCCGGCGTTACGTGTCGGCGATCCTCTCGGCGGCCACTTCGTACAGGGCCACGTCGACGGTCGCGGCCACGTCCGCTCGCTCGTCGGGGACGGCGAGGGCGCGCGCCTGTGGCTCGACCTCGAGCCCGACCTGCTCCGCTATTGCGTCGAGAAGGGCTCGATCGCTCTGGACGGCGTCTCGCTCACGATCGCCACCCTCGACGAGGGAGGTCTCGCCGTCGCCCTCATCCCGTACACGCTGCGCGAGACGACGCTCGGTGGCCTGGCGCCCGGCGACGAGGTGAACGTCGAGGTCGACCTCCTGGCGAAGTACGCGGAGCGGCTCGTCCGTCGTTGAGGGGTACGATCCGCCGGATGGACGCCGTCGCCCGGACCACCGCATTTGCTCCGATCGAGGAGGCTATCGAGGACATTCGCCAGGGCAAGTTCGTCGTGGTCGTGGACGCAGCGGACCGCGAGAACGAGGGCGACCTCACGATCGCGGCTCAGTTCGCAACCCCCGAGGCCATCAACTTCATGGCCACTCACGGCCGGGGCCTTATCTGCCTCTGCCTGACCGAGGAGCGGTGCGAGGAGCTGCAGCTGCGCCCGATGACCGAGCGCAACGAGACGCCCTACGGCACGGCTTTCACGATCTCGATCGAGGCTCGCGAGGGGATCAGCACCGGCATCTCGGCCCATGACCGCTCGCGCACGATCCAGGTCGCGATCGATCCGAGCAAGCGGCAGCCCGATCTGGTGCAGCCGGGCCACGTCTTCCCTCTGCGCGCCCGGCCGGGCGGCGTTCTGCAGCGCGCCGGCCAGACGGAGGCGGCGGTCGACCTCAGCCGGCTCGCGGGGCTCAATCCAGCCGGCGTCGTCTGCGAGGTGATGAACGACGACGGGACGATGGCCCGCGTCCCCGACCTGATCGCGTACTGCGAGCGGCACGGGTTGAAGATGATCACCGTCGCCGACCTGATCGAGTACCGGCGCCGGACGGAGAAGCTCGTCGAGCGGACGACCTCGGTGCGGATGCCGACGGCCTTAGGGGAGTTCACGGCCGTCGCCTTCCGAGAGAGCCTGACGGGGAAGACCCACCTTGCGCTCGTCAGGGGTGACGTCGACGGAATCCAGAACGTGCTCGTCCGCGTCCACTCCGAATGCCTGACAGGCGACGTCTTCCATTCACTGCGCTGCGACTGCGGCGAGCAGCTCGACCAGGCGCTGCAGCAGATCGCGGCCGAGGATCGCGGGGTGTTGCTCTACATGGCCCAGGAGGGGCGTGGGATCGGCCTGCTCAACAAGCTGAAGGCCTACGAGCTCCAGGAGGGCGGACTCGACACCGTCGAGGCGAACCTCGAGCTCGGCTTCCCGGCCGACGCTCGCGACTGGGGGATCGGCAACCAGATCCTCGCCGACCTCGGGCTGACGACAATCCGGATCCTGACCAACAATCCGAAGAAGATCAGCGGCCTCGAGGGCTACGGCCTGACCGTGGTCGAGCAGGTGCCGATCGAGACGCCGCCGAACGCCGAGAACCGGCGCTACCTGGCGGCGAAGCGGGCGAAGCTCGGGCATCGGCTGCACCACCAGGACCTGCGCTTCGACGTGGAGCGGGACGAGTGAGCGAAGGTCTCGAGGAGCCTCGGCTCCGGCTCGACGACGACGTGGACGAGGAGCGGCGGGAGGACGTCTTCGCGGACGCGCCCGCGCCCGAACAGGAGGCCCGCCCCGCGGAGGAGGTGCCGGCCGAGGAGGACGAGCTCCCGCGGTCGCACGACGTGGAACACGCGGCCGGAGAGCTCCGCATTCCCGACGGCTACGGAGTCATCGAGGGAAAGCCGAGCGGTGCGCGCCGCTCGGTCGGCGTGGTCGTCGGCCGCTTCAACGGCCAGGTGACGGCCGAGCTGCTCGCCCGAGCGCTCGACGAGCTCGAGCGGGCCGGTGTCGGCCGAGAGGCAGTCACCGTCGTGCCGGTCCCAGGCGCGTTCGAGCTGCCGCTGGCGGCGATGGCGCTCGCCAAGACGCGGCGCTACTCGTGCATCGTGGCTCTCGGCGCGGTGATCCGCGGCGAGACGCCGCACTTCGACTACATCGCGAGCGAGGCCGCGAGCGGGCTGCAGCTTGCCGGCCTGGAGACGGGCGTTCCTGTGGCCTTCGGCGTCCTCACCTGCGAAAACGAGGAGCAGGCGCTGGAGCGGCTCGAGAAGGGTGCCGAGGCGGCGCGGACAGCGCTCGAGATGGCCGACGTCTTCTCGCAGCTGCGCGCGGCGACAGGTGCCGCCTCGGCTTAGCTAGACTCGTTCAGATGTCCAAGGTTTGCGCGATCTGCGGGAAGAAGCCGTCCTACGGCCACAATCGAAGCCACTCGATGGTGGCGACGAAACGGCGCTTCGAGCCGAACCTCCAGCGCGTCCGGCTCCTGCTCGGCGGGAAGAGGATGCGGGCGTACGTCTGCACGCGCTGCCTGAAGAGCGGCCGGGTCGAGAAGGCCGTCTAGAGCCCCCGCGGGCGGGTGGCGCAACCCCGCCGGCTCGAGGCGACGTCTAACGAGCGTGGAAGAGCCCGCGCTCACGGTGCCGTCCCAGCTCGGGCGGATCACGATTTCACCCGAGGCGGTCGCGCAGGTCGTCGGCCGAACCGCGACCGAGTGCTACGGCGTCGTCGGCATGTCTCTGCGGGCGCCCGGGCCCGCGCGCGACCGCGTCAACCGGCTGCTGCCACGCGGTCGCGTCACCCGCGGGATCGTCGTCCGCAGTCTTGAAGGCGCGGCCGCGATCGAGCTCTACGTCGTCGTCGAATACGGGCTCAACCTCGCGGAAGTGGCCGCGAGCGTGCGCTCGCGTGTCGCCTACGAAGTCGAGCGGCTGACCGGCTTGCCGGTTGCCTCTGTCGGCGTGCACATCCAGGACGTCAGGCGGTCGGCGTGACCGACGCCGAGGCCTTGCGCAGCCTGGTTCTCGCTGCCTCCAACGCGCTCGAGCGAAGCCGGCAGCGGATCGACGACCTGAACGTCTATCCCGTGCCGGACGGAGACACTGGAACGAACCTCGCCCTGACGGTCCGCGGAGTCGCCGAGGCGCTCGAGACCTCGGCTGCCGACGACGGCGCCTCGCTGGCCCGCGAGGTCACGCGCGCCGCGTTGATGAGCGCGCGCGGCAACTCCGGGGTGATCCTTTCGCAGATCGTGCGCGGCGCGGCCGAGGAGCTCGGGAGGGCCGAGAAGATCGATGCTGCCGCGATCTCGCGCGCGCTCCGGGCGGGGAGCGACGAGGCCTACCGTGCGATACGCAAGCCGGTCGAAGGGACGATGTTGACGGTGATCCGTGAGCTGGCCGAGGAGGCCGAGGCAAAGGCGGGTCCGGGCGTCGAGCCCGCGGAGCTCTTTGCGGCACTCGTCCGGCGCGGGGAAGACGCAGTCGCTCGGACGCAGAAGCAGCTCGACGTCCTGCGCGACGCAGGCGTCGTCGACGCGGGCGGGGCCGGATTGCTCGAGCTCGTGCGCGGGCTTGCGGCGGCGCTTGCCGGCGAGGAGCTACTCGAGCCGCCGCCGCCGGAGGAGCTCTCGGCCCAAGCCGTCCACCGAGAGCTTTCGCGCTTCCGCTACTGCACCACCTTCGTTATCGAGGGCGACGACCTCGACGCGGATCGTCTCGAGTCCGAGCTCGACGGCCTTGGCGATTCGGTGCTGGTCGTGGGCGATCGCACGGCGCTCAAGGCTCACGTCCACACGGACGACCCTGGCGCAGCGCTCTCGTTCGGCACGGCAGCCGGGGCAATCGAGGGCGTCGAGATCGCGGACATGCACCGCCAGACCGAGGCACGCGCGGAGCGCCTACTGGAGGCGGTCGCAGGCGAGGTCGCCCGCTGTGCCGTCGTGGCGGTCGTCGCGGGCGAGGGAAACCGCCGCCTCTTCGAAAGCCTCGGCACAGCCCGGGTCGTCGAGGGCGGCCAGACGATGAACCCTGCGACAGCCGATCTGCTCGCCGCCGTCGAGGCAACGGGAGCGGACAAGGTCGTCCTCCTCCCGAACAACGCGAACGTCGTGTCGGCCGCAGAGCAGGCCGCGCGGCTGGCGGGGAGACACGTCGAGGTCGTGCCGACACGCTCGCTGCAGGCAGGGCTTGCGGCGCTCGTCGCTTTCAACGGCGAGCACTCGGCGCAGGAGAACGCGGCGGAGATGGCCCGAGCGCTCGACGGCCTCGCCACCGGCGAGGTCACGACGGCCTCGCGAGATGCGACGGTGGACGGGCTCACTGCCAGCAAGGGAGACTTCCTCGGTCTCCTGAACGGCCAGGCGATCGCGGCAGGCCCGAGCTTCGCCGAGGTCGCCCGCGCCGTCGCGGAAGGGTTGCTTGCGGAGTCCCGTGACGTGCTTACCCTGCTCACGGGCGAGGGCGCACCACCGCTGAACGGCCTCCTCGACGACCTAGCGGAGCGACACCCCGAGCTGGAGATCGACGTCCACGAGGGCGGGCAGCCTCACTACCCACTCCTACTCTCCGCTGAGTAAGCGGGGGGAGCGGCGGGCTAGAGTCGAGACGTGAGCGAGCCGATCCGGGTCGTCCTCGTCGAGGACAACGACGTCTTCCGCGAGGCGCTCGAGCTCCTGCTCGGGCTTCGGAGAGAGATCCACGTGGTCGCCTCGGTCGCCGACGGCGCCGACGCCGCGAAGGTGGTCGCCGAGATCCTCCCCGACGTCGTGCTGATGGACTACCGGTTGCCGGGCCTGGACGGCGTGCAGGCGACGCGGGCCGTCCTCGAGGCATTTCCCGAGACCGCGGTCGTCTGTCTGACCGCTTCCGCGAACGCCCGCGAGCGGGAGGCGCTGCTCGAAGCCGGGGCGGTCGGGTGCCTGCAGAAGGACGAGGGGCTCGACGCGATCGTCGCGGCGATCCGCAACGCCGCGCGTCCGGCAGCCGCCTAGCGTGAACCTAACCGCCGCGAACACGGCGATCGTGATCGACTCGACCGCGGACTTCCCCGAGGCGCCGCATCGCTTCCCCAACTGGCGCGTCGTCCCGCTCTACGTCCGCTTCGGCGACGAGAGCTTCCGCGACTACGTCGAGCTCGCTCCAGACGCGTTCTACGAGCGGCTACGGACGGTCGAACAGACCCCGACGACCTCGCAGCCCACGCCCGGAGACTTCCTGGCCGCGTACGAGGAGCTGTCGGGGTTCGAGCGGATCCTCTCCGTTCACATCGCCGGCGCGCTCTCCGGGACGCTCGAGAGCGCCAACACGGCGGCGCGCCTGCTCGGTGACGAGCGCGTGCGCACGATCGATTCCGAGACCGCCTCCGCGGCGATCGCGATGCTCGGGCTCGCGATCCAGCGCCGGCTCGAGCGGGGGACGACGGACGAGGAAGTGAACGGGCTCGTCGACCGCTTCCGGCGCAAGGCCGAGCTCCTCTTCACGGTCGAGACGTTCGAGTATCTCGTCCGCGGCGGGCGGGTCGGACGGGCGCGCGCGTGGGCGGGCGAGCTGCTCAACGTCAAGCCGATCCTCACGATCGAGCACGGCGAGGTGGTGCCCGTGAAGCGAGTCCGTGGGAACCGGAAGGCCTTCCTCGAGCTCGCGGCCGCCTTCGAGAGCGGGACGAGCAACTCCCCGGCGCTTCGGGTCGGCATCGCCCACGCGGACGCTCCCGCGCGGGCGGAAGCGCTGACGGAGCTGGTGCGCCGTGCGCGGCCGAACGCAGAGCTCGAGCTCGTGACCACGCTCGGCCCCGTCCTCGGCGCCCACGCGGGGCCCGGCGCGGTCGGCTTCTTCTGGTTCGAGGACGACAGAGGCTCAACCTAGACTGGGGCCGTTGAGAGGCTTCGCCGGAGAGCAGCGGGCCGGCGGCTGGCCGCGCCTTTCGGGCACGCCGCGCCCGGAGCGGCTGGCGCTTCCCGTCGACTCGCTCGCAGGGGTGGGCCCGGCGCTGAGCAAGAAGCTCGCGAAGCTTGGGCTGCGCACCGTTCGCGACCTGCTCGAGCATCGCCCTCACCGCTACGAGGCGGCGGTGCCCGAGCGCCCGATCGCCGATCTGCTGGCAGACGAGGAGGCGGCGATCGCCGGAGAGGTCAGGCGTGTCTCCGTGCGGCGACCGAGGCGAAACCTGGCGATCGTGCAAGCGCTGGTGGCCGACGAGAGCGACGAGATCACGGCGGTCTGGTTCAACCAGGCCTGGCTGGCGGAGCGCCTCCAGCCTGGGACCCGCGTGCGCCTGCGTGGCCGCCTGCAGCGAAACCAGTTCGCCGTGCGCGCCTACGACCTGAACGGCGTCTCCGCGACGGCCGACTTCGCGCCCGTCTATTCCACCGGCGAAGACGTGACGGCAAAGCGGCTACGAGGCCTCGTCGAGCGGGCGCTGGCTCACGCTCGTGACGCTCCCGATCCGCTCCCGGCGTCATTGAAGGCTGCGGCTCGGCTACCGCTGAGGGCCGACGCGCTGGTGGCGCTGCACCGTCCACGGTCGCTCGAGGAAGGCGAGGAGGCCCGGAAGCGGCTTGCGTTCGACGAGCTGCTCGTGCTCCAGGTTGGTCTTGCGAGAGCTCGAGCCGGGCGGGAGGCAGCCGTCGCCCGCGCTCTCGGCGAGCCGGGAGACCTCACCGCGCGCTACCGCGAGGCGCTCCCGTTCGTGCTCACTCCCGACCAGGAGCAGGCAATCGCCGAGATCGACCACGACCTGGCGCGCGAGGCGCCGATGCAACGCCTGCTCCAGGGTGACGTCGGCTCCGGCAAGACGGTGGTCGCGCTGTACGCGCTCCTGCGTGCGGTCGAGGCGGGATTGCGAGGTGCGCTGATGGCGCCGACCGAAACGCTTGCGGAACAGCACTTCCTGACGATTGAGCCTCTTTGCGGCGAGCTGGGCGTTCCAGTCTCGCTGCTGACCGGGTCCGTGAAGTCGAACGTCGAGGAGTCCCGGATCGTCGTCGGGACGCACGCGCTGATCCAGGAAGGCGTCGATCTCGGCGAGCTGGGCGTGGCGGTCGTCGACGAGCAGCACCGGTTCGGAGTCGAGCAGCGTAGGGCCCTCGTCGAAGGCCGAACCCCACACGTGTTGCACATGACCGCGACGCCGATCCCGCGCACGCTCGCGCTAACGCTCTACGGCGACCTGCAGGTGACCGAGATCGCGAAACCGCCCGCGAGCCGTAAGCCGATCGTCACCTCCTGGGTAACCGCAGAACGAAGCTCGGAGGCCTACAAGCGCCTGCGGAAGCACCTCGACGCGGGGCGGCAGGCTTACGTCGTCTGCCCGCTGATCGAAGAGTCGGAGACCTCTCAGGCTCGCGCGGCCGAGGCCGAGGCGGATCGGCTGCGCCGCGCTGAGTTGCGGGGATACCGAGTCGGGCTTCTACACGGCCGGCTGCGTCCGGTGGAACGGCGCGCGCTGATGGCCCGCTTCGTCGCGCGCGAGCTGGACGTGCTCGTCGCGACGACCGTGATCGAGGTCGGCGTCGACGTCCCGAACGCGACCGTGATGATCGTCCAGGAGGCCGACCGCTTCGGGCTCGCCCAGCTCCACCAGCTGCGAGGGCGCGTGGGCCGGGGCGCCGAGCAGTCGTACTGCCTGCTCGTCTCGCGGGCGAAGGAGGAGCTGACGGACTCGGCCCGGGAGCGGCTCGACGCGCTCGTGGCCTCCACCGACGGCTTCGAGCTCGCCGAGCGCGACCTCGAGATCCGCGGCGAGGGTCAGCTCCTCGGGACGCGGCAAGCGGGTCTCTCGGACCTGCGCTTCACGCGCCTCCGAGCCGACCGGCCTCTGCTCGAGCAAGCGAGGGTCGCAGCCGCCGAGCTCGTCGACACGGGCGGGCCGCTCGCGGCGATCGTCGAGCGCGCCGCCGCGCCGGACAGCTAGGCGTGTGAGGATCGTCGCCGGCAGCCGCAAGGGGCACACGATCTACGCGCCGAAGGGGCTCGAGACGCGCCCGACCGGCGACCGCGTCCGCGAGGCCGCCTTCAATCTGATCGGTCCCGTCGACGGCGCGTCGGTGCTCGACCTCTTCGCCGGCTCGGGCGCGCTCGGGCTCGAGGCGCTCTCGCGCGGAGCGGCGCGCGCAGTCTTCGTGGAGTCCGACCGCGAGGCGTGCCGGGCGATCGAGCGGAACCTCGACAAGCTACGGCTCACGGGCGCCGTCGTCATCTGCCAGGACGCCCGCACGGCTCTCGCGGCGGACGCTGCTGCGAGCAGGCGTTACGATCTCGTCCTCGCGGACCCGCCCTACCGGATGTTCCCGGCTCTCCAGACCACCTTCGCGACCTACCTGCCCGCCGTCCTCGCCGGCGACGGCCTGCTCGTGGTC
>JBARRQ010000089.1:0-7304 GCA_049644305.1 Gaiellaceae bacterium
GCTCACCTCGGTGCTGCTGACCTTCCAGCCCGTGCTGTCGGTGCTCTTCGCGTGGGCGATTCTGAGCGAGTCGCCGTCCGCCCTGCAGATCGGCGGCGTGGCGTGCGTGCTCGGCGGGTTGCTGATCGTCTCGACCGGACGCCGGCAGCAGCCAGACGCGCCGGAGCCCGGCTACGTGCCGGCGGCGGCCGAAGCGCCCGATTAGTCACGGTTTCGCGACAGTCCTCGTCCGCAGGCGCTCCTAGGATGACCGGGTGGCGAAGGCTGCGACCCAATTCGCATGCACCGACTGCGGCTACTCGGCCGGCCGTTGGTTTGGCAAGTGCCCATCGTGCGGCGCCTTCGGGACGCTGGTAGAGGAGGCCGGGCCCGAGACGGCAAGCCCGGCACCGCGGGCGACGCTGCGGCTGGTCGACGTCAAGGCGCAGGAGGCAGAGCGAATTCCGACCGGGGTCGCCGAGCTCGACCGCGTGCTGGGCGGCGGGCTCGTGCCCGCTTCACTGGTCCTCGTCGGCGGTGAGCCCGGAGTCGGGAAGTCGACGCTCCTCCTCTCCGTCCTGCGGGCCGTCAGCGCCGAGCACCGCGGGCTGCTCGTGACGGGCGAGGAGTCGGCGGCGCAGGTGAAGCTTCGCGCGGCCCGTCTCGGCGGGGCGGAGCAGATCGAGATCCTGGCCGAGACCGAGCTGGATGCTGTCTGCGCGACGCTCGAGCTGGAGCGGCCCGCGGTCTGCGTGATCGACTCGGTACAGACGCTCTACTCCGCGGAGCTGGGCTCGGCCCCGGGGTCGGTTGCTCAGGTGCGCGAGGCCGCGTCGCGCCTCCTGCGGGTCGCCAAAGAGTCCGGCGTCGCCGTCTTCCTCGTCGGCCACGTGACCAAGGACGGCGCCGTCGCCGGCCCGCGAGTGCTCGAGCACCTCGTGGACTGCGTGCTCCAGTTCGAAGGCGACCGCTATCACGAGCACCGCGTCCTGCGAGCTGCGAAGAACCGGTTCGGCTCGACGAACGAGCTCGCCGTCTTCGAGATGACCGGAACCGGCCTCGTGGGTGTGCCGGAACCGTCCGAGCTCTTTGGCCGCACGGTCGAGGGCGAGGTCGGCGCCGCGGTCGCCTGTGCGCTCGAGGGCTCGCGGCCCCTCTTGCTCGAGATCCAGGCTCTGGTCGCTCCGACCGACCTGGCGATGCCGCGCCGCGTCGGCACCGGCGTCGACCCCAAGCGCCTCGCGATGATCGTGGCGGTTCTCTCCCGGCACGCCGGGGTCTCGCTTGGCCAGGCCGACGTCTTCGTCAACGTTGCCGGCGGCGTGCGGATCGACGAGCCGGGAGCCGACCTTGCGATCGGGCTCGCGATCGTCTCGGCGGCCCGAGGCGCGGCTCTCAAGCCCGGCCTCGCCGCCTTCGGCGAGATCGGCCTCACCGGCCGGCTGCGGCCTGCGGCTCAGGCCGAGCGGCGGCTCGAGGAGTGCGCGAAGCTCGGGCTCACCGCCGCGGTTGCCCCGGCGGGCACGGCCGCTCGTGGCAAACTACGCATTCTCGAAGCGGACACCCTGAGGAAGGCGGCGCGGGCGGCAATCGATGCAGAACGAGCCGAGGGAGGATAGAGCCGGCGCGCAGGTCCCGCCGCCGCTCGGGCTCGTTCTCCAGCCTTCCCAGGACGACCCGCGGCTCGACCCGAAGGTCCTCTCTGCCGTCAGCCGGATCGCGCCCGGCACCGAGCTGAGGCAGGCGATCGACGACATCATCCGCTCGCGCGAAGGGGCGCTGATCGTGATCGGCGCGCCGTCGGAGCTCTCGTTCCTCTTCTCCGGGGGCATCCAGCTCGACCAGCCCTTTACGCCGCAGCTCCTGTACGAGCTGGCGAAGATGGACGGCGCGATCATCGTCAACTCGCCGGTGACGAAGCTCGCCTACGCCAACGTCCAGCTGATGCCTGACCCGACGATCGCGTCTGCGGAGACGGGAACCCGCCACCGCACGGCCGAGCGCGTGGCGAAGCAGACTGAGGCCCTCGTGATCTCGATCTCGCAACAGCGGGAGACGGTCACCGTCTTCGTCGGGGAGAGCCGGTATCAACTCGAGCCGATCGCCGACGTGCTCGCGAAGACCAACCAGGCGCGTGGAACGCTCGAGACCTACCGCACCAGGCTCGAGCAAGTTCTGACGCGGCTGACCGCGCTCGAGTTCCAGAATGCAGTCATGCTCGACGACGTGCTCGTCACGCTCCAGCGTGCGGAGTTGACCACGCGCATGGCCGAGGAGATCGAGCGTGCCTGTGTCGAGCTCGGCGTGGAGGGACGGCTGATTCGCATGCAGCTCGAAGAGCTCGTCGCCGACGTCCCCGGCGATAAGGCTGCGCTCGTCTACGACTACCACGCCGACGGGGGAGCCGAGCGTACGCGGGAGGGCCTCGAGGCTCTGGCGGCGCTTCCGTACGACCAGCTGCTCGAATTCGAGCTCCTCGCCGTCCTCGGTTACCCGGCCAGCGTGAACCCGGTCGACCACGCCGTCTCGCCGCGCGGCTATCGCGTCCTCTCGCACATACCGCGTCTTCCGGACGCGGTCGTCAAGCGCGTCGTCTCGACGCTCGAAGGGCTCGAGGGCATTGTTCGCGCCTCTCAGCGCGAGCTCGAATCGGTCGACGGGGTCGGGACGGTTCGCGCACGAGAGATCCGTGAAGGCCTGAGGCGGCTTCAGGAGCACAATCTCGTGGATCGCTACCTGCAACTCTGAACAGGAACCCGCAAAGAGCAGGGCTTTTCGGCCAACAGTCGCCCGAGCGTATAAAAACTGGCGTTTTCCAGCGATTTTCGCTATACTGCCGTGGTTCGCCGGCGGTAGAAGGCCCCGCCGGCGTCGTTGCGGAAAGCCAACTTCGAAAGGGGAGGGTCGGCGTTGTACAAGGTCGGCGACAAGGTGGTGTACCCCCACCACGGGGCAGGCACGATCGTCAAGAAGGAGGCGCGCGTCGTCCTCGGGGAGAAGCGCGAATACCTGACGATCAAGATCCTGCACAACGACATGACAGTGAACGTCCCAAGCGACAACGCCGAGCGCGTCGGTCTCCGGAAGGTGATCGACGAGCAGATGGTGTCGAAGGTGCTGAAGGCCCTGACGGGCAACGGCACCAACATGCCGAAGAACTGGAACCGCCGCTTCAAGCACAACCGCGACAAGATGAAGACCGGGGACATCTTCGAGCTCGCCGAGGTCGTTCGAAATCTCTCGCTCAGGGACCACGAGAAGGGGCTCTCGACCGGCGAGAAGCAGATGTTCGTCAAGGCGAAGAAGATCCTCGCCAGCGAGCTCATGTACGCCAAGGACATGGACGAGGACGAGGCGGCCGAGTGGCTCGACGGCGTCCTTGCACGGGGCGGCAAGAAGAAGAGCACGGCGAAGGTTCCCGCAACTGCGTAATTGAGCGTCTGGGCCGTTCTCGCCGCCGCGGGTAGGGGAGAGCGGCTCGGGTCCGACCGGCCGAAGGCGTTCGCACGCCTCGCCGGGCGTCCGCTGCTGGCCGAGAGCCTCGAGCGCCTGGAGAGCTCGGAGTGGATCGACGCGATCGTCGTCGCCGCGCCCCCGGACTGGGAGGAGCCGGCGATCCTCCTCGCCGAGGAGCTAGGCGCCGGCAAGGTGAGCTCCTGCATCACCGGCGGCAAGTCTCGCTCGGAATCGGTCCGGCTGGCGCTGGCCGAAGTTCCCGACGATGCAGCGGTCGTGCTCGTCCACGACGCCGCGCGCCCGCTACTGCCCGACGAGGTGATCGAGCGCGTGCTGGCGCCGCTCGGCGAAGGCTGGGACGGGGTCGTCCCCGCGCTCCCTCTCAGCGACACGGTCAAGCGGGTCGAGGGCGACCGCGTCGTCGAGACGCTGCCACGGGAAGAGCTGGTCGCGGTTCAGACGCCGCAGGCGTTCGTCGCGCCGCTCCTGCGCGAGGCACTGGCGGGCGACGTGGCGAGCGCGAGCGACTGCGCTTCGCTGGTCGAGGCCCGAGGAGGTCGCGTCAAGGTCGTCGAGGGAGACCGCCGTCTGCTGAAGGTGACGAGTGCAGACGACCTGGCCCTCGTCGAGAGTTTCCTGTCCGCGTGATCGTCGACTACCACATGCATCTGCGTGACCCGTCGGAGGACGAGTCGAGCCGGCGCTACACCGTCACGCGCGCGGAGCAGTACGTCGAGCAGGCAGGCAAGGCGGCAGTAGACGAGATCGGATTCAGCGACCACATCTACTACTTTCGCCAGACCAAGGGGTTCTGGGAGATCCCGTGGATGCTCGAGCGCTGCACGGACGATCTCGACGATTACGTCGACGCGGTCGAGGAGGCGAAGAGCCGCGGGCTGCCGGTCAAGCTCGGCCTCGAGGTCGACTATTTCCCGGGGATCGAGCCCGAGCTGCTCGCGCTGCTCGACCCGTATCCGTGGGATTACCTGATCGGCTCAGTTCACTTCGTCGACGGCTTTCCGGTCGACCAGGAGCCCGGGCTCGTGCACAAGCTGCCCCCGGGCGAGGCGTGGCGGCGGTACTTCGTCTGGGTGCGCAACGCGGCGAGAAGCGGCCTCTTCGACGTCCTCGCGCATCCGGACCTCGTCAAGATCTTCGGAGTGCGCATTCCGCCGGACGAGCTGCACTACCTGCACCTCGAGACCGCCGACGCGATCGAGGCCGCGGACGTCTGCGTCGAGGTCTCGGCCGCCGGTCTGCACAAGCCGGTCGGCGAGATCTATCCGGACCGCCTGCTGCTCGCGGCTTGCCGCGAGCGCGGCGTGCCGATCACCCTTGCCTCAGACGCCCACGAGCCGGAGGACGTCGGACGCGACATCGACCGTGCGGCGGCGCTTGCGCGCGAGGTCGGCTACTGGACGGTGACGGTCTTCGACCAGCGCAAGCGCCGCCAGGAACCGCTGGGCTAGCGAGTCATCAGGATCGGAGGGGTGCTCGCCCTGACGTCGAGCGGCGTCCCGTTCACCGTCCCGTGCTCAGTGAACGTGAAGACGTACGTGCCGTCGGGCTCGGTACTCCCGTGCACCCAGCTGAAGTACAGCGGCGCAGTGTTCTCGCCAGGGAGCACGGCCGGATGTCCGGCGACGTGGCACGTGGACGGGTTGACGGAATCACACCTAACCGTCGAAGGCCAGTGTCCTGCCCAGGGGACGAAGCTGGGGCTCGGTGGCGGTGTCAGGGCGCTGCTGAAGGGATCCGGCTGGGGCACGCCGTTGACGGTGTACTTCACGTCGATGCTGTCGACGACGAAGGCATTGGTCACGCCCCACCGTGCGTTTGCGTCGTCTGGTTGGTTGCGCCAGGTCGTCAGCGGATACGTGTTGGCCGTGTAGATCGGAATCTGCAGCCACGTGTTCAAGGGGCACGGCGCGTCGGTGAAGGAGCAGGCGTGCACAGGCCCCGGGTTCGACGGAACCGCGAACGCGTAGATCTTCGAACCGAAGGCTGCGCTGTGGCTGGCGCCCGGCTGCAGGGCAAGGAACAGCACCGATGCCGCAGCGGCTGCGGCGGCGGCAAGAAGAAGCAGGCGGACTCGCCTCGTTCCGGTCATGTGTAACCCTCCTCGAGTCGATCGTTACACGATCAATCTAGGACGATCACGCGGCTGTTTCAAGGCCCGGTACGGTTGCGGTCATGAGGGTCGGAATCGGTGTCGACGCTCATGCGCTTGTCGAGGGCGTGCCGCTCGTGCTCGGCGGCGTAGAGGTCGAGTCCGGTCGGGGGCTCGCCGGGCACTCGGACGGCGACGTGATCGCGCACGCGCTGATCGACGCGCTGCTAGGCGCGGCCGGGCTCGGCGATATCGGCTCACTCTTCCCCTCGGTCGCGCAGGAGTGGGAGGGCGCTTCCTCGCTCGACCTGCTCGCTCGCGCCTACGCGCAAGTCCAGGAGGCAGGCTGGAAGCTCGGCAACGCCGACTGCATCCTCGTCGGGGAGGAACCACGGATCGCGCCCTTGCGCGGCGCGATGCAGGCGCGGCTCACCGAGGCGCTCGGGGTCGAGGCTGGTGCCGTGACGGTCCGGGCCACGACGACCGACCGCCTCGGCTTTACAGGCCGCGGCGAGGGCCTGGCCGCTGTCGCGGTCGCGCTTCTCAGTCAGGAAGGCTTGTGATTCCGCGCTCGAGGCGAACCAGTCCGTCATCGGCCAGGGCGGCGACGGCCTCGTCGTCAGCAGGATCGCCCCCGTCGAGCAGCGCGCGCAGCGCCACGGCGCGACGCTGCCGAAAGGAGCCCTCGAACGGGCTCTGTTGCCGCAACGGCTCGTAGCGACGCCCCCGCGAAGGACACTTCGCCGCAAGCGGGCAGGCGCCGCAGCGGGGCACCCGCGCGATGCAGACGGTCGCGCCGAGGTCCATCAACGCCTGCGCGCAGGCGTGGTCGAAGCTCTCGCCGGTTCGGTCGAGGACTCGGCGCACGTTCACGTCGACCGGCAGGACGGGCCGTCCGAGGGCGAAGCACGCGACCGCGTCCGCCGTGTAACGGCCCACGCCTGGCAGTGCCGTCAGGTCCTCGGGCCAGCCGCTCGCGGCGATCTCGCGTGCCGCCCGCTGCAGGTTCAGCCCCCGGCGGTTGTAACCGAGCCCCTGCCAGGCTCGGATCACGTCCGCTACGGATGCCGCGGCAAGCGACTCCACGGTCGGCCAACGCTCCAGCCAGGCGGCGTAACGAGGGACGACCCGCGCAGCCTGCGTCTGCTGCAGCATCACTTCAGAGACGAGAATCGCGTAGGGATCGCGAGTCCGGCGCCAGGCGAAGTCGCGGCGGTTCTCCGCAAACCACTCGAGCAGCTCGGCCTGCACTGACTCGAGCCTAGCCGTCGCCGAGGGCCCCATCCGCGCGCTCCAGGAGATCGACGACGCTCATGGCGACAGGCTACGGTCTGCCGGATGACGCGGAAGGTCGGAATCGACGAGGCACGCCGCATCGCCGTTCGCGCCCAGCTTCTGGACGGTTCCGCGCGCGGAGTCCTCGACACGGTGCGCCGGCTGGGCTTCCTCCAGCTCGACCCGATCGCTGCGGTCGCGCCGCCGCAGCATCTCGTCCTCTGGAGCCGCCTCGGCGGGTTCGACACCGATGAGCTGGACCGACTGATCTGGGTCGAGCGGAAGCTCTTCGAATGGCGGGCCTTCATCTACCCGATCGAGTCGCTGCCGTTGATCCGGGCCCGGATGCGGCAGATCCGCCGCTCGAAGAAGTACGCCCGCGACCGGTGGCGGAGCAAGTTCCTGAGCGAGCACGCGCCTCTGCGGAGGTACGTGCTCCGCGAGCTCGAGCGGCGCGGGCCTCTTCTGTCCCGCGAGCTTGCGG
>JBARRQ010000090.1:0-17069 GCA_049644305.1 Gaiellaceae bacterium
GCCGCCGTCGCCTGGGTCGTGGTCATCCAGGTCATCCGACGGACGGTGTAAATGCGGCGCGGCCTGGTCGCCCTCGTCGCCGGCGTTGCACTCGGGGTGCCCGGCACGGCGAGCGCACACCTCCGCACAAGCCGATCGGCCGTCGACTACCGGGCAAGCGTCTCTCCCCTGGGGCCGCTCACGGGAGCAGTTGCGGTACGCGTCTACCCCGCCGACCTCGCGGTCGGACTGACAGCGCTCGACAACCACCGCGTCGTCGTTCTCGGCTACCTCGACGAGCCGTTTCTTCGTCTCGGGCCGGCCGGCGTCTCCGTCAACGAATCGTCCTTGACGGCGGCTGGGGTCGGACTGATCCGGAACCGACTTCCCGGAGATCGGCCACTGTGGCGACCGCACGGGAGCCGCGCGAGCATCGTCTGGCACGACGTCCGGGTTCGGCGCCTACCACCCGGCGTCGGCCACGGGCACTGGTCGCTGCCCCTGCTTGTCGATGGCCGCCGCGCGTCGATTGAGGGCGAGACCTGGCGGGCGGATCCGCCACCGGCCTGGCCGTGGATCGCACTAGGAGTGTTCTTCGCGGGTGCTGCCGGGCTCTTGCTCGTGCGGCGGCCGATGAAGGCGGTCCGGGTTGCATCGACTTCTTTCGGCGGCCTGGCTGCGGCGGCGACGCTCACGACTGCGATCGGGTTCGCCGCAACATCCACTGCCTCCGAGGGCGCGTGGGTCGAGAGCGCCAACGAGATCGCCTTCGTTCTCGTCGGCGCGGTCTTCCTTGTCCGCGGGTCCCGCGACGCGAGGGCGCTGGCGGGCGGTGCGCTCGGGCTGCTCGCGCTCGCCGTCGGGCTGACGAAGCTGCCCGTGTTCGTGCACGGAATCGTGCTTTCGCTTCTCCCCGGCCAAGCGGCGCGACTGGCGGTCACCCTCGCGATCGCCGCGGGCGCGGCAGCCGCGATCCTCGGGCTGGTCGTCTTCTTCGACGTCCTCGAGCACTACGAGGAGCCGGCGCTTCAGCGCCACGTCTAGCGCTTGGGCGGCTCGATTCGAACCGGCCGGTCGAACGCGACGTAGCGGTGGAACATGAAGTGCGCTGCGGCCGTCATCCGCAGCTGGAGCGTTCGGTAGCTGCGCCGGTCGATCCAGGCCGTGAACCAGGCTGGGATGGTCGGGTTGGCGAACGAGACGATCCAGACGGAGTGGCCGCCGACTCTGCTCGTGCCGAGCAGGCGCGCGTTCGTGGTCACACCGTCCCAGGTCGGCTGCGGGACCTGCAGCGCCGGGATCTGGGAGCTGCGGACCCAGGAGCCGCCGGGGCTGTTCTGGTCCCAGCGGCGGCGCCCGATCACGACCGCGGCCCCGCCGCCACGAATCTGGTACGAGAGGCGGTCGGGCGCGACCAGGCGCCACGTGGTGAGGAGACCCCCGGTCGGCCCGGACCGGAGCGACTCGACGTAGACGAGGCTGCTCAGCCGGTTGAAGACGCGCGTCGCCCGCTTCACGATCCCGGCTGCCGGCGATGTCGCCACGGGAAGGCGGAAGAGGACCGGGCCGCCGGGCAGCAGCACCTCGACCCTCCGTGCTCTGGCCGGCGCGCCCGCGCGGTAGCAGCCGGGACCGCACGACCGTGCGCGGAGAAGCGTCGCGCCCACTCGGAACGAGACCGAGAGCCCCGACTCCGCGTCTCCGCTTCCGCTCAGCACTGTCGCGGTCAGCCGCGGTCGCGATCCCTGCTCGACCGCCAGTGCGACGGCCCGGCTGCCGGCTTCGCCGGCCAGCAGCAGCGCCCCGCGAGGTGGAGGTGACGGCGTACGGGAGCTGGCAGCCGGCACCAAGCGGCCTGTACCGACCGCCGAGCCGCCGCCGGAGCTCAACCAGGCGGGCACGACGACTCCTGCGGCTGCGACCGCGAGAATGACGCCGACGCCCACGAGGACGCGCTGCGAACGTCTGCTCACTTCAAGAAAGCTAGCGGCAGCCGTTGGTAACGTCGGGGAGACGTGCTCTTTCGGCAGCTCGTGGACGACGACCTCGGCTGCGCGTCCTACGTGATCGGCGACGAGGCAGCCGGCGAGGCTGTCGTCGTCGACCCCGCGTACCGGATCGAGCCCTACGTCGAGGAGGCGAAGCGCAGCGGCGTTCGAATCGTCCGCGTGCTCGAGACGCACACCCACGCCGATCACGTCTCAGGTCACGGCCGGCTCGCCCTCGAGCACGACGTCCCGGTCAGCATCCACGCCCTCGCCAAGCCGAGCTTCCCCTTCGATCCGGTCGTGGACGGGCAGGAGCTGACGGTGGGATCGGTCACGATCGGCGTCATGCACACGCCGGGGCACCGTCCCGAGCACTGCTGCTATCTCGTAGAGGGGCACCTCCTCACGGGAGACTCGCTGCTGGTCGGCGACGCGGCGCGGCCTGACCTGGCCGTCGACGCGCGCGAGGGCGCAGAGGCCATGTACAGCTCCTTGCAGCGACTCGCCGGGTTGCCGGACGAGGTCGAGGTCGATCCCGGCCACGTCGCCGGCTCGCTCTGCGCGAGCGGGATCAGCTCGGCTCGCTCTTCCACCGTTGGCGCGGAGCGCCGCTCGAACCGGGCGCTCTCCTACGCGGACGCAGAGGAGTTCGTGGCCGCCCACGCCAGTGTCTCCGCGCCGCGGCCTCCTACCGTCGAGCGCGTGGTCGCCCTCAACCGCGGGCCGTTTGTCGGCGCTCCGGAGCCGCTCGGGCCCGTCGACCGTTTCGACGGCCAAATCCTCGACGTCCGCTCACCGCATGAGTTCGCCGCGGGACACGTCGCCGGGGCCCTCAACGTGCCGGTGTCCGGCACCTCGCTCGGGACGAAGGCCGGCTTCCTCCTCGACCTGGAGCGGCCGGTCGCGATCCATGCCTCCTCGCCTGAAGACGCCGAGACGGCGGCGAGACGCCTTCGAGCCGTGGGGTTAATGGATCTCGCCGGCTACCTGGTCGAGCCGGAGACGCCGGAGCGCTTGGAGCCGATATCGCTCGACGAGCTGGAGGGCCTCATGGCCGACGACGCCGTCGAGGTGATCGACGTGCGCGAGAAGGACGAGCGCGACGAGGGCTACATTCCGGAGAGCCGGCACGTCCCCTACCGGCTCGTCGGGGCCTACGCCGACGAGCTCGAGAACGGCCGCGCAGTCGTCACCGTCTGCGAGAGCGGCGCCCGGGCCGCCGTGGCCGCCAGCGTGCTCGCCGCCCACGGGATCCCGGCACGCCCGCTTCTCGACGCCGGCATCCCGGACTGGGAAGGGCGCGGCCACACCCTGACCAGCTTTCGCCGCTGCGGCTCAGGCTGACGCGGCGAGTAATGCCTCCGCCCGGCGAGCGAGGCCCGGTCTGGACCACATCGCTACCTCAGCCGCTCGACCGTGTAGCCGAGGCTCCGCAGTGATTCGAGAAGCACCGAGCAGTGGTGCTCGTCGCGCATCGCAACCGTGAGCTCGACCTCGGTCTCGGTGACGGGGATTTCCATCCCCTCGCGATGGTGCTCGAGCGAGATGACGTTCGCCCGCTCCTGCGCCACGAGCGAGAGCAGCTTGATCAGCTCGCCCGGCCGGTCCGGGAGTCGCGTCCTCAGGACGAGGTAGCGCCCGGCGATCGTCAGGCCGTGACGCATGACCGAGATGAGCATCGTCGGGTCGATGTTCCCGCCCGAGAGCAGTGCGAGCGCCGGGCCTTCCCCGCCGGCCTTTCCGGCGAGCAGCGCCGCGATGCTGACAGCGCCCGCTCCCTCGACAACGAGCTTCGAGCGCTCCAGCAGGAGGACGATCGAACTGCAGATCTCCTCGTCCGTGACGCTGACGAGCTCGTCGAGCGTCTCCTCGAGGATGCGGCCGGTGAGCTCTCCGACCGACTTGACCGCGATCCCGTCGGCGATCGTCCAGCCCTCGAGCCCGGCCTGCACGCCCACGATCCGGATCCCGGGCTTCAGCGCGCGCAGCACGAGCGAGATTCCGGAGGCCAGGCCGCCGCCTCCGACCGGGATCACCACGGTCTCGACATCCGGCATCTGTTCGGCGATCTCGAGACCGATCGTGCCCTGGCCGGCGATCACCTTCTCGTCCTCGTACGGGTGCACGAACGTCGCTCCGGTTGACTCGACGTAGGCGAGTGCGGCTGCAAGCGCGTCTTCGAAGGTCGCTCCCTGTAGCTCGGCCTTCGCGCCGTAGGTCTTGGTCGGTTCGACCTTCGCCATCGGCGCGTCCTGCGGCATGAAGATGATCGCCTTGATCCCGGCCTCGCGGGCCGCCCACGCAACGGCCTGGCCGTGGTTGCCCGCGCTCGCGGCGACGACTCCGGCGCGGCGCTCGCGGTTCGAGAGCATCGCGATCTTGTTGACGGCGCCCCGGACCTTGAAGGAGCCCGTTCGCTGGAGGTTCTCCGCCTTCAGCCAGACCTCGCGCCCGGTCAGCCGGCAGAGCGTCTCCGAGCCGTAGACGGGAGTGACCCGTGCGACGCCGTCGAGACGCGCACGCGCCTCCTCGACGTCACTCAGCGTCGGTGCTGTCTCCACCGCCAACCTTGAACACCTTTCTCATGATCTCGCGAACCGCGGTGAGCGGGTCGAGCTGCCGCTGCTGAACCTCGTCGAGCAGCCGTCGCAGCTCGGGATCCTCCGCGACGGCGCGCTCGAGATGGGACTTCGCCCGAGCCGACGCGACTGCGAAGACCTCGCCGGCGAGGTTGCGCCGGCGCTGCTCCTCGAGCCTGTCGTCCGCCTCGAGAAAGGCTCGGTGCTCCTCGATCTTCTCCCACAGCTCCGGCACATTCTCGCCGCGCACGGCGTCGGTGAGGACGATCGGCGGGCGCCAGGCGCTCTCTTTGTCGAGGGAGAGCACCGAGCGGACCTCGGTCAGCATCGTCTTCGCCGTGGGATGGTCCATCTTGTTGATCGCGATCACGTCCGGAATCTCCATGATCCCAGCCTTCAGCGCCTGGATCGAGTCGCCCGACCCGGGCATCAGCACGAGCACGACCGTATCCGCGATCGAGATCACCTCCACCTCGCCCTGGCCGGCGCCGACCGTCTCCACGAAGACCAGGTCCTTGCCGGCTGCGTCGAGGAGGAGCATTGCCTGAAGGGTCGCTTCCGCGAGACCGCCGAGGTGGCCTCGCGTCCCCATCGAGCGGATGAAGACCTCTGGGTCGAGGAAGTGGTCGGAAAGGCGAATCCGGTCGCCGAGGAGCGCTCCCTGCGAGAACGGGCTCGACGGGTCGACCGAGATCACGCCTACGGAGCGCTGTCTGCTGCGGACGTGACGGACGAGCGCGCTGATCAGGCTCGACTTGCCGACTCCCGGCGGGCCGGTGATGCCGACCGCGTACGCCTGGCCGGTCTCGGGGTAGAGGTCACGCACGAGCTCGTAGGCGAGCGGCTCCGAGTTCTCGACGAGGGTGATCGCCCTCGCGAGCGCGCGGCGGTCGCCGGCCCGGACGCCGGCCGCGAGTGTTTCGCTCGTGAACTCATGCCGTGCGGCCATAGACAGGATGCTAGACCGCGAGGCTGGGAAGGACGCTAGAGCCCGCCCGGCCCCGGCTCGGCGGCAGGAGCCGAGACGGACAGCGTTTGCGGCTCGAGAGCGGGCGGTTGCTGCGTCTGTGCCGCTCGGCGGGCGAGGGCGAGACCGACCAGCCCCGCCGCGGCTGCGGTCGCGGAAGCGCCTGCCCAGACCCAGCGTGGGCCAAAGTCGTCCGTCAGCCGTCCGGCGAGGACCATGCCCAGCGTCAACAAGGCAACGTTCGTGCTCATCAGGAAAGCGAAGGCCCGCCCCCTGAGGGCATCGGGCGTGCCTCGCTGCACGAGCAGCGCGTTGCAGACGACCGCGGTCCCGTTACCGCAGCCGCTGATCACGACGCAGGGAGCCGCGGTCCAGACGTTCGGTGCGGCTGCGGCCGCGCCCACCCCGAGCGCCATCAGTCCAAACGAGATCCCGTAGACGTTCGGAAGCCCGCGCCGCTCGATCCAGGCTCCGGCGAGAAATGCGCCAACGGCGAGACCGAGACCGGCGCAGCCCATCATCAGGCCGAGCCCGAACCGGCCCGCCGAGAAGGTTCGGAAGGCGAGGCGGGGCTCGGCGACGTTCACGGCAGCGCTCGAGAACATGGCGACGTTCCAGGCAATCAGCACCGTCCGGAGCGCGCGGGAGCGAACCGCCAGCGCGAAGCCGTCTTTCAGATCTCGCAGGTGGCCCCGACTTGGGGCCGCCGTTGCCTGCAGCAAGCGTCCGGGTATCCCGGCGATGAGCGTCGCCGAGACCAGGAACGTCACGGCGTTGACCCAGTACGCGACGTGTACGCCGGCGACGGCGGCCAGTGCGCCGCCGGCGACCGACCCGAGGGCCCAGGTCAGGTTGTCGACCGCTTGGAGCAGCGAGTTCGCGGCTGGGAGATCGCGGTCTTCCACCAGGTTCGGGAGCCCTGCGAAGACGGCAGGGCGGAAGAAGCCCGTCGCGACGCCGACCACGGCCGCGAGCACGACGATCTGCGTGGCGCTCGTCGTGAAGGGCAGTACGGCGAAGGCCCCGAAGCGGACCAGGTCCGCGATCACCATCAGGCTGCGCCGTGAGACCCGGTCGACGAGCGGCCCGACGAGGAGCCCGATCGCAAAGGTCGGAAGGAGATCGGCGATCAGGAGTGCGGCGATCCAGGCCGAGGAACCGGTGCGCTCGTAGACGTCCACTTCGAGCGCGACGAGTGCGAGCCATGTGCCTGCGCCAGACCCGAGCGTCGCCAGGAAGAGGCGGCGGAAGCTGGGCGTTCGGCTCAGGAGCCCGAGCCGGCCTGACGGCAAGAAGGGGCGGCCCATTGCCAGTTACGGTAACACCGCCACCTGCCCTCAAACGAGGGTTTTCCCCGGTTTATCGGGCGGGCGTGAGGCCCACGCGGTCGAGGGCCTCGGCCAGGAGACGATGGTCGTCCTGCGTGCCCACCGTGACGCGAATCGCTCCGGGCGCGCCGAAGCCCTGCGTCGGCCGGACGATCACGCCCTCGCGCAGAAGCCGCTCGAAGAATGGGCGCGAGTCGTCACCGACCTCCGCGAAGAGGAAGTTGCCGACGGCCGGGCCGGCGGGCTCGATGCCGTGGTCCCTGAGCACCCCCTCGAGCTCGTCGCGTCCCTCGGCGTTCAGCCGGCGCCGGCGCTCGAGCTCGCCGGGGGAGTCGAGACTCGCGAGTGCGGCCTCCTGGGCGGGCGTCGTGATGTCGAAGGCGCGCCGGACCTTGCCGATCGCCGTGACGATGGGCGCCGGAGCGAGCGCGTATCCCACCCGGAGGCCGGCTAGGCCGTAGATCTTGGAGAACGTCCGCAGGACGACGACGCGCCGGCCACGCTTGAGGTAATCCTCGACACCGTCCGGGTAGTCGGCGTCGTCGATGTACTCGAAGTACGCCTGGTCGAGGACCGTGAGCACGTGCTCCGGGACTCGATCGAAGTAGGCGTCTAGCTCGGCCTTCGTGTTGGTGGTTCCCGTCGGGTTGTTGGGCAGGCAGATGTAGACGATCTTCGTACGCGGACCGACGGCGGCGAGCAAAGCGTCGAGGTCATAGCGTTCGTCGCGCAGCGGCACCGTGCGAGGAACGGCGCCGAGCTTGCGGGCATCGATCACGTAGCTCGGGAACGACGGCCAGCCGCAGACGATCTCGTCGCCGGGCTCGAGCGTCGCCTGGGTCAGGCAATCGACCAGCCCGTCCGAGCCCGCGCCCGGCGCGACCTCCTCGAACCGGAGGTCGAGCCTTTCCGCGAGTGCGGCGCGGAGGCGATACGCGCCGCCGTCCGGGTATCGGTTCAGGTCGGGCGCGCAGCGGTCGATGGCCTCGCGGGCCTCGGGGAAGGGGCCGTAGGGGCCCTCATTGGAGGCCAGCTTGACCACGTGGTCGAGCCCGAGCTCACGCTGCACCTCCTCAACAGGCTTCCCCGGCTCGTACGGCACGAGGTCGTTGACCGCGGGCCTGAAGAAGCTGTCCGCGATCTCCGCGAGCGACCCGGCCACGGCGGCGAACTCTACCGCTCTTCCAGGCGGTCCCTGTAGTTCGGTTCGCCCGGCCTCCTCCCCGAGGCGAGCGTATCCGTGGAAGGCGCACGCGTGGGTGCCGGAATTGTGCCGAGAGTGAGCAAACGTCTGGAGGCGAACTCCGGGCCGGCTCCCGCTCGAGCGGGAGCCCTTGCTTCCTGTCCGGGCAACCGAGATCGGGCGCCTCTCCCAACATGCACGGCCGTCACCTCCACGCGGCGCTTCCAGCCCACTAGCATTCGCGCGGCATGAGGGTCGGGGTGCCGAGAGAGAGCGCGGCCGGCGAGCACCGCGTCGCGCTCGTCCCAGAACTCGTCGCGCGGCTCGTACCGAACGGCTTCGAAGTCCTCGTCGAACGCGGCGCCGGTGAGGCGGCGGCGTTCCCGGACGAGTTGTACGAGGAAGCAGGCGCGCGGATCGTCTCCGATCCATACGAGGCTGACGCCGTCGTGAAGATGCAGAAGCCGAATACCGACGAGGTCGAGCGCCTCCGCGAAGGTCAGATTCTGATCGGCTTCCTCCAGCCACTCACAGACCAGCAGGGCATCGAAGCCCTCGCCGCACGCGGCGTCACTGGGTTTGCGATGGAGTCGATCCCGCGGATCACACGAGCGCAGGCAATGGATGCGCTCTCTTCACAGGCTACGGTCTCCGGGTACAAGGCGGCCCTGCTCGCGGCCGAGCGGCTGCCGAAGTTCTTCCCGATGTTGATGACCGCGGCGGGCACGGTCGCGCCGGCGAAGGTGCTCGTCCTGGGGGCCGGTGTCGCAGGGCTCCAATCGATTGCGACCGCACGCCGGCTCGGCGCAGTCGTGACCGGATTCGATGTCCGGCCCGTCGTGCGCGAGCAGATCGAGAGCCTCGGTGCGAGCTGGCTCGATCTCGGCGTCGTCGGCGGCGAGACGGCCGGCGGGTACGCGCAAGAGCTCTCAGAGGACGAGCAGCGGCGTCAGCAGGAAGAGCTCGAGCGGCGGCTGCCTGAGTTCGACGTCGTGATCACGACTGCACTCGTCCCTGGCCGCCCGGCGCCGCGGCTGATTCCGGCCGGTGCCGTCGCGGCGATGCGCCGTGGATCGGTAATCGTGGACCTGGCAGCCGAGGCCGGAGGAAACTGCGAGCTCACCGAGCCGGGTGATGAGGTCGTTCGAGAGGGCGTGACGATCGTCGGTTTCACGAACCTGCCGAGCACGATGCCCTACCACGCGAGCCAGCTGTATGCGCGCAACGTCGCCGCGCTGCTTCTCCATCTCGCGCCCGAGGGACAGCTCGTGCTCGACTTCGACGACGAGATCACTGCGGGCGCCTGCGTCACGCGGAAGGAAGAGGTCCCTGCGTGAAGCATCGCGGTCAGCTGTGGGCAGATTGGCGCCAGATCGTCACAGGCGCGGCACACCCTCCTGCGTTGCGCCACGCTAGTGTCGCCCGTGAGGGCGGCGGGATAGCACACCCCACCCTCATCCTGGGTGGGGGTTGCGCGGCCGCGGCCGCGACGGACGCGGGCTGCGTGGGTGCGACGCGATGAGCCATGGGCTGCTGCTCGTTTTCGAGCTGACCATCCTCGTGCTGGCGATTTTCCTCGGCTTCGAGGTGATCTCCAAGGTGCCGACCCTCCTGCACACCCCGCTGATGTCCGGCACGAACGCGATCCACGGGATCGTCATCGTCGGCGCCATGCTCGTAATGGGCGCGAGCGGCAAGGACACGCTGACCTGGGTGATCGGCTTCGTCGCCGTCATCCTCGCCTCGGCCAACGTCGTCGGCGGCTTCGTGGTCACCGACCGCATGCTCGAGATGTTCAAGCGGCGCGACGCTCCTCCCAAAACCGAGCCGGACGACGGCGCCGGCGGCAAGGAGTCGTGAGCCGAGCCACCACCGACCTTCTCTACCTGGTCACGATCGTGACCTTCATCCTCGCCCTGCGCTTCCTCTCGCGCCCCGACAAGGCGCGCTGGGGGAACCGCATCGGCGCGCTCGGCATGCTGCTCGCGATCGGCGTCACCTTTGCGCAGACGACGATCGTCAGCTATTGGGAGATCGCGGTCGGCATGGTGATCGGCGGAGGCTTCGGAGCGGTCGCAGCGCGCCGCGTGCGCATGACCGCGATGCCGCAGATGGTGGCGCTCTTCAACGGCGTGGGCGGTGGCGCGGCGGCCCTCGTGTCCTGGGCAGAGTTCCACCGCCTCGCGCCCGCGAGCGGGAACCTCAAGCTCGATATCAGCGCGGCGATCGCGCTCTCGGCGATCATCGGCTCGATCTCGTTCGCAGGCTCGATGGTCGCCTTCGCGAAGCTGCAAGGGCTGATTCAGGGGCGCCCGATCACCTATCCAGGGCAGCAGATCGGCAACGCGCTCGTCCTCGCGGCCGCGATCGCCGCGGGCATCGCGACTGCGTCCGGCGCCGAGCGTCAGTGGCTGATGTGGGCGCTGCTTGGGTGCGCGGCGCTGTTCGGCGTGCTCTTCGTGCTCCCGATCGGCGGAGCCGACATGCCCGTCGTGATCTCGCTCTTGAACGCGTTCACCGGACTCGCCGCGGCCGCAACCGGCTTCGAGCTGGAGAACAACGTCCTGATCGTGAGCGGCATGCTCGTAGGAGCCTCCGGCACGCTCCTCACGTTGCTGATGAGCCGCGCCATGAATCGCTCGATCGCGAACGTCCTCTTCGGCGCGTTCGGCCAGGTCGCGCCCGAGGCCGCCGCGATAGCGGCCACGGACGGGGGGACTGTCCGGTCCGCAAGCGCCGAGGACGTTGCCGTGATGCTCGCCTACGCCCACAAGGTCATCTTCGTCCCCGGCTACGGCCTCGCGGTCGCCCAGGCGCAGCACGACGTGCGCCAGCTCGCCGATCTGCTCGAGAACAAGGGCGTCGAGGTCTCGTACGCCATCCACCCGGTCGCCGGCCGTATGCCTGGGCACATGAACGTGCTCCTCGCGGAGGCGAACGTGCCCTACCCGCAGTTGAAGGAGATGGATCAGGCCAACCCGGAGTTCTCTCGGACGGACGTCGCGTTGGTCGTCGGCGCCAACGACGTCGTCAACCCCGACGCGCGCAACAACCAGGGGAGCCCGATCTACGGCATGCCGATCCTGAACGTCGACCAGGCGAATGCCGTGGTCGTCCTCAAGCGCAGCATGAACCCGGGCTTCGCCGGGATCGAGAACCCGCTCTTCTACAACCCGAAGACCGTGATGCTCTTCGGCGACGCGAAGGACTCGATCACGAAGCTGATCGCCGACGTCAAGAATCTCTGACTTGGTCCCGGTCTTCACGGCTCAGCACGTCGAGAAGGCTGTCTCGCCTGCCCGCGCCCTCGAGGCTGTTCGCGACGCCTTTGTCGCCTACGCCCGAGGTGAGTGGTCGATGCCGCCGAAGGTCTACGTGCCCGCCTACCCGGCCGGTGACTTCCGGGCGATGCCTGCCCTGGGAGCGGGGCACGCCGCGCTGAAGTGGGTAACGTCGTTCCCCGGGAATCCTGAGCGCGGCTTGCCGACGGTGACGGGGCTCGTGCTCCTCTCGGACGCGTCGAACGGTGCCCTCCGCGCGGTGCTGGACGCAGCCGCGGTGACCGCTCTGCGAACGGGCGCGGCCGCTGTGCTTGCAGCCGAGACGCTTGGGCGTCCCGACGCCGAGAACGCCGCGGTGGTCGGCGCGGGGGTGAACGGACAAGCCGCGGCCCGGACCTTCCTGGCCCGCGGGCGAACGGTCAGCCTGTGGGATGTCGATCCTGTCCGCGCCGAGGAGGCGGCCTCCCAGCTCGGTGCCTCGGTGGCCGGGTCGCGCGAGGAGGCGCTCGGGGCGGATCTCGTCGTCACGATGACGCCTGGGCACGAAGTGCTGTTGCGGGCCGGGTCACTTCGTCCGGGGCAGCACGTCAGCCTGATGGGCGCCGATGGGCCCGGCAAAGCTGAAATCGAGGTGGCAGAGCTCCTGCGCACGCACATCTTTTGCGACGATTGGGAACAGGCGAGCCACAACGGCGAGCTCGTGCATGCGGTCGACGAAGGGGCGCTTCGTCGGGAGCAAGTGACCGAGCTCGGAGCCGTCCTCGCCGGCGAGGAAGAAGGTCGCCGAGCGGACGACGAGATCACGACCTTCGACTCGACCGGCCTCGCGATCCAAGACCTCGCGATCGCGCTTGCCGCGATCGAGCGCGTGAACGAGCTGGATCTGCCGACCCTCGACCTCTAGGCGCCGCGACCGCCCGCCGGTTCTACTTCTTTGTTGTGCGTGGCGCCGGCGGGCTGCTCGAGCAGGCGGGCCGGATCGAAGAGCTCGAGCTCCTGCGGCGGTTGTCCGAGGATCGCCTGCGCCACGAGCTCCCCACAGGCTAGACCGAGCACGTTGCCGTGACCGGAGTAGCCGCAGGCCACCCAGACCCCCTCGCGTCCGGGAACGGGACCGGCGAGTGGCAGACGGTCGGCTGTAACGCCGAAGATTCCCGCCCAGCGACGCGTGATGCGCGGTGAGCTTCCGGTCAGCTCTCGCACAAAACGGTCGAGCTGCTCCTGGATGGCAGGCGTCGTCGTCTCGTCGGCTGTCTGCTCATGCTCGAGAGCCTTGTCGCGGCGGCCGCCCACGACGAGGCGACGATCCGGCATCTGCTGCCAGTAGTCGTAGCCGTATCTTGCGTAGTGAGGGCAGGGGAAAAGACTCCGCGGCAGCGGTTCGGTGACGACGACCTGTCCCCGTGTTGGCGTGACCGCATCGTCGAGCTCCTGCATCAGTCCGTGCGTGTACCCGTCCGTGGCGAGCACGACTTGGTCGGCATCGAGTGCCGCCAACGATTCCACCCGGTCGTTCTCGCGAAGCTCGGCGCCCGCTGCAGCGGCCCGCGCGGCCAACCGCCGGACCCAACGGGCAGGCTGGAGCGAGCCGTCGACGGGATGGAAGATGCCGCCCTCGTAGCGGCCGACCAGCGGCTTTGGCAGGTCGTCCCGCCATTCGACTGCGAACCCGTCTTTCTTCAACGCCTCGTACTCGGCTTCGAGCTGAGCCCGCTCCTCGCGCTCGGCTGCGAGCCGAAGACTCCCGGTCCGGCGGAATGCGTCGCCCGCCAGCTCCGCCAGCCGGTCGAGGTAGCGCTCGGTGAGGCGCCAGAGAGCCCGGGCACGATCGCGACCGAGCTGGTCGCGCGCTACGTCGTACGCAGGTGCACCTCCGCGTAGGGCGAATCCGCCGTTGCGCCCGCTGGCACCACCCGCGATCTCGCGCGCTTCGTATAGACGAACCTGCAGTCCCCCCTCTGCGAGCACGTGGGCGCAGGCGCAGCCGGTCACGCCACCGCCTATGACGGCGACATCGGCACGGCCCTTCACATGCTTCGCGGGCAGCGGCGGCCGCTCCTCAGCAAGCCAGTAGCTCGTCACGTGTCGACGATCCTAGTGCGCCGGCCTCACCCCCCTGTAGAGGCCATCCGCCTCTGCGACGGCACCCGCGAGCTCGAGCTCGGCTAGGGCAGCGGCGAGGGCCGTGGCGTCGAGCCCGGTCGCACGGCCCAGCTCGTCGGCGCCGGCAGGTTCATCGGCGAGCGCGGCGAGTACCGCGGCGGCGTGCTCACTGAACGCCGCTCGCTTCTCCGATGCGATCTCGAGGCCAAGCGGCTCGAGGACATCGGCGCTTCGCGTCAGCGGAGTTGCGCCCAGCCGCAGCAATGCGTTCGTGCCCACCGACAAGGCCGAGGTGATCTCGCCGGGCACCGCGAAGACCTCGCGTCCAGCTTCGAGTGCGAAATCTGCGGTGATGAGCGCACCACTTCGCTCCCGTGCCTCGACGATCACCGTAGCCGCTGCAAGCCCTGCGATGATCCTGTTCCGCGCCGGGAACCGCCACGGCGCCGGCTCGACGCCGGGGGCGTATTCCGAGACCACGAGCCCCGTCTCGCAGATCCGGCTCGCGAGCTGGGCGTGACCCGCGGGATAGTCGCGGTCGACACCACACCCGAGCACGGCAACCGTCGCCCCATCCGCCTCGAGTGCGCCACGATGTGCTTCGCCGTCCACCCCGCGGGCGAGCCCGCTGATGACGACCAGGCCCGCGGCGGCAAGCTCCCGGCCGAGCAGCCGTGCGACCTGTCCGCCGTAGGACGAGCACGCGCGGGCGCCGACGACGGCGACTGCAGGCCGAGCGAGGAGCGCCTCTTCCGCAGAGCCGCGGAGGAAGAGACCCGGAGGAGGGTCGTGGAGCTCGCGGAGCAGCGGCGGGAAGCCGGCGTCGGAGCGGCCTACGAACCGGAGCCCCCTGGCGGCCAGCCGGCCGAGATAGTCCTCCGCATCGAAGGCGCGCGCAAACTGCACGAACCGCTGCTGCGCGGGCTCCTGCACCACGTGAGCGTCGGTATCGGCCGCGAAGGCGGCCAAAGCCAGGTCGCTCATCGACTCGCCAGCTCGGTCGGCGAGCGAAACGACAACGCCTCGGCGATGTGCTCGCTTCCGATCTCGTCCGCTGACGCCAGCAGCGCAGCGGTTCGTGCCACACGAGCGACTCGAGCTCGTCCACGCGCAGACAGCGGCAGGCGCTCGACCGCACGCGACAGCAGCTCGCTTGCCTCGTCCGAACGCCTCAGCGGCTCGCCGTGCGAGCGCTCGCGCGCTGCCGCAACACGTGCGCGGACGGACTGAGAATCCTCCCCGGCGCTTCCCGCGAGCTCACGTGCCCGTGGTCGCGGCACCGTGACGAGCAGGTCGAAGCGGTCGAGTAGCGCCCGCGAGAGCTTGTCTCGGTACGTAGCAAGGCGCGCTGCCGAACACGAGCATTCGGCCGCTGGATCGCCGCGAGCTCCGCAGGGACAGAGGTTCATCGTCGCGACGAGTTGGAAGCGCGCGGGAAAGACGATCTTGCCGCCCACCCGCGCGATGGCGATAGCTCCATCCTCGAGCGGCTGGCGCAACGCTTCGAGCGCGTTGCGTGGGAACTCCGCAAGCTCGTCGAGGAACAGCACGCCGTGATGCGCAAGGCTCGCCTCGCCGGGCCGCGGGCTCGGGCCGCCGCCGGCGATCGCCGACACCGACGCCGTGTGGTGCGGCGCACGGAACGGCGGGACGGTCAGAAGAGGTCGGCCTTGCGGGAGCAACCCCGCCACGGAGTGGATGCGAGTCACCTCGAGCGCTTCATCGGGGGGCAGGCGCGGCAGAATCCCCGGCAGGCGGCGAGCCAACATCGTCTTGCCGGTACCCGGCGGACCAGCGAGCAGCAGGTTGTGACCGCCTGCCGCAGCCAGTTCGAGCGCCCGTCGTGCGCGCTCCTGGCCGCGGACGTCGGCGAGGTCGGGACACGGCGGATCCGGCCCATGTCCGTTCAGCGACGCCTCGACCGGCGGAGGATCGCGTTCTCCGCGCAGGTACGCCACAGCCTCGGCAAGGTGGCGCACGGCCACCGGTTCGATACCGGCCAGCGCGGCCTCGGCGGCGCACTCCTTAGCGCACAGCAGCTTCTCCAACCCGCCGCTTCGAGCCCCTTCGGCGGCCGCGAGGATGCCGCCCACGGGCCGCAGCCGTCCGTCGAGCCCGAGCTCGCCTACCGCCGCATGGCCGTCGAGCCGCTCAGGCGGTATCTGGCGCGAGGCCGCCAGCACGGCCAGGGCAATCGGTAGATCGAAGGCAGAGCCCTCCTTTCGCAACTCCGCCGGCGCGAGGTTGACGGTCACGCGCCGGGAAGGCCACTTGAGCTCGGCGGAGGCGATTCCGCTCCGGACGCGGTGCTTCGCCTCCTGGCAGGCGCGGTCGGCCAGCCCGACGAGCGCGAACGCCGGCAGACCTTCCTGGAGGTGGGCCTCGACGTCCACCCGGCGTGCCTCGAGCCCGACGAGCGCATGCGTGACGGTCCGCGCGAGCATGTCGCCAACATAGACAACCACCTGTCACACATGTGTTACGCAGATGTGCCGAAACTGGAGGTTCTCAGCGCGCCACGAGAATGTCTTCGAAGAACTCGCCGGCTCTACGCCCGGTGCGACGGTTGACGTGCCGCCGGTAGCGCTCCTCGAGGCATAGGCCCGCACGCTCCAGGATCTCCGGATAGAGCTCGCGCCGGTCGTTGATCACGATCACCACCGGCGCGCCGCGACGAAGCGACCGGCGCACGTTCGCCAGCACGGCCGCGACACCTTCGACGTACGCGGCGAGGGCGCTCCGGCTCGTCCCCTTGCCGAGCTCCAGCGCGCCGAAGTCCTCGAGCTTGAGCAACTCGTAGGCGTAGCGGTGCTGCTCGTGGTAGTCGATCAGTCCCGGATACGGGGGCGACGTCACGACCCCGTCGAACCCGGCACCGAAGTCGAGCTCGCGGGCGTCGCCGTGCAGCACCTCCGCGATCCGGCCGCGGGCGCGCACACGTGCGAACTCGCGGATTCGCTTCAGCGTGTCCAGCGAGTACCGGCGGAGAAAGCGCCGGGCCTCGCCCACGGGCTTGCAGGTCCGCCGGTGCTTGTGGCACCAGTACTCCGAACGCTGCGGGGCGCGCGGAAAGTCGAGGTCGAAGTGCGTCGTACGCCGCGCCGAGCGGGCTGCGCGCGCCAGCACGACCCGCAACACGTCCATGTGCTCGTAATCGCCGACGAGCCCACGGAAGAAGAGCAACTCCGCCGCCGCCCGCGGCGCGTACCAATCCCGGACGTAGCGCGGCGCATCGCTGCCCGGCCTGGCGCCGTCGAACTCATCCAGCCGCGCGCACGCATCGCGCAGCTCCGACTCGAGCACGAACGGGTTGTACTCGCGCGTCTTTACCTGCATCAGCAGGCAGTTGAAGGCCGCCACGTCCGCACCGCAGGAGCCGAGACCGGACTCCAGCGCCTGGACGAGCGTGGTTCCAGAACCGGCGAACGGATCGAGGACTCGTCCCTGTGGCACGTACCGCGTCAGCAGTGCTTCGACCAGCTGCGGGATGAACTTGCCCAGATACGGATGCAGACGATGGACGTGCTTCGTCCGCTCGCGCTCGGGCAGCTCGCGTTCGGACCACGAGAGCTCGAGATCGATCCGGCGGTAGAGCGCTTCCTGCGTCGGGGCCACGGTCCCCGAGCGGGTTCAACGGGAACGCTAGAAGGCCTGCCTGAGA
>JBARRQ010000091.1:0-2257 GCA_049644305.1 Gaiellaceae bacterium
GGTAGTAGAGCGCGATGCTGTCCGTCCGCAAGCGGCGAAAGCTCTCCTCGATCTGAGCCCGTAGCACCTCCGGGCGGCCTTCCCCACGCCCATAGCCGCCTTTCGTCGCCACGACGGATCCGTCCGGTACGAGCCCGAGAGCCGCGCCGATAGTCGCTTCGCTCTGTCCGCCGACGTACGCGTGGGCGGTGTCGATGTGGCTGAGGCCTGCTGCAACGGCGTCTTTCAGGAAGGCGACATGCTCGGGAGTATTCGTGAGTCGATTCGTCCCGAGTCCGACCCGCCCGACTTCGGTGTCGCCGAGCTTCAGCTTCGTGGTCCTTTCCCCACGGGTCGACTTCGATCTTGGTCGGCACTGTCGAGCCCTATGGTCATGCGCTTCCTCGGGCGAGGACGTCGTCGCACGCGGCCTTGCAGCGGCGGCAGACCTCTGCGCAGATGCGGCAGTGTTCGTGGTGGGCCGCGTGGCGTTCGCATTCCTCGGCGCAGGCGACGCAAGCCGCCGCGGAGGCCTCGACTGCCGCGCGGATGAGGCGAATGTCGGGGCTGCTCTGGCGAATGGCGCCGCGCGCGGTCGAGTTGCAGACGTCCGCGCAGTCGAGAGCGAGGCGAATGACGGCCCTCAGCTCCAGCGCGTCGCTCTCGCTCAGGCTGGCGTCGGCGCACGCGGTGCAGCTGGCCCCGCAGTCCAGACACTCCTCGGCGCATCGGAGCAGAACGTCGCGAAGGTCGCTCGCGGGTAGAGGGTGCTCCTCGACGATCTTGCGAAAGGTCATCGCATTGATTGTGCCTTGACGTCGCAGCCTCGGAGGACTGCACGGTGCAAAAGGATCGCCACGGTTCCCTGCTCTGCGTTCCTACGAGACGACTCTAAGGACCCGAGCTGAGACTACGCGGCCAGCGCCGCACGGGCGCGCGCGTTGTGCACTGGTGCCCGAACCATCACCCACGTGCCGGAGAAGTGGCGTATTTGCAGAAGGGGTTTCGCACCCCGAGGCAGCAGACGGGGTTCCGATCCCGTATGCATCCCGCGTCGGCCGGGGGTCCAGCCCCTGGGTTCAACCATAGATCGACTTCCCGGCCAGGACGGAGGCGTTCGGCGGGTACGGCTCGAGGTCGTCCACGAAGCCGTCCTGCTCGCTCACGCGGTCGAGCCAGGCGCGGAAGTGTCCATATTCGGCGATGTCGATTCCCGCCTCGGGCGCGAGGTGGGAGTAGGCGAAGACGGCGACGTCGGCGATCGAGTACCGCTCGCCGACGAGAAACGAGCGGGAGGCGAGATGCGTGTCGAGCATCGCCAAGACCTCGTACGCGTTCCGCCGTCTCGTTTCCGCGTCCGGGCTATCGGGAGCGAAACGGCCGGTGACGAGCCGAAAGCGCAGGCCGCCGATCGCCGGCATCACGTCGGCCTGCTCGTGGATCAGCCACCGCAGGACCTCGGCCTCCGCGACCGGATCGGCCGGAAGGAACCGCGTCGCAGAGGCGAGATACCAGAGGATCGCGTTCGACTCGATCAGCGTCCGCCAGTCCGCCAGCTCGAAGACGGGCGTCGAGCGGTGTGGGTTCAGCCGTGCGTAGTCGTCGGTGAGTGTGTCGCCGTCGAAGATGTCAATCGCCACACGCTCGTACGGAAGCTCGAGCTGGGCGAGCAGGAGCCGGATCTTGTAGCAGTTGGCCGACGCGACGTAGTCGTAGAGCTTGGGCAACCTCAACCTTCGCCTCCTCCGTGTGTTCATGCCAGGGGAAACGCGCGACCCGCACGCTCTGTGAGACGGCGTTTTCAGCGCTTCGAACGAGCTGCAGCGTCCCCTGCTCGCGCACGGTGCGCCACGCCATGAAGAGCAGATAGACGACACCGAGGTACTTCAGCGCCTGAAACGCGACCGAGCTCGCGTAGAGGAGCCCGGCGAGTCCGAGGATCGCGGCGCCAATGTGGGGGACGATCCCGAGCGTGCATCCGAAGTCCGCGACGACGCTCGCGCGCCGGCCGCGCGAAAGGCCTATCGCCGTCTCGAGGGCGCGGCGCTGCGGTCGCGGCAGGCGGTCGCGCGCCTCGAAAAACGGAAGCAGCAACCCGCGTAGCCCGGCGAAGGCGAATCTCGCCTCGGACTGGATGCGCGTCGCGGAGATAGTCGTAAAGCTGACTCAGCTCGTCGTCTCGGCCGAGAAGCTCGGCGACTCCCGAGTCAGCGCGGGCGCTAGTCAGGTCGATCTCCGCCTCCTCCTCCGCCGGCAACGGTATCGACGGTAGTGGCAG
>JBARRQ010000092.1:0-2773 GCA_049644305.1 Gaiellaceae bacterium
TCGTTCTCGAGCTCGTCCACCGGCACCGCCAGGTAGTCGTCGGGCCTGCGGTACTTCTGGAAGAGCCGCTCGGTGACCCGGTTCACGTTCACGTCGGTCGTCTGGGCGGAGAGCATCACCGCGACCAGCAGCTCGAGATCGTTGCGGTAGCGCAACGCGATCGCCGCGTCCGGGTACTCAGCCGCGAGCCGCTCGATGATCGGCACGACCCGCGCGCGCTTGGGGCCGACCCGCCGCCTGGCCTCGGCGACGTAGCTCCTCGCCATTACGCGCCGTGGCGGAGGCGAGGACCGGCGCAGACGAGGTCCAGCGCCGGGCAATCCGCGCAAACGAACTCGCTGGGTGTCGGCCGAAACTCGCCCGCCTGGATTTCCGCGATCGCCTGTGAGAGCTCGGCCTCGAGCCCGGGCACCTCTTTGGCCTCGTAACCCCGGGTCACCAGCTCGTTCGGCCGCTCGAGGAACTGGTAGACGACCTCGACCTCCTCCGCGCCCGCGCGGAAGCACGCGAGCGCGTAGACCAGTCGCTGCAGCCGGTAGTCACGTTCGACGATCTCGGCCGGAGCCCCCCCTTCCAGCGTGTTCGTCTTGTAGTCGAGCACGACCGCGCGCTTGCCCGCGCGGTGCAGGACGTCCAGCCGACCGTGCAGGAGGACGCCGTCGTGCTCGAACGCGAACGGGCGCTCGGCCGCCGCGCCCTCGAGACCGGCGATCCGGGACGCGAGCTCCGACCCGCAGTAGGCAGAGACGAAGCCGTGGATGCGCTCGATCTCCTCGGCAGTCGCGGCTGGGTAACGGGCGCGAACACGCTCGGCCAGCTCGTCCGGCACTGCAGGCGCGCTCAGGTCGACCACCTCGAGCAGCGCGTGCACCGCGTCCCCGACCTCGGTCGCGGCGAGTCCCTCATGACCCGGCATGGAGCCGGCGGCGGACGCGGGACGCAGGCCGACGACGCGCTCGGCGAAGTAGCGGTACGAGCAGCGCTCGAACAGCGAGAGCGCCGAGTACGACAGGCGGCGGACGCGGTGGAGCGGCGGCGCCGGCACGTCGCCGAGGGGGGCCAGCGTCGGCGCTTCGTGTGCCCCGCCGCCGTTCTCCGAGACTGCGAAGAGCTCGAGCTGCTCTTCCGGCGACGGATTGCTGGCCTCCCGTTCGGGGACATCCTCTGCGTAGCGATCGACGCGCAACAGGAGGTGGGCTTCGCCGCGCTCGATCTCGACGGGCCCGTTGCCCGCGTCGTCGAGCTCCCTTGCGTGGAGCCGGTCGAGCACCCAGCCGATCGGCGTGCCCGCGTCGGCGCCGCCCTCCGAGATCGCCCCCGACACGATCAAGCGGTCGATCGCGCGAGTCATCGCGACGTAGTAAAGCCGTCGCCGCTCGGCTTCTTCCGCGTCGCGCTCAGCAGCCTTGACGGTCTCGTACTCCGGCGTTGAAAGCCGCTTTCCGCTCGCAGGGTGGGCGACGCGGAAGCCGAGCCTCCCGTCCGGCAGGCAGAGGATCTCATCCGCGTCCGGCCCTGCGCGGTCCCGCCCGGCGTCCGCGACGACGACGACCTTGAACTCGAGACCCTTGGCCGAGTGGATCGTCAGGAGCCGGATCACATCCGTCCCCTCCTCCTCCGCGACCGCTTCCTGCTCGGCCGCGCCGACGGCGTCCTGCTCGGCAACGAAGCGCACGAAGCCCTCGACGTCGGGACCGCGCAGCTCCTGGTAGGAACGAGCGAGTCGCGCAAGCTTGCGGAGGTTGGCGTAGCGCCGGCGCCCGTCCCAGTGCGCCAGAACGGCGAGGTCGTAGTCGTGCGCGCAGACGATCTGCTCGCAAAGGCGTTCCAGCGTCAGCGACGAAGCCTGCGCGGCCAGCCGGTCGTACCGCTGCTTGAACGCCTGAAACAGCCGCAGGTCGGAGGCGGACAGACCGAGAGCCGTCAGGTCGTTCTCGAGCCCGGCGAAGAGCGGCTTCTTCGGTGCGCCACTGCGCAGGAGGACGAGAGCGTCGTTCGAGACTCCGACGAACGGCGAGGCCAGGACCGTGACGAGCGCCTCGTCGTCGTAGCGGTTGTGGAGCAGGCGCAGGTACGCAAGCAAGTCGACGACTTGTTGCTGGTGGTAGTAGTCGCGGCCGGTCGCGCGGAACGTCGGCAGCCCGACCTCTCGTAGCTCCTCCTCGTAGAGCCTGGCGTCTGTGCCTGCGGCGAAGAGGAGAACGATCTCGCCCGGCGCCGCTTCGCCGGCGTCTACGAGCGCTCTTAGACGACTCGCGATATGCCGGGCCTCGGCCCGCCTCCAGTGCGTGCCCGTGTCGCGGTAGCTGTCCTTGTCGGTGACGAGGAGCTCGACCGCCGGCCCGAAAGCCGGATCGGGAAAGCGCCCTGCCGCGGCGAGCGGCTGAAAGGTGTCGCCGAAGTCGGCCGCGAAGAGGTGGTTGATGACCTCGAGCACCTCCGGCCGCGAGCGGTAGTTGTGCGTCAGGGCGAGCACGCCCCCCGCCTGCTCGCGCCGCTCGCGGAAGACCTCGACATCGGCGTGCCGGAAGCGGTAGATCGACTGGAACTCGTCCCCCACGAAGAAAAGCTCACCCACGCGTGCCTGGCCGGCGGCGGCTCCAGCCGGGCGGAGCCCGGCTCCGCCACCGCCTGACGCCGCTGACAGCACGGTGCTCTCCGGACCCGTGCTAGGAAGCACTGTGCCCTCCGGCCCCGCACCGTCACCGACGCCCCAGGCACCCGTGAGGAGGTCTATGAGTTCGCACTGGAGGCGGTTCGTGTCCTGGAACTC
>JBARRQ010000093.1:0-6584 GCA_049644305.1 Gaiellaceae bacterium
GGTTGTGCGCGATGACGGCGTTGGCCGCGCTCAGGATCGTGTTGGTGGAGCGGTAGTTCTGCTCCAGCGCGATCGTCTTCGTCTCGCCGAAGTCCCGCTCGAACTCGAGGATGTTCCGGATGTCGGCCATACGGAACGAATAGATCGACTGGTCTGGGTCTCCGACCGCGCAGACGTTGTGATGCCTTTCCGAGAGGAGCCGTAGCAGCCGGTACTGGGCGTGGTTCGTGTCCTGGTACTCGTCGACGAGGATGTAGCGGAACGCCTTCTGCCAGCGCTCCCGGGCTTCTGGGAAGTGCTCCAGCACGCGCACCGTCAGCATCAACAGGTCGTCGAAGTCGACCGCGTTCGAGGCGAACAGCCTGCGCTGGTAGAGCTCGTAGACGTCCGCGACCGTCTGGTCGTAGAAGGACGCGACGCGGCTGCGGTACTCGTCGGGGCCGACGAGTTGGTTCTTCGCGGCCGAGATCTGTGCGTGGATGCCGCGAGGAACGAAGCGTTTCGGGTCCCGCTCGAGCTCCTCCAGGCAGGCCTTCGTCAGGCGGACCTGGTCGGCCTGGTCGTAGATCGTGAAGTTCGAGCGGTAGCCGAGCCGCGGCGCCTCGCGGCGGAGGATCCGGCCGCAGGCGGCGTGGAACGTGAGGATCCAGATCGCCCGGGCAACGGGGCCGAGCAGGTCCTCGAGCCGCTCGCGCATCTCGCCGGCCGCCTTGTTGGTGAACGTGATCGCGAGGATCTCGTTCGGCTTCACGCCGCAGGCATTGATCAGGTGCGCGACGCGGTAAGTGAGAACCCGCGTCTTACCGGAGCCCGCGCCGGCGACGACGAGCAGCGGCCCCTCGGTCGCGAGGACGGCCTCCCGCTGGGCCGGATTCAGGTCTGCGAGATAGCGCTCGGGCGAGGCGACGGCCACATCGCCGATGCTAGCGGCCCGTCGGCTTCATGATGGAGCGATGAACCAGGAAGAGCTCGAGGCGGTGATCGCGTTTCACACAGCGCGAATTGGCGAGGCCGTGCCCGAGCGGACGACGTCCGTGTCGGGCAGCACCTTGCTGGCCCGTTACGGCGGTCATGACATTGACCTTGTCGTTCTCGTCCCCAACGTTGCCGAGGCGGCGAATCGTCTTCGCGGGCTGTATCCGACGCTGTATGAGGAAGACTGGCGGGACGACTGGGCGGCATTCCGCCTGCCTGGGCCGCCTCAGGTCGACATCGTGCTGACGAGACCCGGGACGAGAGGCGACGCACACCATCGTCGGGCCTGGGAGCTGATCCTCGCGGACGACGCGCTGCGGGCGGAGTACGAGCGCCTAAAGGCCGCCGGGATGGATTCGGCGCACAAGAAAGTCTTCTTCGAGCGCGTAGTCGCCCAGCTCGACGTTCACTCGGCCGTGAAGAGCGTCAGACACGTGCCGGTCCGGGCCTCGTCCAGGAGCTCGAGCGTCGCGACCGTCAGCGCAACTCGCCGGTCCGTGACGTCACTGGGCGCTCTCCTCGACCTCCAGCAGGTTGTTTCCGTCCGGGTCGCGGAAGAAGAACATCCGCGGGACCGGGCCCTCGCCGCCCATCGGCTCGTCGACGTCGACGCCCTTCTCGCGGAGCGCCGCGTAGTCCGCCTCGAGGTCGTTCGTGGTGAAGGCAATACACGACTGGTCGTGACCTGGCGACGCGCCCGGTCGCGGGGGCATGATCGCGATCCCGGTCGTCGCTCCGGGCGGCGCGACCTCAAGCCAGCGGTCGCCCTCCCCGAACGGGATGTCCGCGCGAATCTCGAAGCCGAGGGTGCCGGTGTAGAACTCGAAAGCCTTGTCCTGGTCGGTGACCGGGATGATGACGCGCCCGAGTTGCGTGATGTGGGTTGCCGTCTGCTGCACCGAAGTGCTCCTCTCCGTCGGGGTCGCTGGTATTGACGTCCCGACCACGCGGAAGTCATCGCTGCTGGTAGTGGAGATAGACCACCCCGCTCTCGAAGCGTCGCTCGTCGAGTAGCTCGAGCTCGAAGTGGACGCCGTCCGGGAGCGCCCGCTTGCCCCCACCGACGACAACGGGAACGAGGAACAGGCGGTACTCGTCGACCAGGCCTGCGCGGATCGCCTCGGCCGCGAGCCCGGGGCCGCCGACGCTGATCTCGCCCCGCCCCGTCGCCTTCAGTTGCCGGACCGCTTCCGGGTCGAAGTTGCGCTCGATCCGGGTCCTCGCGCTCGAGACCGTTTCGAGGCTCCGCGAGTAGACGACCTTCTCCGCGGCGCGCCAGATCTCCGCGTAGTCGCGCATGAACTGGCGGTCGTCCGCGACCGTCTCCCAGTCGACCATCGTTTCGTACATGCGGCGGCCGTACAGGTACGTGCCGACGGGCCGCTCGAGGTCGTTGACGAAGGCATGGACCTCCGCGTCCGGCGCGGCCCAGTCGAACTTGCCCTTCTCGTCCTCGACGTAGCCGTCGAGCGAGGCGATCGCGGAGTAGACGAGCTTGGTCGCCACCACCGAGGTAGCGTTTCATGCCTGTGGGCTACGCGTTCGGGTCGATCGACGAGATGGGCGACGGCGTCTTCCGCAAGGTTCGGCAGGAGCTCGGCGTCACGGCCTTCGGGGTCAACGTCCTCGTGCTGGCGCCGGGTGTCGTCGGGCGGCCGCACTACCACGAGCGGCAGGACGAGCTGTACTTCGTCCACGCCGGGCGGGCGCGGTTCGATCTCCCCGGGGAGTCACGCGAGCTCGGGCCGGGTGGGCTCTGCCACGTCGAGTCGACGACGCCGCGCCGGGTGACCAGCGTCGGCCATGAGGACCTCTTGATGCTCGTCGTCGGCGCCAAGGGCGGCTATGTCCCGCACGACGGAGCGGGCGTAGACCCGGAGCAGCTCGGCTAGAAGCGCACAGCGGCTCGCCGGAGCTCGCCGAAACGACGGGCGTACAGCGCAAGGCCGACCAACGCGGCCCCGGCCGTGGCGAGGCTGACGGCAGCAGGCGTGAGGAGGCTCGCGGCGACGGCGGTGGTTCCCTGATGCCCGGAAAGTGCGAGGGCGCCGATCGCGGCGCCCTGGTAGAGACCGACGTTGCCGGGGAGGAAGGGCATCGTGTTCGCCAAGCCGGTCACGACCATGTAGAGGAGCGCCGAGCCGACACCGACGTGCACGTGAACCGCATGGAGCAGGAGCAGGACGGCGAACCAGCGCGCCACCCACGTCACGACGAGGATCGTGCCGGCACGGAGCATGATCCGCTTGGGCGCTGCAGCTCCGGCCAGGAACGCGCCAACCCCCTTCGGGAGCCGGTGGGCGAGCCGCGCGTGCAACGCGGAGAGGAGAAGGAGACCGCCGGCGGCCAGCGGCAGGCCGACGAGCATCGTCACTCGCGCCCAGCCGGGCACAGGCAGGAAGAAGGCCGATCCGGCACCGACGAGCACAAACGCAACCATCTCGAGGAGATGCGCGCAGAGAAGGCTTCCGCCCGCCCGCGAGAATCCGGGCCAGCGCGGGCCGGCCGCCACCTTCAGCACTGCGACCTTGGAAGCTTCGCCCAGCCGTCCCGGCAGGACGGTGTCGAGGAACGAGCCAATCGAGCTCGCCGCGTACATAGCACGGAAGCCGACGGGCGAGCGCACGGTGGAGGACCAGGCCCAGGCGCGAAGAGGCTGGACGATGGCGCAGATGGCGACGCCGCCGAAGAGCAGGAGCCAGTCGGGCGTCGCCGCGGCGTGGATCACGCTCGTCCCGGTCCGCCGGACCAGCAGTAGGACGGCCACGACCGAGGCCAGTGTGATCACGATTGCAAGACTTCGACGCCCCACCTGCACCTTCACGGCATCGGCAGTTCGCCGCGCCCACGCGAACCCCTGGATGGGTGAGTCGCTCGTACGCGTGATCGGGGTCAGTCGCATCTCTAGGGGCAGGCCACACGACTGCCCAGATCGGGCGACCGCCGACCACGGTACCAGGGTCGGTGGCCGGCCGCGTCAGCGGATCAGCAGGTCCAGCTCGCGCTCGAGCCAGGCACGAGCAGCGGCGAGGGCGTCCGGGTTGCTCGACTTGAGCACGATCTCGACCGTGCTTCCTTTGGCACCGAAACTCGGGTACGAGCCCACGCGTACGAGCGGATGCCGATCGCCGGCGGCCTCGAGCACGGCGACGATCTCGCTCTCGGTCGTTCGGTAGATCCCTCGCCAGGAGCCGATTGGGCTGCCGCCACCGAGCTCACCGGCGATCGTCTCGAACATCGGCTTCATCTCGCCCGGGAGGCCCGGGAGCACGTAGACGTTGCCGAGCACGAACCCAGGCGCTCCGCCGCGCGGGATCTCGAGCGGCCGCGCGCCGGCGGGCAGCCGGGCCCAGCGCGAGACGTAGTCGGGAGCGCTCCTGAAGCGGGCACGCAATCGCTCGGCGATGTCCGGCTGTTCCTCCTGCGAGAGGCCGAAGGCGTCGGCGAGCGCCTCCCGCGTGACGTCGTCCGGCGTGCCTCCGAGGCCGCCGGTCACGATCACCACGTCGGCCTGGGCGGCCTGGGCGCGCACGAAGGCGGAAATCTGCTCACGCTCGTCGGGCAGCGCCGCGATCAGGATCACGTCGAAGCCGAGCGCCTCCAGACGGCCGGCGAGCCAAGAACCATTCGTGTTGGCGATGTCGCCGGACACGAGCTCGTTCCCGATGGTCACAATGGCCGCCGTCGGATGACCCGGCACGACCCGAGTATGGAGGAGCTACGCGAGCGCCGAGCCTTCGAGTGCCGGCTGACGCCGGACCGGGCGCTCCAATCGATCGACGAGGCCGAGGCGTTCCTGCTCGACCGCGGTCTGCTGACGCGCACGACCGACTCCGCCTTGCCGAGCCTGTTCGAGGCCTGTCACGAGGAGCCGTACGCTCCCGCGAGCCCCGGCTTCGGCCAGTGGCCGCGGACGAAGTTCTCCTGGTTCGGTGAGGTTGGCGCGCGCGGCCACCCCATCCTCGCCGTCCACCGGGGCAAGAGCCTGCTCGTCACGCCCCAGGTCATGAAGCTGATCGACCCGATCTGCCGCGCGGAGATCGAGCGGATGGAGGGAGCGGACGTGGCCTGGGCGCGGCTTCTGAGGCACTTGGCCGAGGCCGGGCCCTCGGAGCTCGGCGACCTCCAGCTCGAGCTGGGCCTGAAGCCGAAGGAGCTGCGGAACCTGCGCGCCCCGCTCGAGCGCTGCGGAGTCGTCGTCGCACGCAGCATCGTCTACGAGGAGCCCCACCGCCACACGAGCGAGCTGGCTCGCTGGGACCAGCTCGTCCCGGAGCCGGCGGACGGCGGCGGGCTCGACGAGCTGATCGTCGCCGGAGTTCGAGCCGCGGTCCTCGCACCCGAGCGAGAGCTTTCCCGCTGGTTCTCGTGGCAGTGGTACTGGGAGGACGACCTGGTCGATCGCCTGGTCTCCCAGAAGCGGCTCCTTCGGCCGGGAGACGGGTGGATCGCGGTTGCCTAGAGCGGGAGCGGGAGCGGGCGCCGGGCGAGCGCGGGCAGCACCTGGGCAGTCACCCAGACAGGCGTCGTCACGTAGCGGACGGAGTAGCGAAAGCTCCCGTCGGCTCGGCGCAGACGTTGCAGGTAGCGCATCGCTCCTGAAGGGACAGGCGCTCGAGCGGAGGCCAGGGCCTGGACCGCCCACGCGGTCGACTGGGCGTCGGAGCCTCGCCCCGGCGTGAGCTCGAAGCCGCCGTCTCGGTTCTGCAGGCGCCGGAGGTAACGGACGGCCCGGCGGATGGGCGCTCCTCCGACGCCGGCCGCGCGCAGCGCCTCGATCGCAGCGGCCGTGTCGTTCGAGTCCGGCTGCCCGCCGGGAGACCACGACCAGCCGCCCGAGCGAACCTGCCGGCCGAGGAGATACCGCACGGACGCCGCGGGCGCACGCCGCCGAGCCTGTCGCAGCGCGAGGATTCCCCAGATCGTGGAGTTCACGTTCGCCCCGATCGAGCCGTTCGGCCGTCGGAGCCCGTCGATCCGCGCGAGCAGGCGCGACGGCTGCCCGCCGAGGACGGTCTCGGCGATCGCGCCCAGCTCGATGTCGGTGGCGTTCGCGAGCTCGCCCTCGTGGGCGCGGAGGTAGGCGAGCGTCCCCGGGCGGGGCTTCGCGCCGGCGGCTCGGAGACCGACGGCCGCCCAGGCTGTGAGCTGCGGGCTCGACGTCCCGCCCGGCTCGGCGAAGCCGCCGTCCGGCAGCTGGCGGCTCTGCAGGTATGCGACCGGCGAGGACAGGAGCGTCGCGGCGGCGGCGAGGGCGATCAAGCCCATATGACCTCCGCGCGCAGGCGCTGCGCGTAGCGCTCCAGCAGCCGCCGAAGCTCAGGCCCGACGGCCAGCGCGAGCACGAGGTTCCCCGTCGCGTGGGCCGCGTCGAACCAGACACCCCTCGCGTAGAGAGCCGCGAACGCGGGCCACGTGTGCGGGTAGAAGCTGAGCCACTCCCAGACGTCCATCAGGGCGTCGAACGCGAACCCGAGGGCGAAGCACGTGAGTGCAAGCGGCAGGCGCCGGCGGAGGAGCGGGGCCGCGAGCCCGCCGAGAAGCCCACAGCCCCCCCACGCCAGCATCTGCCAGGGCGTGTACGCGCCCTGGCCGAGGTAGAGGTTGGA
>JBARRQ010000094.1:0-14211 GCA_049644305.1 Gaiellaceae bacterium
TGCTCGAGGAAGCCCTCGCAGGCCTCGGCGTACCGGCGGATCTCGCGCTGCGCCGTCTCGGAGTTGCGCAAGGAGAGGAAGTTCATCAGCGAGCGCGCGTTCACCGTCCAGTAGAACTCGGTGTAGGCGCCTACCGGCAACGCACAGCGCGCGAGCTCGCGTGCCACGCCGAGCTCGACCAGCTGCTGGTACGCGAGGTAGGCCGCCTCGTAGACGGCCAGCAGCTTCTCGCGAGTTACCTCGGCGATCTCTTCCGAGACCGGCTCGAACGAGTAGGCGCCCGGCTTGCCGACCTGGCTGCGGACGTCGTCTGGCTCGGGAAGGTAGAAGTCGTCCGTCGCCCGCGCGTAGCGAAGGCTGAACTCGTTGAAGGATCCGACGCGGTGCCGCATCCACTCGCGCGCGACGAAGATCGGCGCCCGGATGTGGAACCGGAACGAGTTGTGCTCGAACGGCGTCCCGTGCCTGTCCCGCATCAGGAAGCGAATCAGGCCTTCGTCGGACTCGTCCATCTCCTCCTTGCGGCGCGCGAAGCTGACCCTCGCGCCGTTGACCACGGAGAGGTCGTCGGCCATCGCGTCGTCGAGGCGGACGAAGCCGTGGTCCAGGACGCGGACGGTGTTGTCGGGTATCACTTCAGGCGTGACGGCCACGGCGGCGAGTGTACCGGGGCTATATGTCGGCACCTCCGGCTTTTCCTACGCCTCATGGCGCGGCGCCTTCTACCCCGAGGGCGCCAAGCCCCTCGACTTCCTGCGCCTCTACTCCGAACGGCTGCCGTCGGTGGAGCTGAACGCGACGTTCTACCGGCTGCCCTCGGAAGAGCAGCTGCGCACCTGGTCCGAGCGGACGCCTCCCGGCTTCCGCTTCGCGGTCAAGATGAGCCGCCGGATCACGCACTTCGGCAACGTCGACCTCGCCGGGACGTTCTGCGAGCGCGTACGGGCGCTCGGCGACCGGCTGGGCCCGATCCTCTGCCAGTTTCCGCCGAATCGGCCGCGCGACGACGGGCTCCTGCGCCTTCTCCTCGACACGCTCGATCCGGAGCTCGAGTACGCATTCGAGTTCCGGCACGAGTCCTGGGCAGGAGCCGATGTGCCGGTCAGGGTGAACTCCCTCGAAGGCGAGGCGCCGTTCCGGTACCTGCGCCTGCGCGAGCCGCCGTACGACGACGAGCAGCTCACGGCGTGGTCCGAACGGCTACGCCCGCTGATCGAGGACGGCGTGCGCGTCTACTGCTACTTCAAGCACGAAGAGGAGCCGACCGGCCCGCTCTACGCCGCGCGGCTGCTCGAGCTTGCCGGCGGCGGGCCCAGCGTCTCGATTGACCAGCCGCCGGGGTAGGCGCGCCGTCGTAGTCGCGTGCGCAGGCGCGGCCGGCGGCGCGGCGGGAAGACGCGAAGGGCTTTCGCCCTGGCTTGCAGCCCCGCCGCGACCGTCTTGCGAAGAACGGAGGGAGGCGGCGGGAAGCCGAATGCCTCCCGCAGGCGTTCGTCGAGCAACGCGTAGATCCCCCGCCGAACCGCCGGCCGGAGCGGCCGAGGGAACCACGCGGCAAAGAGCTCCCGCCCGTCCGAGCCCACGCGGCGGGTCTGTTCCGAGCGAGCGAAGTGCCGCCCCTCGTACTCGATGTTGAAGCGCTCGAGCGCCTCGTACGTCTCCGGCAGGTCGCGAATATTCATCCGGCGGGCTATCTCTCGCCAGCAGTGAAAAGTGGCGAGCCGCTCGGCCTCCACCATCAGCCTCCAGCCGAACCGCTTGTTCCAGCGAATGGGCTCGAACACGAAGGTCGAGAGCACGTAGAGGAAGTCCTCGTTGGCGATCTCGAAGCGTGCGTGGATCTGGTTCATACGCCGCAGCGCCCGCCGGCCGGTCTCGCTGTCGTAGCCGTCCTCCAGGATCGTGCTGATGATGAGGTCGGTGTCGTCGTAGCGCTTCTGGGCGGCGCGCGCGAACTCGCCCGTCGAATCGAGGAGGCGTGCGATGCTCGGGACCGCGAACGTTCGGAAGAGCGCCAGCTCGAGCGACCGCGTGGTGTCCCAGGGGAACTCGTAGCAGACGTCGAGGTGGACGATCCGCTGGTGGTCGCGAACCGGGTCAAGCCTCAGGATCTCGTCGAGATGTCTCGAATTCAGTGGGCCCTCAGCCCCTCGCACGCAGGCCTTTTCCTACCTCGAGGTCGCGGCGATTCTAGTGCCCACGATCTCCGAGATCTGCTCGACCGTGAAGCGAAGCTCCTCGTCGGAGTTGTAGAAGTGCGGGCCTAGGCGCAGGCCCACGTCGGGGCGGGAGTCGCAGAGGATCTCGCGCGCGGCGAGCTCGTCGCAGACCGACGCGAAGTCGGGAGTCCGGACGACGACCGTGCCGCCGCGCCTGGACGGATCCCGCGGGCTGCCGACCTCGAACCCGGCCTCCTCGAGCAGCTCGATCAACAGCGTCGTCTGCTCGATCGAGCGTGCGCGGATCCGGTCGACGCCGACCTCCTCGATCACCTCGTAGCCCGCGGCCGCGGCGTAGAGGGCAGGCACGTTCGGCGTCCCCGTGAGGAAGCGCCCTGCTCCCTGCGCGTAGTCCTGCTCGGGCTCGAAGGCGAAGGGATGCGCATGCGCCTGCCAGCCGGTGATCGAGGGCTCGAGCCGCTCGGCCAGGTCGGGCCGGACGTAGAGCCAGGCGGCGCCGGGCCCGCCGCAGAGCCACTTGACGGAGCCGCCGACCGCGAAGTCGACCCCGAGCGCCGTCACGTCGAGCGGCACGGTGCCGACCGACTGATAGGCGTCCAGCACCACGAGAGCGCCTACGTCGCGCGCCCGCGCCACGATCGCCTCGACATCTTGGATCTCGCCGGTCTTGAAGAGCACGTGCGTGACGGGCACAAGGAGCGTCCTCTCGTCGATCGCCGCGACCACGCCTTCGCAGTCGGGCGCTACGACGATTTCCGCGCCGCGATCCGCCTGAGCCTGGTAGAGGTAGCGAACCGACGGGAAGTTCCCTTCCTCGTAGACGATCCGGCGGCGCTCACCGCCCAGGCGGAAGCATGAGAGCACGACCGCCTCCGCCAGCGTGACGTTCTGGTGCATCGAGACCGTCCCGGGGGGAGCACCGATCAGCCGGGCGATCCGGTCGCCCGCGGTCAGCGGCAGATCCCACCACCCCTCGCCCCACGCGCGGACACCGCGGGTCTTCCAGGCGCGCGTGTACTCGAGCAGGCGCTCCTCGGCCTCGGCCGGCATGGCGCCGAGCGAGTGGTTGATCAGGTAGGTCGTCTCGGCGAGGATCGGGAAGCGGTCGCGGTAGTCGAGCAGGTCTTGCACCCGCGCGAGTATAGGGCCGCTCCGAGAGCCCGCTCCCGATCCCTCGACCGGGTGATTCGCCGGCGAATCCCCTAAGCGGGTGATGGGCCGGATTCCGCATACGCATAGGTTCCGAGCAGTTCGATAACTGCGGCGCGGGCGGCGCGAAAGGGGAGAAGGCTTTGCGGAGAAGTAGCGGTGGTTTCTGCGGCGAGACCCGCGCAAGCGGGCTCTGGGGGACACGACGGGGAGGCCGAGGCTCGACCGAGGGGCGCAGTCGCGACGCGGCCAGGCGCGGCCTCCTCGCCCTCCTCGTGCTCGCGCTCGCGGCGCCTCTGGCGGCGAGTGCAGGAGGCAGGAAGGACGGCCCGGCGGGCTACCTCGCTCCGTCTCTCCGCACCACGGCGGAGTCGAGCCCCGACGCGAATGTCCCGGTCATTGTTCTCAGCGATTCCAACGCTTCCCGTGCGCAGCACGTGCTCGACGAGTACACAAGGTCGAGCACGCGGCTCGGAATCGTCAGCGGCGCCGCGGGCGAAGTTCGCGCGGGCAGCCTGCCAGACCTCGCGCAGAACACCGGGGTTTCGGTCATCCCCGACCAGCCGGTCGTGCTCGACTCGCTCGGCGGAACGCCCAACGTCAAGGCGAAGGGCCCGAAGAACGACAACGGCAACGCAAATCACGCGCAGAGCGAGTCCTTCTCGTCGACCGAGATCTGGCCCTCTGCGGTCGGCCTCGAGAGCCTCTGGCCGATGCTCGCGAGCTCGCCGAGGCACGGCCACGACGACGGACACCCGGCGCTCGGCGCTCCGACGATCGCGTTCGTCGACTCGGGCATCGACGCGAGCCGCAGCGACTTCGGCAACCGCGTCCTCGCGCAGGTCAACCTGACTTCGCTCCCGGGCAATTCGCCCGGCGACGGCCGCGGCCACGGCACCTTCATCGCCGGCCTCGCGGCGGGCTCGGCCCCGCGCCATGCCGGCGCGGCGCCCACGGCCGGAATCGTCTCGATCGACGTGATGGACGACCAGGGCATGGCACGCACGAGCGACGTGATCGCAGCCGCTCAGTGGATCCTTCGCAACCACGAGCAGTACGACATTCGAGTCGCGAACTTCTCGCTCCATTCCGCGACACCGAGCAGTTTCCGCTGGGATCCGCTCGACAAGGCAATCGAGCAGCTCTGGTTCGCGGGCGTCGTCGTCGTCACCTCGTCCGGCAACGGCGCCGTCAACGGGCAGCAGAGCCGGATCAAGTACGCGCCGGCGAACGATCCCTTCGCGATCACCGTCGGCGCTCTGGACTTGCACGGCGCCGCGGGCCCTGATCGGGCTTCGGTCGCGAACTGGTCGTCGTGGGGCTATACGTACGACGGCTTCGCCAAGCCCGAGCTGAGCGCCCCCGGGCGCAGGCTCCTGGGGCCGGTGCCGGCCGACTCGACGCTCGCACAACAGCGTCCCGCGCAGCTCGTGCACAGCCCCGAGGGCCTCTACATGCGGCTCTCCGGCACGTCGCTGGCAGCGCCGATCGTCTCCGGTCTCGCAGCCGACGTGCTCGCGCTCCATCCGGATTTCACGCCTGACCAGGTCAAGGGCGCACTGATGGTGGCCGCCCGCCCCGTGCCGCAGGCGGCCGGCTTCTCGGCCGGCGTCGGCGAGCCGTTTGCGCCCGACGCGGTGGGGGTCTCGGAGCCGCCCAACCCGAATCTCGCCCTCGATCAGTTCGTGGTCCCCTCCGACGCGGGGGCTCTCGCTTTCGACGACGCGGCCTGGCTGGAGGCGGTGCATTCGTCTGCAAGCTGGAACGCGGTGTCCTGGCTCGACGGCTGGGCCGGAGCCGCCTGGTCAGCCGTCTCCTGGAGCGACGTGTCGTGGAGCGACGTGTCCTGGAGCGACGTGTCGTGGAGCGATGTTTCCTGGGCCGACGTCTCCTGGGCCGACGTCTCCTGGGCCGACTCGCTCAACCCCGCCGCCTACGGCGACGTCGCGCCTTAGGCCGGCCGCGCCTCAGCTCAGGCGTTTGAGCAGCCCGAGCGCACGCTGGTCCCACGGGACCCGGTGCGTGTACCCCGCGGCGGCCAGCCGATTGCGATTTTGCAGATACCAGTCGTAGGTCTCGCAGAGCGCCTGCTCATTGGAAAAACGAGGCGCGAAGCCGAGCAGGCGTTGCGCTTTCGAGACGTCGACGTACGAATCGCGGTGCGCTGTGCGGTAGTGCCACTCGGCGAGCGGCGAGAGCCGTGCCAGCTCGAGCGCGCGCAGGGCGAGCTCGGCCGGACGCGCCGGGACCGGCCTCAGGCGGCTGCCGGAGCCGGCGTGGGCGATCAGCGCCTCGAGGTCGGAGCGAACGGTCCCAAACTCGGTCGCGCCGACGTTGAAGGTCTCCCCCGCGACGTCAGCCTCGGCTGCGCTCAGCGTCGCCGCGACGAGATCGTCGACCCCCAGAAGCTGGTAGCGGTTCGAGCCGTCTCCGAGGATCGGGATCCGGCGTCCTTCGCGAATCCAGTCGAACAGGATCTCGAACACGCCGAGCCGCTCGGTGCCGATGAACGTCTTCGGCCGCACGACCACCACCTCGAGGCCGCGCCGCCCGGCCCGCCGCGCCACGCGCTCTGCCTCGATCTTGGACTCGCCGTAGTGGCCGACTCCGACCAGCGGCGCGTCCTCCCGCAGCGGGTGGTGCTTCGGAATCCCGTAGACCGCGGTCGAGGAGACGAGGATCGCCCGGTGCACCCCGGCCTCGAGCGCGGCCGCGAACGTGATCGCCGTGCCGTCGACGTTGGCGGAGCGAATCGCCTCGCTCGAGGCCTGGATGGGGAGGGCAGCCGCGGCGTGGACGAGGACGTCGGCGCCCTCGCACAGCCCGGCCGCCGCGCGCGGATCCCGGACGTCACCACGCAGCTCGTCGACCGACGCCTCGAGGCTCGGGTCGTCGAGCGGCGCGAGGTCGAGCGTCCGTACGTCGTACTCCTCGGCGAGCAGCCGCCGGGCAAGGTGTAGCCCGAGGAAGCCCGCACCGCCGGAAAGGGCCCACCGCATAGTCCGAGGCTAGCGGCAGGAATTTCCGGAGGACGGCGGAACTAGGTCCGGCTGTGGCCGGCAGAACCGTCGCCCTGTGCGCGGCCGCGCTGGTGGCGCTCTCGCTCGCGGCGGCCGCGAAAGCCTCGAACCCCCAGATCGCGGGGCTCCAGGTAGCCCTGCGCGCATACGGTCTCTACGGCGGGCCGATCGACGCGGTCGCAGGCCCCAGAACGGTTCGCGCGACCAGGGCGTTTCAACGGCGGGCGGGCCTCTTCGCTGGCGGCCGTGCGGACCGGCGGACACGGCGCGCGCTGGGTCCGCTCGGGCAGCCTCTCTTCGGACGCCGGGCGCTCCGCCGGCGGATGTTCGGCTGGGACGTCTCGGTCTTGCAGTTTCTCCTTGCTCGGCGTGGCGCGCTCGTCCCCGTCGACGGGTACTTCGACGGGGCGACAGAGCGGGCCGTACGCAGGTACCAGCGCGGGCGGAACCTCGCCGTCGACGGTGTGGCCGGGCCTCACACCATGACCACGCTGGCACGCGGGCGGCCGGCCCTGACGGCCGGTCCGCGGCGGACCGTGCCGTTCGGCGTCCGCGGACTGCTCGGGCGATGGGCACGGGCCTACGGGCTCGACCCCCGGTTCGTCCGGGCGCTCGCGTGGATGGAATCGGGCTACCAGCCCGGGCTCGTGTCGCCTACCGGGGCTCGGGGCGTGATGCAGGTTCTGCCGACCACGAGGCGCTACGTCGAGAACGTCCTTCTGCACGGGCATGCGCCGCGAACCCTCTCGGGTGGGATTCAGGTGGGCGTCGTCTACCTCCGCGAGCTCCTGCGCGAGTTCCACGGGAACGAGTCGCTCGCGCTCGCGGCGTGGCTGCAAGGGCCCGTCTCGATTCGGCGCCACGGCGTCCACGCAGGCACGCGCACCTTCGTCAAGAACGTGCTCGCGTTACGGCGTCGCGGCGTCTGAGGCGTCGCTTCACCGAGCCGGGCCGGTCTGAGCAATCGGCGGCGCGGGAGTCGGCCGCGGCGGAGGCTTCGACTCGACGAGCACCGCGGCCGCGAGCAGGATCGCCATCCCGACCATGCTCTCGCCTGCCAGGCTGCGCGGCAGGCCGGCGAAGAGCGGCTTGCCGCGCTCGAGCGCGGGTCTGACCAGGAAATGGTGGAGGGCGCCCCAGAGCAGCGCCAGCGAGACCAGCCCCAGCTTGACAAGCAGCACCTGCCCGTAGCCCTGGCTCCACAGATCTGCGAGGCGCGGCAGGCGCAGAACGCTCAGGTAGATCCCCGCGGAGAGAAGGATCACGATCAGAACGGTCGCGAGCTTCGAGAAGCGCAGGAATGCTCCGCGGCGGAGCCCGGGCGCCAGCGGCCAGACGACGAACGCGAGCTGCACCAGCCCGCCCACCCAAAGCGAGGCAGCCGCCAGGTGGGCCCAGTCGGCGAGCTCCGAGAGCCAGGACGAGCCGGCGTCCACCGCCGAGTGGCCGGAGAGCGATAGCCCGGACGCAAAGGCGAGCGCAAGCACGAACGCCGGCCAGAGAAGCGCCCGCCGGTCGGTCAGCCAGGCCAGGAAGAGGAAGGCGCAGACAAGCGCGAATCCAAGCGTCATCGCCACGAATGCAGTCCCGAACCGTGTCGTTGCCAGCGGCGAGAGGTCGCCGTAGAGGAAGTTCCCGAACGGGAGCTGGAGCGCGTCCTCGGCGCGAAGCAGGAAGGCGAGGATCCCGACCTCGATCACGCCGACCGCGCCGGCGCCCACGACGTGGTAGAAGCGGCGCTCGGCCCGGGCCGGAAGCGGGCCGCGAACGACCAGCAGCCGGAATCCAAGCCCGCCGGCGACGAGGGCGAGCGCGAGGAAGTAGAGCCAGCGCACGACGTGCTCCGTCGTCGTCGGCCCGGATGCGCCGAAGGCCTCGGTCGCCGCAGGCGCGCGCTGCCGGACACCGAAGGTGAAGACGCCGGAGACGACGTGGCTGTCGGCCGAAACGGCGCGCCACCGGACCGTGTACCCGCCACGCCCGAGGCGCTGAACCGGGACGGCCACGATCCGCTTGTCTGAGCCCGACCGGGCCGTTCCGGACACGACGCGGCCCTTCGCGGTGAAGACGGTGATCGCGTTGGGCAGCGCCTTCACGCTCTGGTCGAACCGGAGCACCACGACCGTGGGCGAGCGGCCCAGGCGTGCAGCGAATGCGGGCTCGGTCTGCTTGAGCGTCGCGTGCGCCGCCGCGCCCGCCGGGAACGCGAGGCCGCCGGCGACAACGCAAAGGACCGCTGCTCGGAGCCGTCTCACCGGTGCGGGGTCCCCGCCAGTGACGAGAGGTGGCCGAACACCGGCGCAACGTCGCGGTCGCTGTAGAGCAGGACGCCGAGGACGATGAAGGTGAGCGCGAAGCCCGAGCGCCAGACGGCGGAGCGCGGCCGGAACACCGAGGCGAGCGGGAAGATCGCTCCGAAGAGCAGCGTCCACCCGATCACGTGGTGGAGAAACGCCGAGCGGGCGAAGAACCAGCTGTTCTGCTCGTGGATCAGGAACGCCGCGCCGGACACGACGAAGGCGAGCGGCATCGTCAGGCGCCAGTAGCGGCTGTGCAGCTTTCCCCGCAGCAGGCCCAGCTCGGAGGCGCCGGCGAGCATCATCACCTGCGCCCAGGAGCCGTGGGCGACCATGTGCAGCGTTGAGTTCGTGAAGAACACCATCACCGGCCACATCAGGACCCCCATCCCGAAGGCGAGCCCCGGCCAGAGGTAGGCTCGCCAGGCGCGGCGGCGCCAGACCTGCTCGCCGACGACCGCCTGCGCGAGCAGGCAGAGACCGACCAGCAGGAACCCGGTCGCGAACATCCAGTGGACGAACTCGGCCGGCGGTTGCATCAGGCCGCGTCCTCGTAGGCCTCGAGGTCCTCGATCACGCCGGGCGCGACGAGGAACGCAAAGACGATTCCGGCCAGGACGACGAGCAGGGGAGGCTCGATCACGAGCCACCAGAAGCCTTGCCCGTGCGGGTGAAGAAGCGTGATCCGGTACGGCTGTAGGAACGCCCAGGCGACTCCGCCCAGCATCGTCGCCGGGCCGAGGGCAGTGATCGTCCAGGCGCGCCCGGAGCGACGCCGTACCGCCGCGTGCTCGCTGACAAGTTGTGTGCTCATTCCACCTCCCGCATGTCGGTGTCGACACCGCGCCCGCGGGCGTCTGGGCAGGACCGCGGCCTAGACGTCGCTTGCGGTGTCTAGCTTCAGGATGCGCGGCACCGCCGTGTATCCGTCTGAGTCGACCGGTCGACGCGTTGGTCGCTAGCCACCCACGCCCTAGGCGTGGAGCGGCGGCGGGCGGCTCTCGAAAGCCAGCCCGAACAGCTTGCGAGGCGGCAGAGAGATGCCGTTGCCCGGCTGCGCACGCGGAGGCACGGACGCGGCTGCGAGACGGTCCGCGCGTGCGCATGTGTCGTGTGCGTAGCGCTCGTACTCGCGCAACCAGCACGAGACCGCGCTCCAGGCGAGCGCGACGAGCACCGCGAGCACGGCGAAGACGGGCAGAGAGGAGGTGTGCAACCAGGGCCAAAGAAGCGGCCCACGGCCGAGGGCGGCCTGCTCCGCGTCGATGTGAACGAGAGCGAAGACCGACGTGACGACGAACGCGGCGAGCCAGAGCCGCGGCGAGAGCTCGAGCCGGATGCGCGGCGCCGGCCTGCGTTGTCCGCCGAGAGCCGCCAGCACGCGGTGCCCGGCGCGCGCCGCGGCGCGGGCGCGGACAAAGCGCCAGACGAGGCGGGCGAGCAGAAGGGCGACCCCGAGCTTCACCGCGGCGAGCAGGAACGGGTAGTAGTCGGCCCCCGCGTAGCTCGGCGAGCGCACGTGGCGCCCGACGTCGAGCCGGTGCGCGAGGCTGCGCCCGGCGAGCTCGGCGACGAGCGCCAGCAGCCCGAAAGCGAACGCCGAAGAGAGCCGCCGGTGCCTTCTGGCCCGCTTCATGACTTCAGTGTGCATCACGGGACAGGTCCAGTTCAAATCCGGCCAGGGGGTTGGCAGTCTCCCCCGTGCTCAGCTAGCCCAGAAGCGTGAGCTCCCAGCGCGGCTGAGTCGGGCGCTCGAAGCCGAGCAGCAGGATTCGTTGCCACCGGCCCAGGCAGAGCTCGCCGTCCGCGAACGGGATCTGCTCGGTACGAGGGCCGAGCAGCATGCAGAGCAGCCGCTCGCGCTCGCGCTCGTCCGGGGGCACGAGCCGCGTCAACAGCCCCTCGAGGTCGGTGAAGAACCCGCTCTCGCGCTCCTGGACGCGCACCAGCGCGACCTCGTCGAGCGGGGAGATGTAGGCAATTCCGCTTTCGTAGCCCGAGTCGCGCAGCTCGTACTTGATCTCGTTCGTGATGTCGAGCACGGTCAGCGACGGCAGCGCCGAGGCGATCGAGTAAGGGACTTCGACCGACGTCACGATGTCGTGGCGACCTCCCGCGGCAGGCGGAAGTGGACGTCCTCGCGGGCCACCTCGACCTCCTCGAGCTCGTCGTAGCCGAGCGAGGCGAGACTGCGCAGGACGAGCGCAACCAGCTCCTCGGGGGTCGAGGCTCCCGCGGTGAGGCCGATCGTCTCGTGTCCTTCGAGAAGATCCGGGTCGAGGCCGCTCTCGCCGTCGATCAGGAGCGCCGCGGCGCCCGCCCGCTCGGCGACCTCGACGAGCCGTCGCGCGTTCGAGCTCGTCTCGGATCCGATCACGAGGATCAGCGAGGCGCCGCGCGCGGCCATCGCCTTGACGGCGTCCTGGCGGTTCTGGGTCGCGTAGCAGATGTCGTCCGCAGCCGGCCGTTTCAGGTCCCCGAAGCGCGCCGCGAGCGCATCGACCGTCTCCGCGACGTCGTCCAGCGAGAGTGTCGTCTGCGTGATGACGGCGACCGGCTTGCCGTTGGTCTCGAGACGCGCGGCGTCTTCGGGCGACTCGATCACGACCGTCGAGTCCGGGCGCTCGCCGCGCGTCCCGATCACCTCGACGTGGTCGGCGTGGCCGACCAGGGCGACGAGGTGGTCGGTGTCCGCGTAACGCCGGGCCTCCGCGTGCACCTTCGAGACGAGCGGACAAACCGCATCCACGACGACGAGTCCCCGCCGCGCGCAGTTCTCTCGAACCGACGGAGCGACACCGTGGGCCGAGAGGACGCAGATCGCGCCCTGCGGCACCTCGTCCTCGGAGTCCACGAAGACAGCGCCGAGCCGCTCGAGCCGCTTCACGACGTGGTCGTTGTGGACGATCTGATGGCGGACGTAAACAGGCGGGCCGTGCTTTTCGAGCAGCAGCTCGACGATCTCGATCGCCCGGTCGACACCCGCGCAAAACGAGCGCGGCGCCGCCAGCAGGACGCGCTTCACGCCCACTCCTTGGTCACCGTGCCGAGGGTGTCCAGCGCTCGCCTCGCGGAGGCCGCGGCCTGCGCGAATCCCCGCGGATCACGCGCCAATGCCTTGGCCAGGCCAACGCAGTCGTAAGAGCCCTCCGGTTTGACGGCACCGGCGATTCCGTGCAGCGGCTGATCCGGCGTGTCGCTGATCGCGCGCAGGACGCCGCGCAGCCGACCGGTCCGCGCGAGCGGGCCGCTCTCCAGATCGACCGCGTCGGCCCCGGTGCGCTCGTGCAGGCGCCGCCGCTCGTCCGGGTCGTCCACCAGGACGTCCGCGGCGAGGATCGTGCCGGGCCGGGCTCCATTCACTCCGAGCGGCTCTCCCTCCCAGAGGACCGCGCCGTCGCCGTCGACGACGCGGGTCGCGTCCAGCACCGTCCCGGCGGAGAGACCGTCGCGCAACGCTCCGGCGAGGCCGAACGAGACGAGCGGCCCGTCGGGAGCGCCGTTGACCGCTCCCAGGCCGACGAGCGCGGAGCGGGCGCCTGTGCGGCGCGCGACTCGAAGCTCGGCCGCGGTGGCGCAGGCAAGTGTCACCCCGTGAGCGTCCATGCGGCGCTGCGGACGGTGTCCCTGACGCTGCTCGCGGCCGCAAAGGCAGCCGAGGGCTCGAACCCGGAATGGATCCCGCAATGCTCGCAGCGAGGATCGTTGCCCGGTCCGTAGTTCTCCCACTCGATCCCCTCCATCAGGGCGTCGTAGGTCGGGAAGATCCCATCCGTGAGCAGGTAGCACGGCCCCTTCCACCCGTACGGGTTGCGCGTCACCGAGCCCCAGGGCGCACACGGGAGCTTGCGGTCGCCCGCCAGGAAGTCCTGGTAGATCGGGCTCGCGAGCCAGCGGTAGCCCTTCTCTCGAGCGACGGCCCGGATCGCGCGGAACTTCTCCTCGTGCTCGGCACGGGTCATCGTCAGATTCGGGTCGATCTGCGAGTACTGGTAGCCGGGCGCGACGAGCATCCCGTCGATGCCAATCTCGTTCGTCAGGTAATCCATCATCTGGATCACGTCCTCGACGGCGGTCTCCTTGAAGATCGTCGTGTTCGTCGTCACGCGGAACCCGCGCGAGCGCGCCTTGACGATCGCCCCGACGGCGATGTCCCAGAGCCCCGGGTAGTCGCAGATGTAGTCGTGGATCTCGCGCATCCCGTCGAGGTGCACGACGAACGTGAGGCGGCGATTCGGCTCGAAGGCCTCCATGAACTGCTCGAGCCGCAGCGCGTTCGTGCAGAGCTCGACGTTCTTCTTCAGCTCCATGAAGCCCGCGACCACGTCCTCGATTCCCTTGAAGACGAGCGGCTCGCCGCCGCAGATCGAGACGACCGGCGCGGGGCACTGCTCGCCGGCGTCTATGCACTCCTCGACCGACAGCCGGGCCTTGTTCGACTCGTACTCGCGGATCTTCCCGCAGCCGATGCACGCGATGTTGCAGGCAAGCGTCGGCTCGAGCATCAGCACGAGCGGGTAGCGCTTGCCGCTGCGCTGGTTCTTGGCGACGTAGCCGGCGATCTGGACGGTCGAAGCGAGCGGGAATTTCATCGCGACAGCCTTTCTCGTAGACGACCCAAGGCGAGCAATGGAAAGTGCAGGCGGTAGAGGTGGTAACGGATCATGAAGTCAAGCGGAAACCCTGTGCCGGTGTAGTGCTCCTCCTCCCAGTCACCGTCATCCTTCTGCGCGGCGCAGAGCCACTCGGCGGCCTTCCGCGCCGAACGGCTGTCCGCCTCGTCTGCAGCGACGTAGGCTAATAGCGCCCAGGCCGTTTGGGAAGGCGTGCCGGTTCCGCGGCCCCTCCAGGCCGGATCTGCGTAGGAGCGGATGTCCTCTCCGAAGCTCCCGTCCTCGCTCTGCACCGAGTCGAGCCACTTGACGGCCCGGCGCATCGCCGGATGGCCAGGCTCGACCCCGCAGGCCTCGAGCGCGGGCAGCGCGGCGCCGGTGCCGTAGACGTGGTTGACCCCCCAGCGCCCGAACCAGGATCCGTCGTCCTCCTGCTCGGCCAGCAGCCAGTCCAGCCCGCGGCGAACCTCGTTCTCGTAGCCGCGCTCGGCGGCGAGCGCCTCGAGGGCGTGAGCCGTGACGTCTGCACTCGGCTCGTCGGTCACCTTGCCGAAGTCGCAGAACGGAAGCTTGTAGAGCCAGAACGCCTCGTTGTCGACGTCGAAGGCGCCCCAGCCGCCGCTCCTGGACTGCATTCCGGCCGTCCACGCGAGGCCGCGCTCGACGGCGTCGCGGCCGCGGTGGCAACGACGCAGGGCGAGCGCAACGACCGCGGCGTCGTCGACGTCCGGATAGAGGTCGTTGTCGAACTCGAACGCCCAGCCGCCGGGGGCGAGATCGGGCTTGCGCACGGCCCAGTCCCCCTTCGCGGCCACCTCCTCGTCCAGCAGCCATTCGGCGGCGCGCACGAGCGCGGGGTGCTCGGGGCCGAGCCCGGAATCACGCAAGGCGAGCATGGCCAGGCCTGTGTCCCAGACCGGTGACTGGCAGGCCTCTGGGCGCAACCTGTCGC
>JBARRQ010000095.1:0-17143 GCA_049644305.1 Gaiellaceae bacterium
GAACCGCCTGGTTCCCCCGCGAGCCCCCTCCTTGCGACCGGCTGCGTAGTTCGCTCGTTTCAGGAGCCGGCTGAGGTCTTTTGCGCTGGTGGCGGGACCGCCTTGGTGAGCCTCTCGCCGGGCGAAGCCCGGCTTCGGCGGCCAGTCGATGTGGGGCTGCCTGAGGGCGCTTGGGGGAAGGCAAGCTCTAGACGCTGAGACGGGAGAGGGTCTCGCGTCGCCTACGGGCAGCCCCGGTGGAATGGTCGCCGTTGGCGCCACCGCTCGTCATGACACGGCTGGGTCAACAGGCAATTCGCATCCACGTCCGAATGGGCGGACAATCGAGCCGGATGGAGCGCGCACCGGCGCCGATCGAGCTCACCAGGACACTCCGGAACGTAAAAGTCCCGAGCCTTGTCGCTGACCGAGAGGGAACGATCACATGGCTCAACGAGGCCGCCAAGAAGGCGTTCGGCGATGTTGTCGGCCAGCCGTTCACCAGGCTGGTCGCGCCCGAGCACGGCCCGATCGTGCGGCGGCAGCTCGAGCGAAAGCTGCGGGGCACCCCCATGACCGACTACGAGGTCGATGTGCTCACGGCCGACGGCCGTCGCCGCAGGGCGGAGATCAGCTCGGTTCGAATCGAGGGCGGCGACAGGTGTCATGCGATCTTCGGAGTTGTCCTGATCGGCAAGCCACGCGACGCCTCGACGCGGGCGGCAAGCCTCACTCCGCGCCAGAACCAGGTCCTCCAGATGCTGGGGGAAGGCGCCTCTACCGACCAGATTGCAGCGGCGCTCCATCTGAGCAAGGAAACCGTGCGCAATCACGTTCGGCACATACTCCGTGCGCTCGGCGTGCATTCGCGCCTGGAGGCAGTCGCGCTGGCGCACCGGGAAGGATTGCTCGACGAGGCCTAGATGGCGGCGCTCGGGGGCGGGGCTGTCCCGCAGAAGCTGCCGGCGAACGTGGGCATCTGCGCCAGCACGCTGATCGCGCGGGCATCGGCGAGGTAGCCCGGGCGGTCGGTGTGGAAGTTCAGCGTCCAGGGGCCGCGGTGAACGACGGGGATCGTCAGGACGAGGCTCCTGCCGGGCAGCACGACGACGCGGCGATCGAAGCCCGGGCCGTGGAGTTGGAGCACCGTCCGCTCCGAGCGTGGCTTCGGCGGCAGCGAGAGCGGTAGCCTGAGCATCCCCCGGACGCGGCCGTCGCGCGCGGGCCAGACCGTGACGTGCCCGCTCTGCGCGAGCCAGCCGTCGCGGTAGAGCCCACCGACGAAGAGCGCCATCCGCGGCGTTCCGAGCGAGCGCCAGAGCTCGTAGTTGGCCCCGCGTCCCGCGGACACGGCGCCCGAGAGGCGGGCCCGCACGGCGTAATTCGAGATCAACAGTGGCCCACGCAGGGTGTGCGCTCCTGAGACCAGGCGGCCGTCCGGTGCGACATGTGCCCTCTGCGACCCGAAGGCGTCGATCGCCGACGCGTTGTCGAGAAAGTAGAGGCGTGTGAGCGAGCGGTTCCAGAAGAGCTGCTCGTCGGCCGCGGCATGAGGTGTCGCAGGGGTTTGGATGAGCGTCACCTGGCCGAGCCCCGAGTGGTCGACCCAGCGTGCGTCCGGCGGCAGCAGGCTTGCGCGCACGGAGCGGACGACGTGGCTGTCGAAGGCGACCGCTCCGAACGAGACGAAGCACGAGGCGGCGAGAGTGCCGGCCACAGCCCAGCGAGCGACCGCCGGCCTGAAGGCGACGGCGGCGGCGAGGCAGGCGAACGCGCTCGCGACGAGAGCGACCACCAGCGCTCCGTTTCCGATCCCGACCGCCTTCTCCAGCCGGAAGACGGCGAGGAGGAAGGGCGAGTCCTGTTTCGCGTCGCTGATCGTGTAGCCGGAGAGCGGCACGCGCGCGGCCAGCACGAGCAGGCCGAGGGAGCAAACCGCGACGATCCGAGCCCCCGGGCGACCGCGCGAGAGCCAGAGCCAGAAGGCCGGGAAAACGAGCGGGAGCAGGATCATCAGGTATCGCTCCTGGAAGCGGTCGGAGCCGTTCGTGGCGTAGAGGGCCGCCTCGGCGAAGAGCGCGAGCAGGACGGCGAGCGTGAATGCGGCGAAGCCGCTCTCCTCCCGGGAGCGGGGACGCCAGAGGCAGAACGCAAGCCCGGCGAGCGCGCCCGGAACCAGGGCGAAACCCGCGGCATACGCGAGAAGCAGCGCGTCGGTGCCCAGCCAGTGTCCGATCGCGACGGGCTTGACGCCGAGATTGGCGACGCCCGAGTAGTAACCCAACAGCCGCTTCGGGCCGAGAGCGGCGACGAGCGCGAGCGGCGCCGCGTAGAGAACGAGCGAGAGACGGAAGCGCCGGACCACGGCGCGAACCGACCCGCGCTCGACGACGAGCGCAGCGGCGATGAAGACGAGCGGCAGGAAGACGTACTGGATCCGCGTGAAGGTTGCGAGCCCGACGAGGAGGGCGAGCCCGAGCTGCGAGCCGCGGCTCGGTCGCGAGAGAGCGCAGACGCCCAGGTAGATCGCGCCGAGCACGAGCGGATAGGCAATAGCGTCGGCGAGCACGAAAGAGGCGAAGAAGAGATCGGGGGACGCAACCGTCAGCGCCGCCGCGGCAAGCGCGGCCCAGGCGCCACAACCGAGCCTGCGCGTGAGCAGGTACACGGGGATCGCGGCCAGCGACATCGCGAGCGCGTTCTCGGCCTGCGTCAGGCGATAGGCGACGGCGGGGTCGTGAGAGAGCCAGAACGGCGCGGCGAGGAGTGGCTCGAGCATCGCGGGGAAGTGCGCGGAGTGCCCGCGGATGAGGGGGCGGCCGGTCTCCGCGAGCGAGCGGGCGATTCCGGAGTAGATGTACTCGTCCGGAAAGTAGAGCGGCGTTGTGTGCACAAGCGCGGCGACGAAGCGGAGGCCGAAGCTGACCGCCACGATCCCTCCGAGGAGCAGGCGTGCCGGAACCGCAGCCGCGCGCGTGAGCCCTTCCGGGCGCGGAAGAGAGACATCCACCGCCACGTCCTCCGTATCGGCAAGCGGTGTCTATCCCTTGAACGAGGGATGCCGCCGGGCGGGGTGTTCGCGCCCGAACCACTGAAGGTCTCGCTCACACGCTGAGCTAGTCAGCCGAGCCCGGGCCGTCCGCGCGCTCGAGCGGGACGAACAGCCGGCAGTGCGGGCACTTGAAGCCGCGCGAGCCTGGTGCCGCCGACGCGACGAGAACCTCGCCCTCGAACGTCTTCCCGCAGTGCGGGCACACGACAGCGTGGCGTTCCGGGGCCCCCTCGGCCATGGGGGCCAAGCTAGCAGAGGATCGTTGCGGGCCAGGCGGGAGTCGTCCATAGTGGATCGCATGAGCTTGCGGAGCTCTCTCTATCGCTCGGCGCGGATCCTCGGGGACGTGCAAGCGCTGGCCTCGGGCAAGCCGAAACGGATCACTCGCCGGGCGAAGAACAAGGTGCTCGGCCGTGCTCTCGGGCGCTCGGGCTTCTGGCGCTTCCTCTGGCGCTGAGGCTCAGTCGATTCGCTCGAGGCGTTCGAGCTGCCGGCCCGCGACGTCGGCGATCTCCTCTGCCGCCGCCGTCTGCCGCTCGTCGAAGTGGGTGGCGTCCGCATAGACCTCGACGAGACCCCAGCACTCGCCGCCGGCCGGTAGGCAGACCATCAGCAGCGAGCTGTAGCCGAGCTTCTCGAGGAGCGCAGCCTCGTTCGGCTCGGGCGCCGTCTCGAGGAGCGAGACCGCCCGCGCCTGGCCGCGCACGATCACTTCCTGTGTGAGGGGAAAATCGGAGATCAAATACTCGTGCTCGAGGGCGAGCCGGCGATCGTCGCGGGAAAACTCGGCGAGGCCGACGAGCAGGTCGCCGACGACGCGGGAGATCGCACACGCCGAAGCGCCAAGTGTGTTGACGAGCTCCTGACACGCAGTGTGGAGCAGGCCGCGGATCGTCGTCTCGCGGCCGAGCGCGGCCGCTGCTCGTTCGACTGACTCGTTCGGCACGAGGAGGAAGACTAGGGCTTTCGAGGTCGCCGCCCATATCTGTAAGTTGCCGGGGTGCTCGAGGGCCTAGCTCATCTGATCGTCCGGCGCCGGAAGCTGGTCATCGCCGTCTGGGTCGTGCTGACGCTGTTCGGCGCGTTCTCCGCGCAGCAGGTGTCCAAGCGCTGGTTCCAGAGCTTTTCGATCCCGGGGTACTCCGCATACGAGGCGAATCAGCGGACCCTCCATCGGTTCGGCAGCGGCGAGCAGGCGCCGCTCGTCGCCGTCTTCCACACGAGCGGCGCGATCACGAAGGAGACCGGGGTCCAGCGGGCGATCGACGCCGCCGCGAAGGTGAACCCGGGCTCGCGAGTCTCGTCGTACTGGTCGACCGGCAGCCGAGCCTATGTCTCACGGGACGGGCACACAGCCTTCGCCGAGATCTACCCGCCGGGCACGCCGGGCTTCAATTCCAATGTCCACATCAAGCAGGTGAGGGCGCGCCTGAAGGCGAACGCGCCCGCGGGCGTCCAGGCGTACCTGACCGGACGCGAACCGCTCCAGGCTGCGAGCTCCGGCAGCAACGGGCCGAGCGTGCTGACCGAGGCGATGATCGGCGGTGCCGGCGCGCTCGTCATCCTGTTCTTCGTCTTCGGGACGCTTCCGGCGGTGCTGATGCCGATCGCAGTCGCGATCGCGGCCATCCTGAACACCTTCACCCTCGTCTGGGGGCTGACCTACATCACGAACGTCTCGATCATCGTCCAGTTCCTGATCGCGCTCGTGGGGCTCGGCGTCGCGATCGACTACGGCCTGCTCGTGATCTTCCGATTCCGTGACGAGCTACGCGAGGGTGAGGACGTCGAGACCGCCCTGGTCGAGACGATGAAGCACGCCGGTCGGTCGGTGATCGTGTCCGGCTCGACGGTCGCGGTCGGCCTGCTCTCGATGGTCGTGCTCCCGCTGCCGTTCATCCGCTCGATCGGGCTCGGCGGGATGCTGATCCCGGCCGTCTCCGTGATCACGGCGCTCACCCTGCTGCCGGCTCTGCTCGCCACGCTGGGCGAGCGAATCAACAGCGTCCGGCTGCTGCCGAAGCGGCTCGTCGACACGGGACATCCCGAGGACGGCCTCTGGGGACGCTGGGCTAACCTCGTCGTCCGCCGACCGATCTCGGTCGCCGCGGTCGGCCTCGTCATTGTCGGCCTTCTGGTTTTCGAGGGCTTCCAGCTCAACCCGAGCGAGGCTCAGGTCAAGGACTACCCCGGCAAGGGCGATGCGATCGCGGGACGGGCCGCGCTCGCCGCCGCGGGGATCTCGCCAGGCGTGATGAAGCCCTACGTCGTCCTCGTCGAGCACGGCGCCAACCCGGAGATGGTCGCGGCGAAGGTGCGCGCCACTCCCGGCGTGGCCGGCGCCGTCGCCGTGAAGGCCTGGCGCAAGGGCCCCGACACCCTGGTCGAGGCGTTCCCGGCCTCGGACGGCGCGACGAGCCAGACCAAGCATGCGATCGCGCGCATCCAGTCCGACCTGAGGGGAACGAATGCGACTCTGGGCGGGGTCGCGGCGGAGGACCGCGACTTCGTGCATGCGGTCTACGGAAACTTCCCGTACGTCCTGGGCTTTGTCGTGCTGCTCACCTTCGTCCTGCTCTCACGCGCCTTCCGCTCGCTGGTCCTGGCGCTGAAGGCGGTGATCCTGAACCTCGTCTCTCTCGGCGCCGCCTACGGGATCATCGTCTTCATCTTCCAGCAGGGGCACGGCTCGCAAGCCATTTGGCACGTCCACGCCACGCAGTCGATCATCCCCTGGATCCCGCTGATGATCTTCGCCTTCCTCTACGGCCTCTCGATGGACTACGAGGTCTTCATGCTCACCCGCATGCGCGAGGCCTACGACGAGAATCCCGACACGTCGTCCGCGATCAGCCTCGGCCTTGCCCGCACAGGCAAGCTCGTCACGAGCGCCGCGCTGGTGCTGATGTTCGCCTTCTTCGTCCTCTCGTCGAGCCCGGGCCTCGACATCAAGCAATTCGGGATCGGTCTCGCGGCCGGGATCATCTTCGACGCGACCGTGATCCGGGCGCTGCTCGTGCCCGCGCTGATGCGCCTGATGGGCCGTTGGAACTGGTGGCTGCCGGAGCCGGCGGCCCGAGTGCTGTTCGTTCCTCCTGCGCGTCCGGTCGAAGCGACCGAATCGACCTAGAAGCGGTGGATCTCCGCGCTCGTCCCGATCACGATCAGCGGGGCGCTCACGGGACGTAGCCAGTGCAGCAGCGTGAGCAGCCGCGGCAGCGGCAGGCTGATGCAGCCGAGCGTCGGCCTGCCGGTGCTTGCGTGCAGGAAGATCCCGGATCCCCGCCCTGGGACGGTCGGGCCGGTGTTGTAAGCGATCACGGTCAGGTGGCGGTAGGCGGTCGGCGAACGCGACAGATCCTCGCTCGTGACCCGGAACGGCGGGCTCGATCCGCACCGGACGTGGCGGAAGCGGTTGTACCAGGGCGACCGGGGGTCCTCGACCCACCAGTCACCGCAGACGATCCGGTGGTAGGCGTAGCTGACACCGGGGTTCGGCGCGATCCCGTACATGACCCGCGCGAAGCCGTAGGCACCCGTGGGCGTGGTGCGGTCGCCCTCGCGCTTGTGGTCGGAGACGCCACTCTGCCCGAGCCAGGCAGGCCAGGGCCCGGCGACAGGGCGCCAGCATGTGCCGGCCCTGCGCCAGATTCGAAGTGCTCCGCGCGTCGCCGTCCGGCGCGCGGCGAGGACGGTGACGAGCTGCGTCGCGGCCCGGGTCGAGGCCAGTTGGTTCGCGAGTGTCGCTTCGCAGGCTCCTCTGGATCCCTGCCCGCCCGCCGCAAGGGCCGTGGCCGAGAGCCCGGCAGATGCCACGAGCGCGAGCCACCTCATCGGGCGTTCAGACTACGTGTCGGTGAGGCTCCTCCTGCTCGCAGCACTCGTGCTCCAGCCGCCGTTCGCGCACACGGTCTCGCGTGTGACCGCCGGCCAGCTGCCCTACTCGTGGCACCACGGCTGCCCGGTCGCGCCCTCGCAGTTGCGGCAGGTGCGGCTGAGCTACTGGGGCTTCGACGGCAGCACCCACACAGGAGCCCTTGTCGTCAACCGGACGGTCGTGGAGGACGTCGTCCGGGTCTTCGCCCGCCTCTACGCGGCGCGCTTCCCGATCCGGCGCCTGCAACCGATCGACGCCTACCGCGGCAGCGACGAGCGCTCGCTGGAGGCAGACAACACCGCCGCCTTCAACTGCCGCTACGCAGTCGCCTCCGGACCGAAGCGCTGGTCGGCGCACGCACACGGGCTGGCGATCGACGTGAACCCGGTCGAGAACCCCTATCTCGAAGGCGGCCGTGTCCATCCGCGCGCCGGACAGGCCTTTCTGAATCGCTCGCGCGTGCGGCCCGGGATGGCCGTCCGGGGCGGTCTGCTCGTGCGGGTCTTCGCGGGCGTCGGCTGGCAGTGGGGCGGGCGCTGGACCGCCTCGCCCGACTACCAGCACTTTTCGAAAACCGGCGGCTGACGCCCTATCGGCTCACGCGCCGAGCCGGAACGGCGGGTACTGGTCCGTCACCAGCACGAACGCGTAGGCGGTCACACGGTTGCTCCAGCGAAGCACTCCCTCCACGAAGTCGAAGAGCCCGCGGGGGTAGCGGCCGGTGAAGAGGATCGCGAACCAGGCGATGATCGCGGCCACGATTGCGGCGATCCCGAGGAAGATGAGCACGACGTAGTGAGGGATCGCGAGCAGCCACTTGACCAGGGGCAGCCAGCGGTTGAGGTCTTTCTTCGCGTCCGGGTACGGGAAGTCGAGCGTGACCGACTGCTGCTCGTCAGTGGACGGATAGCGGTCGTCCATCAGCGCGAGGTAGGCGCCCACCCGGTTGGTGAACCTCAGCAGCTCGAGGTTCCAGTCGTACCACCAGCGGGGGTATTTCTGGCGAAACAGGATCATCAGGAGCGGTGACAGGAACAGCACGCCCCCGCCGCCGGCGGCGATCATCTGCCCAGGCCCACCCCATCCATGGCCGCCGAGCGTCGCGGCCACGATCAGGATCGGGATCGCGACGATCACCCTGAACCCGGTGGTGAGACGGTTGAGCTCGCGATCGGGGTACACGACTGCGAACCGGACCGGATAGGGGGCCTGCCCCGGCGGCGTCTGGCTCGTTGGCTCCATCGCTTGTGAACCTCCTCGTGAAGGGCCGCGCGGGCCGTGATCGCGACATCATGTCGCCGTGAGCTCGTCCATGCAGGCCATGGTCCTGCGGGAGGCCGGCAAGCCCTTGCAACTGGAAGAGCTGGCGCTGCCGGAGCCCGGTCCGGGGCAGGTCCGGCTGCGCGTGGAGGCTTGCGGGGTATGTCGCACGGACCTCCACGTCGTCGACGGGGACCTCTCCGAGCCGAAATTGCCGCTCGTCATAGGCCACCAGATCGTCGGCGTCGTCGACGAGCTCGGCGAGGGAGCCGCGAACCTGGCGCTCGGCGAGCGTGTCGGCGTGCCGTGGCTCGGCTGGACGGACGGCGAGTGCCGTTTCTGCCGCAGCGACCGGGAGAACCTCTGCGACCGCGCCCGTTTCACGGGCTACCAGCTCGACGGGGGCTACGCGGAGGCGGCGGTAGCAGACAGCCGCTTCTGTTTCACGTTACCGGGCGAGTACTCGTCGCTGGATGTGGCGCCGCTGCTCTGCTCGGGGCTGATCGGCTATCGGGCGCTTCGGCTGGCCGGCGACGCCGTGCGGCTCGGCCTCTACGGCTTCGGTGCGTCGGCCCACCTGATCGCGCAGGTCGCGAACTGGCAGGGACGGCGAGTGTTCGCCTTCACGCGCGCCGGCGACAGCGCGGGACAGGAGTTCGCCCGCTCGCTCGGGGCGGAGTGGGCCGGAGGCTCGGACGACCGCCCTCCCGAGCTCCTCGACGCAGCGATCGTCTTCGCGCCGGTCGGGGAGCTGGTCCCGGTTGCCCTGCGCGCCCTGGACAAGGGCGGCGTCGTCGTCTGTGCCGGGATCCACATGAGCGACATCCCGTCGTTTCCGTACGAGCTCCTGTGGGAAGAGCGAGTCGTTCGGTCGGTCGCCAACCTCACGCGCCAGGACGGCGACGCGTTTCTGCAACTCGCTCCGCAGGTACCGGTTCAGACCTACGTAGAACCGTTCCCGCTATCGGAGGCGAACGAGGCGCTCGAACGGCTGCGCGCGGGCAAGATCCGCGGCGCCGCGGTGATCTCCGTAAATCCCTAGGAGGGTTTGGGGGAATAGCGCTCGTGGTCGGGGCGCGATGCTCGTTCCGAGGCAAGGACGCAGGGAGCGCTCGTACCTGTGAGGTACGGGCGCGACTGAGGACGTCGCATCGGGGCGAGCAGCGCGGCCCGGCGGCACAGACGGTATTTCGTCAAGCCCTCCTAGTGCTCCCTCTTCCTGTCGTTAAGCGGGAGGGGCCGGGCCAAGCCCGGCCCCTCCCGTCTAGGGCTTGACCTCGATCTTACGGCGTTGCGCGTGCTCGGCCTTCGGCACGCGGACCGTGAGCACGCCGTCATCGAGCTTGGCCTCGATCTTCTCGGCGTCCACGCGGTCAGGCAGGATCACGCGATAGTCGAAGCGGCCGGTTCGACGCGTTTGCCGCCGAAGCACGCCCTTCCGCTCGCGCTGCTTGATCTCGCCCGTGATCAGGAGCTCGCTTCCGACGAGCTCGATGTTGACGTCGTCTCGCTTGACGCCCGGAAGCTCGGCCTCGACGACGTAGCCGTCGTCAGTCTCCTCCACGTCGACGAGGGGTGACCATCCACGGCCCTCGGTCGACGACGGAAAGCCGAGGCCGCCAAACGACTGATCGAGCATCCGCCGCATGCGGTCGGTCATCTGCTCGAGCTCGCTCAACGGCTCCCACCGGTCGGGCGCAAGTCGGGAACGGCGCTCGGGGAGCAACTGTGACATCCCCTTGCCTCCTTTCCTCGGTCCACTACCCCTTACCCGTTGCGGGACCCCTAACCGAGCCTGGGGGGCGGATTCTCCCGCAATTTGCGCGGCTTTCAGGCGATCTGGCTTGCCGCGAGCACGAGCCCGCGATGATGCACGGCCGCTCGCATTCGTGCCCCGCCGCCGGGCGGGGCGGAGGTCGTCAGCCCGACAGCTCGCGGGCGGCAGCGTCGAAGACTTCCGTGTGCCGGTCGACGTCGGCCTCGGTGGTCGCGGGCGACATCAGCGCCATGTTGTGAAATGGCGTAAGCAGGATCCCGCGGTTCAAGGCGTACAGGTGGATGAAGCGGTCCAGTTCCGCGTCGCCGCCGGCCGCCGCCTCCGATCCGGTGACGGCAGGATCGGGGCGGAAGAGGTACTCGACGCGGCAGCCGAGCCGGACGACGTGCCACGGCAGCGAATGGCGGTCGATGACCTGCTGAACGCCCGCTTCGAAGCGTTCGCCGACCGCGATCATCCGTTCGAACGCCTCTTCGGTCAGGACCTTGCCCAGCGTGGCCCGCATCGCGGCGAGCGAGAGAACGTTGGCCGCGAGCGTGCCGCCGATCCCGCCGACATCGGACTGCTCGTCGGGAACAGTTTCGCGGACGCGGCGCGCAACCTGTTCCGAGAAGCCGTAGGCCGCTGCCGGAATGCCTCCCGCGATCGGCTTGCCGATCGTGAGCAGGTCCGGCTGTAACCCGTGTGCTTGCGTGTAGCCGCCGGGGCCGGAGCAGATGGTGTGCGTCTCGTCGATGATCAGCAGCGTCCCGGAGGCCCGCGTCGCCTCTCGGAGAGCGTCGTGGTAGCCGGGCTGGGGGAGGACGATTCCCACGTTCGTCAGCGCCGGCTCCGCGAGGACGCAGGCGACGTCGCCGCGACCGAGCTCTCGCTCGAGCTGCGCGACGTCGTTGAACTCGACGACGCGTGTGGTCACTGCCGGGTCGACCGGAGCGCCGACGTTTCCCTCGCGCTCGCGCACGTCGCCGCCGACGAGGGTCGCGAACGTCTCGTCGACGGTGCCGTGGTAACACCAGTTGAAGACGAGGATCTTCGGGCGGCGAGTCACGGCCCGCGCGAGCCGGATCGCGAAGCGGTTTGCGTCGGTCGCCGTGAGCGCGAACTGCCAGTACGGCAGTCCGAAACGCCGTGCCAGCTCCTCGCCGACCCAGAGCGCGTCCTCGCTGGGCAGCATCAGCGTGATCCCTCGCGTCTGCTGCTTTGCGACCGCTCGTACTGTCGGCTCGGGCGCGTGACCGGTCATGGCTCCGGTGTCGCCGAGGCAGAAGTCGACGTACTCGTGTCCGTCCACGTCGCGTACGCGTGCGCCCTCCGCCTCGGCTGCGAACACCGGGAAGCCGCCGGCCCAGCGGACCATCCAATGCATCGGCACGCCGCCGAGGAGTGACCGCTTCGCGCGCTCGCTCAGCTCAAGCGAGCGTGGGTGCTCGTCGCGGAAGCGTTCGAGCTCGCTCTGCACGAGCTGCTCGAGGTGCGGGAACGTCGCTATTGCGCTCACCGCGCAGGATGCTCGCACACCTGAGACCGAGCGGCGCCCTCTCCCAAAGCCTGACGTTAACGTAAGGTAAGCGGGAGATGCCGGACGAGAGCAACCAATCGAGTTATCGCATCGGCGAGGTGGCCGAGCGCGTCGGCGTGACCACCCGCACGATCCGCTACTACGAGGAGCTCGGACTGATCGCCGCGCGAGCTGGGCGTACCAAAGGGAGCCATCGCGTCTATCGGGAGGCCGACGTGGCGCGCCTACAAGAGTTGATCCGCGCGCGCGACCTGCTCGGCGTCTCGCTCGAGGAGCTCAAGTGCCTGCTGGACGCACAGGGGACCGAGGCGATCTTGCGCGACCGGTGGCAGCGGGCTGGACATGCGGGCGAGCGACGCGCGATCCTGAAGCAATCGCTCGAAAATGTCGATGCCCAGCTCGCGCTCGTGTGTGCGCGACATCAAGCGCTCGGGAGGCTCGAACAGGAGCTCGGCAAGAGGCGGCGGCGTATTCGGGATCGGCTACGCGGTCTCGAGCGAGAGAGCGGGAATACGGCCGGCTGAATTTACGTTCACGTTAGATGGAAATATCTGCAAGAAGGAGGTGTGTGACGTGAATATCGCATTGCTCGTACTTCGACTCGTGCCGGGACTGCTGCTCATGGGCCACGGCCTGCAGAAGCTCGTGCCGCCCACCCGGGCGCCGCGGCTCCTGTCCGCCCACGGCCCGCGCGGGACGGCGGGTTTCTTCGAGCAGGTTGGCATGGCTCCGGGTCTGCCGTTCGCGTTGCTTGCAGGCGCAGGCGAGCTTGGCGGCGGTTTTCTTCTCGCCGCAGGGCTCGTGACTCCGCTCGGGACGGCGCTCATCGCCGCGGTGATGACGGTCGCCATCTTGGTCGTCCATGTGCGGAAGGGCATCTGGGCCGCTGAGGGTGGCTTCGAGTTTCCGCTCTTGATGCTGACGACCGCGTATGCGGCCAGCGCGCTCGGCCCAGGCAACCTCTCGATCGACTCGTGGGCTGGGATCTCCAACTGGATCGCCATCCACTGGGGCGCTCAGGACGCCGTCCGGGCCGGCGCCGCCGTTGGAATCGGCGCAGCCGGCGGTCTTCTGGCGATCGCCGCAGGGGCTCTGATCAGGTTCGCCAGGCGGGGACGCCAAACGCTCTCGCCCGCGCAGTAACGGCGCTTGACTACAGGAACGCCACGTGCAAGGATCGCTTCGTCAAGTCCTGTGGGCCTTCGGGTTTGCAGGACTTGGCGTTTCTGGGGTCAGTCGCCTGAGATCCCCTGTTGATTCAGCCAGGCCTTCGCGACCCGCTTCTGCGCTCTTGTGAGCCACGCTTCGGCGACCAGGTCGTGCAGCTCATCCCGGTCGACGCGAGCGAGCTCGGGGATCTGCACCAGCACTGCGGCATAGCCGTCGAAGTGAGGCGTCGTGAAGAAGACGCCGCGCTCGTCCGCCAGCAGGAGCTCCTTCACGCCGAGGTCGGCGACCCGGAACATGAGCACGTCATCGAGCCGCTCACCTGTTCCCGGATCAATCGCGTCGGGCCTGCGGCTGCGATGACAGCAGAAGAGCTTGCCGTGTACGAGGTATGCGGGCCTGCCGTCCTCAGACGTCTCCTTCGTGGCCTGCGGCAGCGAAAGCGCGAGCTCGTCGAGGTCGGCCATCGTCGCCATGGAGCTAGGGAGTACGGCCGTCGAGGCGGATCGTCCAGGGGTCGATCGCGTCGACCCGAAGATGAGTGTTGCTCCAAGGATCGCGCGCGTACGTCGACCGGACGGCGTCCTCCGAGTCGGCCTCGACGACATGCACCACGCGGTGCTCGTCGGCTAGCGGGCCGCCGAGAACGATGAACCCCGCTTCAACGAGGCTGTCCATGAAGGACGCATGCGCGGGCCAGTCGGACTGCTCCTCCATCGGCCGCGCTGGGTCCCAGTGAGGGCCGGAACGGTGGAGGACGACCAGGAACGTCGCCATGCCCCGCTTCTACCACTCCTAGGCAGCTTGGTCTAGGCGACCGTTCTTGACGAAGTTGGCAAGCCGGTCGCGCACGTCGTCGATCTCGACGCCGTACATGTCGAGCTCACCGGTATCTGCGCCCCGTTGCTCGCGGAAGCTGCGCACGAGCAACAGGCCCTTCAAGTGCAGGACCAGGTCGTCGAGCTCACGGAATGGATAGTCCATTTCGATCCTCCTCTGCGTCGATGCGTGGGCCATCAGGCGGCGTCCTCGAGAGCGACCGCCTCGCCGTCGGCGAGCGCGGCCTGCGAGGCCGGAGCCGGTGCCGACCTGATGAACGTGATCGCGATCAGGGCGCCGAGCACGAGCAGTCCCGTCAGCCCGTAGAGGCCGGTCCGGAAGCCGTGGTCGAGCGCCACACCGCTCGAGGCCGTGAGCCCCGAGTGAGCTTGCACAAAGTGGCCAGTCGAGGTCGCCGCGATCGCGCTCGTCGCTGCGACTCCGATTGCGCCGCCAATCTGCCGGCTCGTATTGATCAGACCGGAAGCAACGCCCGAGTCAGCCCGATCGACTCCGGTGAGGCCCGCGATCGTCACAGGCACGAACGAGAACCCCATGCCGGCTCCGCCGAGGACGAAGGCGGGAAAGAGGTCCCAGAAGTACTGTCCGTCGACGGGTAGCCGGGTCAGAAGGGCGACGGAAACCGCGGAGGCGAGCAGTCCGGCGCTGAGCGTGGCCCGGACACCGATTCGGCCGACGACGGCCTGGGCGACGTTCGAGGCGATGACGACCGTCAGCGCGAAGCCCGCGAAGGCGACTCCGGTTCGGACGGCGGAGTAGTGCAACACGTCTTGCATGTACAGCGTCAGCAGGAAGAACTCCGAGAAGGCAACGGAGCCGACAATGGCCATCGTCGCGTTCGCGGCCGAGAGCGTCCGTAGCCGGAAGATCCGCAGCGGGAGAAGCGGCGAGCGAGAACGGAGCTCGATCAGGACGAAGGCGACCAGAAGAGCCGCAGCGCCGGCGAGCAGCTCGATCGTCGTGGCGGACGTCCAACCGTCGCTCGTTGCACGCGTCAGCGCGTAGACGAGGAGCATCAGGCCGCCGGTGACGGACACGGCGCCTGCCAGGTCGAAGTGGCGGTGCGCCAGGTCAGCCCGGCTGTCCCGCAGCAGCCACGGCGCGAGGGCGATCGCGACGACCCCGACGGGCACGTTGATGAAGAAGATCCACGACCAGCTCAGGTAGGACGTGAGCACGCCGCCGAGCAGGACACCGGCCGCGGCGCCGCTTCCCGATGCGGCCCCGTAGATCCCGAGCGCGAGATTGCGTTGCCGGCCCTCTGAGAACATCGTCACGAGCAGCGAAAGCGCCGCCGGGGCAAGCAATGCTCCGCCCAAGCCCTGGAGTGCGCGGAAGGCGATCAGCGAGCCCTCCGACCATGCGAGGCCGCAGAGAAGCGAGCTTGCGGCGAACAGGGCAAGACCGGTGACGAACAGGCGACGCCGTCCGAGCAGATCCGCGAGCCGGCCGCCGAGTAGCAACGCCCCGCCGAACATGATCGCGTAGGCGGAGATCACCCACTGGAGGTTCGTCGCGGAGAAATGGAGGTCCGACTTGATCGAGGGCAGTGCGACGTTCACGATCGCGACGTCGAGAATGACCATGAACTGTGCAGTGACGATGAGAGCGAGGGCGCTCCAACGCCGGTCACTCTTGCTCGGGGTGCTCACCTAGTTGACCTCCATAATCGTTGACGAGGTCAACTATACAGCAGACCAACCCTTGTGCGCTACACTGTTCGACATGAGTGTCACAAGCCCACAGTCGCCACCTGCTTCCAAGGTCCCGAAGTTGCCGGAGGAGCTCGTCGCCTCGGCCACCTTCCTCTTGAAGCGGCTCGGCTTTGCCGCCAAGGAGCGGGCGATGGAGGAGTACGAGTTGACGGGCCTGCACCCTTACCACCACGCAATCCTGGTCGTGCTCGACGAGGGCTCGCGCGAGACGCAGGGTGCGATCGCAGACGAGCTCGGCTACGACCGCGGCCAGCTGGTGGGACTGCTCGATGAGCTCGAGGAGCGTGGGCTCGTCGAGCGACGTCGCGATCCCAACGATCGCCGCCGGCACCTCGTTCGCCTCACCCCGGACGGGAAGCAAACGCTCGGCCGGTTGCGCGGGCTCGCGCGCCGGATCGACGACGAGTTCCTCGCTCCACTGAGCGCGGAAGAGCGCGCGAGTTTGCACGCGCTCCTTCTCCGTCTCGCCGAAAAGCACGAGCCGCGCTGCGCGGCCGTCACCTCGCCCGCCTCGAGCTAGGCGACGCCGGACTACTCGGCACTGGCGACGAGCGCGGCGGCCTTCTCGCATTCGTGCTCGCGGTGAAGCGAGCTATCCGCCGCGAACCGCTGCGCGACGCGCACGACCTCGCTGCCGAGCGTCTGTAGCTGGTGCTCGACGGCTTCATCTCGAATGCTTCCCTCGGCGTCGAAGACACGGGCGGCGCTCGCGACCGGCACCACGTAAGGGACTGCCCAGCCTCGGAGCGCGCGCACCGCGAACTCCATCGTGTTGATCGCCTGCAGCCCCTGCGTTCCCCCGCGGCGCTGATCAGCCCGATCACCTTGTCGTAGAGGTACGGCGGGTCGCGGTCGCGGAGCAGGTGCAGCCAGTCCAGAGCGTTCTTGAGCGCTCCGGAGATCGTGCCCTGGTACATCGGGCTGCTCCACAGCAGCCCGTCGGCCGCATGAGACGCCTCGATCAGCGTCGAGGCCGCGTCGGTCGGCGCGTCGTCGTCGGGGTTGTACATAGGCAGGTCGAGCTCCCGGAGGTCGAGCAGCTGCGTTCTGGCACCGGCGGCCTCTGCGCCTCCGAGCGCAGTCTTCAGAGCCGCCCGGCTCTTGGAGCTTCCCGCCAGCGATCCGCCGAGCCCTACGATCGTGAGCGCCTTCGCCATGGTCAGGTCGCGACCTCTCCCGTCAGGTCAAGCATCGGATCCGCGCTCGATCCGGCGCGCGATCGGCTCGGCCCAGTCGCCGCGCGACCGCATCTGAGCTGCGGCCCGCTCGACGTCGTACGCGGTCCTGCGAAAGCCGATCTCCCCGTTCTCGTAGAGCGCCCAGGCCGCGCGAGGGTCGCCGTCGAGCGGAGCGCCCACGCTGCCGGGGTTGACGAGGAGGGTGCCATGCGGGCCGGGGCGCCTGAACTGCTGATGGCTGTGCCCGAAGAGAATCGTCTGGTCCGTCCGGCCGGCGAGCATCCGTTCCTCGTCCGGCTGCGCCTCGGGAGCGAAGCTCTCGATGTCGGAAAGCGGAGACCCATGACAGACGAGGATTCCGTCCAGCTCTGCTTGCTCCGGAAGTTCGTACAGGCGCTCGACGCGCGTCGGGCCCAGGGACTCGCGCGCGTCGTCACACGCGCTGCTCACAAGCGGCTGCGCGCTTGCCGGAACCTCCGGCTCTTCGCGGAGCCATCGTTCGACGTTGCCTCGAATGCGCGCGGTCGCAGGCAACGTCTCGAGCAGGTCCGCCGTCTCGCGGGGCCACGGCCCGAACGAGGCGTAGTCGCCCCCGAGTAGGAAGCTCGTCGCTCCCGCCCTCTCCGCCTCTTCGAGCACCGCCTCGAGCGCAACGAGGTTGCCGTGAACGTCGTAGAGCAGCGCTAGCGGCGGCCTGCTCACGTCTCCGGCTACGCGGAGACGCTCTGGGACGCCGCCTCGGGAGCGAGCACTCCGACGAGCCAGCTGTCGATCGCCGC
>JBARRQ010000096.1:0-3508 GCA_049644305.1 Gaiellaceae bacterium
AGCGACGCGGTCACCGTGATCGCGCCTGCGACGTCGAGCCGCGCGGCCGGCCCCCTTCCCCCGGGCAGCAGCACGAGACAGAGCGCGAAGACGGCGATGCCGACCGGGATGTTGACGAGGAAGATCCAGTGCCAGTTGAGCTTGTCGGTGAGGATCCCGCCGAGCAGAACACCGATCGTTCCACCTCCGGCCGCGACGAAGCCGAACACTCCCATGGCCTTCGCCCGCTCGGCCGGCTCGGTGAAGAGCGTCATGAGCAGGGAGAGCGAGACCGCGGACACGACGGCTCCGCCGAGCCCCTGAATCGCCCGCGCCGTGACGAGGAAGGCCTGCGTCGTGGCAAGCCCACACGCGAGCGAGGCGAGCGTGAAGAGCGCAATCCCCATCAGGAAGAGCCGCCGATGGCCGAAGAGATCGCCGAGACGGCCGCCGAGCAGCAAGAAGCCACCGAAGGTGAGCAGGTAGGCGTTCACGACCCAGGCCAGCGACGTCTCCGAAAAGCCTAGATCGGCCCTGATCGACGGCAGCGCGACGTTCACGATCGTGGTGTCGAGCACGATCATCAGCGTGCCGAGGCAGAGAACGTAGAGTGCGATCCAGCGTTTGTCGCTATCGAGGGCCATGGGCTTGAAGATCCTTTCGGTCGGTGTCCCAGGTTGGACCGGTGCTGCGCGCGAAAGTCATCGCTCGCGGCAACGATGAGTTTCTTCCTTGCATTCCGTCTCTCTTTCGATGGCCGCGTCCCAACACAGGACGATCGTCTGCACCCTTGGAGCCATTCACCCAGACGCAGCCACGATCGACACGCTGGCCAGGCTCCAGCTTGCGGCGCAGCGCGTGGGCCTCGAGATCCGGTTTCAACATGCCTCGAACGAGCTGCAGGAGCTTCTCGCCTTCGTAGGGCTCGGCGGCGTGCTACGTCTCGAGTCGGAGCGGCAGCCCGAAGAGCGGAAAGATCCGCTCGGTGTCGAGGAAGAACGTGAGCTCGACGACCCGGCCGTCTGAGAGCTCGAGCACCTGCAGCGCCCACGGCTCGTAGCCCGTACCGGACTCGGCCGGCTTGTACTGCCCGAAGGCCGGCGAGCCGTTCGCCGCAACGGCGGGAAGGACTCTGGATCCGCGGCAGCCGATTCCCGGCCCGGTCCACCAGCTCAGGATGTCGTCCCGGCCCGCAAGCCAGAGGTCATAGGGCGGCATCGACTGGGTCGCGTCCTCGTGGATCAGCGACGTCAGCGCCTCCATGTCGTAGCGCTCGAACGCCTCGACATACCGCTCGAGAAGCTCGCGGTCGGAAGCCTCGAGGGCCCCAGAGTGGCCGAGGTCGGCCGTCTCCAAGGTCGCCCGCGCCCGCTGGAGCGCGCTGTTCACCGAAGCGACGCTCGTCTCGAGCAGCTCCGCGACCTCGCTCGCCTTCCAGCGGAGAACCTCGCGAAGGATCAGAACCGCCCGCTGCCTGGCGGGGAGATGCTGCAGAGCGGCGACGAACGCGAGCCTGATCGTGTCGCGCGAGACCACGACTTCGGCGGGGTCACCCTGGAGCGCGACGAGTCCCTCGGGAACCGGCTCGATCCAGGTCGTCTCCGCGAGCGTGTTCAGGTTGGACTCCACGGGCTCACGCGCCGGGCCGAGGTCCATCGGCCGCGCGCGGCGCTCCCGTCCCTTCAGCATGTCGAGGCAAACGTTCGTGGCGATCCTGTAGAGCCAGGAGCGCAACGCTGAGCGCCCCTCGAAGCGATCCCTGCCCTTCCACGCGCGCAGCAGCGTCTCCTGAACGGCGTCTTCCGCCTCGAACGGCGAGCCGAGCATGCGGTAGCAGTACGCCGTCAGCTCGCGGCGGTACTGCTCCTGCTCGGCGACCGCGGGAGCGGTGGTGAGCGCGGGCCCTTCCACGACCTCCATCCTAGGCATAGACGCATCGGCGGCCACGAACTCATCGCTCAACGGGAGCTCAGCCCTCGAGGAGCGCCTTGAGCCGTCTCAGGTCCTTCCGGTTGGCGCGCCGCATCGCGCCGACCAGCAGCGGCGCCGTGAGCCGGGAGAATCCGGACGGCCGGCCGCGGTTCCGAAGGAGCATCTTCGTGCCGCCGTCGGGCGTGTCCTCCCACGTGTAGGTGGTCTCCATCGGAAATGGGCCCTCGGCGGTGGCCATCACGAAGCGCTCGCCGGGGACGAGGGCCGTCACTTCGTAGATGTAGTCGAGCCGGCGACCCAGGAAATCCGCGACGAACACGATTCTGGACCCGACCTCGAGCGGTTTCGCGGAGCTCCACCTGACGCTCTTGATGTGCTCGTACCAGGCGGTGGCGTTGCCGGGGTTGGAGGCGAAAGCCGCGACGTCACCACGTGGGCGGTCGATCTCGATCTCCGTCCGTACGTCGACCACGCTTCGATCGTACCGACGCGCGGCCGGCTCGACCAACCTCCCTAGGCGGCGAATCGAGTTAGGCTCGGCCGGTGCAGGCCGGCGCCGTGATTCTGGGCTTCAGCGCGGGTAACGAGCTTCTTCTTGCCGCCCTGGTCGCGGCCGGCGTGCTCCTTCTTTCGGTCTCGCAGCTCGTCCGGGTCCCCTACCCGATCCTGCTCGTGCTCGGCGGCTTGGCGGTCGCCTTCGTGCCCGGGATCCCGAAGATCCAACTGCGTCCGGACCTGGTCCTCGTTGCCGTTCTGCCGCCGCTTCTCTACGGCACCGCGTTCTTCACGTCGCTCCGCGAGCTGCGCGCCAACGTCCGCCCGATCGGGCTGCTGGCGATCGGGCTCGTCCTGACGACGATGCTGGTAGTCGCGGCCGTCGTCCACGCGGTGATCGGGCTGAGCTGGGCGAGCTCGTTCGTGCTCGGCGCGATCGTCTCCCCCACGGACCCGACCGCCGCCACCTCGATCGCGCAGCGCCTCGGCCTCCCCCCGCGGCTGATCGTCCTGATCGAGGGGGAGAGCCTCGTCAACGACGGCACGGCGCTCGTGGCCTACCGCTTCGCCGTGGCCGCCGTGGTGACCGGCAGCTTCTCACTCGTCGAAGCATCCTGGCGGTTCGTGCTCAACGTCGTCGGCGGAGTCGCGATCGGGCTTGCCGTCGGCTACCTCATCAGGCAGCTCCGCCGCAGGCTCGACAACCCTCCGGTCGAGATCACGATTGCCCTCCTGAGCGGCTACTTCGGCTACTTGCCGGCGCAGGCGGCCGGGGTATCAGGCGTCCTCGCCGCCGTCACCGTCGGCATCTACATGGGCTTGCACACGCCGGAGCTGACCACCGCGCGGACTCGCCTCCAGGGGCAGGGCGTCTGGGAGATCACCTTCCTGTTACTCAACGGCCTCCTGTTCGCGCTCGTCGGCCTGCAGCTCCCGTCGATCGTCGACCGGCTGTCCGGGAGGCCGACGGTGCAGCTCGCCGGCTACGCCGCGCTGGTCAGCGGGGTTGTTGTCGGCGCTCGGTTCGCGTGGATTTTCTTCACCAGCTACCTGCCGCGCCTCATCAGCAGTTGGATGCGCGAACGCGACCCGGCTCCAACGC
>JBARRQ010000097.1:0-1638 GCA_049644305.1 Gaiellaceae bacterium
TCACGTACAGGGCCCGCTCGCTCGTTCCCTCCTTGGCCCGGTAGACCTGATACGCGCGAGCGACTTCCCCCTTGGGCTCGAAGTCCGCGAGCAGGGGGAAATGCAGGTTCCGGTCCTTTGCGAACGCTAGATGGCTCCAGATGCCGTCGACCGAGATGCCCAGGAGCTCCGCGTCGAACTGCCGGAACTCGGGCAGCAGCTCCTGGTAGAGAGACATCTGGTCGGAGCAAACGGGACTCCAGTCCTCGGGGTAGAAGGCGAGGATCACGGGCTGACCCCGGAGCTCGGACAGCGACAGGGTCTGGTCGGGAGTCGAGGGGAGCTCGAAGTCAGGTGCGCCGGTCCCGGGCGAGAGCGGCGTAGAGCGATTGTCGACTTCGGCGCTCGTCATCTCGAAGGGATCCTCCCTCTTCTAGCTAGCGGTCGATTCGCGATCGAGCTGCAGTCGCGTACGAGTCGGCGGTGGGCGCCGGTGCGCGTGGAACGCCTGCCGCCGCGTAGGCCTCCTCCTCGTCAAGCGTCTCGTGCTCGAGCAGCGCGGTCGCGAGCGAGTCGAGCTTGCCGCGATTCTGCTTCAGCAGGCCGATGACATCCTTGTGCGACTCGTCCACGACTCGCCGAACCTCGTCGTCGACGAGCTTCTGTGTGTCCGGCGAGACCTCGGCGACACCCGGCAGGAAGGGCCCCACGCCGTCGCGCGGGATCACCGCGACCGGGCCGATCGCCGAGCTCATGCCCCAGCGACCGACCATCTGGCGTGCGAGCTCGGTGAGCTGCTGGATGTCCGACTCCGCGCCCGTGCTGGTCTCGTCGTAGACGACCTCCTCGGCAGCGCGCCCGCCGAGCGCGACCTTGATCTTCGCCTCCACCTCCGGCTTGCGGTAGTTGAAGCGGTCGCTCTCAGGCGCCGAGAACGTAACGCCGAGCGCAAGACCGCGGGGAATGATCGACACCTTGCGCACCGGATCGGCGCCCTCGGTGAGCATGCCGACGATCGCGTGGCCGGCCTCGTGGTACGCGGTGCGGCGTCGGTCCTCGTCGGTCAGCATGATCTGCCGCTCGGCGCCGAGCAGGATTCGCTCGAGCGCGTCGGTGAAGTCGGCTTCCTTCACGGTGTCGTGGTTCCGCCGCGCTGCGAGCAGCGCCGCCTCGTTGACGAGGTTCGCGAGATCGGCCCCGACCATGCCAGGCGTGGTTGCGGCGATCCTCCCCAGGTCGACGTCGCTGCCGAGGGGCACGCCGCGCGTGTGCACCTTGAGGATCGCCTCCCGGCCGGTACGGTCGGGCGGGCTCACGGCGACACGGCGGTCGAAACGGCCGGGGCGCAGCAGGGCCTGGTCGAGCACGTCCGGCCGGTTGGTCGCGCCGATCACGATCACGCTCGTCGACGAGTCGAAGCCGTCCATCTCGGTGAGGATCTGGTTGAGCGTCTGCTCGCGCTCGTCGCTGCCGCCGAAGCCGCCCCCGGCGCTGCTCCGCGCTCGCCCGACTGCGTCGAGCTCGTCGATGAACACGATCGAAGGAGCCGCCTCCTTCGCATTCGTGAAGAGATCGCGCACCCGGGATGCGCCGACGCCGACGATCGCCTCGACGAACTCCGACGCCGCCATCGAGAAGAACGGGACATCCGCCTCGCCG
>JBARRQ010000098.1:0-9986 GCA_049644305.1 Gaiellaceae bacterium
AGCAGCCATTCGGCGGCGCGCACGAGCGCGGGGTGCTCGGGGCCGAGCCCGGAATCACGCAAGGCGAGCATGGCCAGGCCTGTGTCCCAGACCGGTGACTGGCAGGCCTCTGGGCGCAACCTGTCGCCCTCCTCGATCGTGAAGCCCTTCCAGCCCTCGACCGCCCGCCTGAGAGTCTCGTCCTCGAAGCCGTGCCCCAGCGCCGCCAGCATCAGGATCGACCAGACCCACGGCGGCTGGATCCCGCCCCACGAGCCGTCGGCCTCCTGATGCTCGCGCACCCAGCGCTCGGCGCGGCCGATCGCGATTCGCCTCAGCCTGGAGGGTGACGGCGGCGCCTTGCTCGTTCCAGGGCGCGCGCCGATCTCCCGCAGGTCGAGATCGGCTCCTCGCACGGGGCGCAGCGCCCGACAAACGGAGAGCGGAACGAACGTGCCACGGGCCCAGCAGGCGAAGTTGTAGATCGAGAGCGGCGCGCTCGGGGGAAGCAGGATCAGCTCGACGGGGATCGGGACGACCCGCTGCCAGGGCCACTGGCCGAGCAACGCGAGGAAGCACTTCGTGAAGATCCGCGTGCGGGGGACTCCGCCGCGGGAGCGGATGAACCGGCGCGCCCCGTCGCCCGGATCGACCCCGGCGAGCTTCAGTGCGGCGTAGGCCTCGACGGACGTCGACAGATCGGGGGGTCCGTCGAACCAGATCGACCAAGTGCCGTCGTCACGCTGGCGCGCCAACAGCTCGTTGGCGATCTTGCGGTCGAGCTCAGGCGTACGCAGACCGAGGACGTGATGCCAGAAGAGGTGCTGGGCGATCATCGTCGCGTTCGACTCCAGCTCGCCGACCCACCACCCATCCGGGTGCTGGAGCTCGAGCAGCCTGCTCGTGGCGGCGTCGATCGCTTCGTCCAGCCGAGTCTCGATGCGCTCGGGTGCGATCGTCACGCGGGAACTCCCTCTCGGGCAGAAGCAAGAGCGCGCGCCGCGGCCCGCCCGCTGCGGACGGCGCCTTCCATCGTGGCCGGCCAGCCGGTCGCGGTCCAGGCTCCGGCGCGGACGACGTTCGGCCGCCCGGTCACGGTCCCGAGGCGGTGCGCCTCGCTGCCCGGGCGGACGGCGATCGTCGCGTGTGGCTCCCGGCTGACCCGCGACCAGAGCAGCTTGCCCGGACCGAGCCGTTCGGTCACAGCTCCGCTGATCAGCTCGACGAGGTCGCGTCCGCGCAGCGCCTCCAGCTCAGGAGCTCCCGAGGAGACGACCGTCAGGTACTGGCCTTGCTTCGGAGCGTGTCCCGTGAGGGCGCCCCGGTCGAACACCCAGTGCGCCGGGCTGCCCAGCAACGCTGCGAGAGGTTGTCGGAGCAGCCGCCTGTCGAACAGCAGGTGAATGCTCACGATTGGAGAGTGCTCGAGTTGCGGCTGGGGCTCGCCGAGCAACCGCGCCGACTCGGCGGGGGGAACCGCGAGCACGGTCGCATCGACGTCGAGGCCGTCGAGCTCTTCCACCCGCGCTCCGGTCTCGACGGTCGCTCCCGCCGTCTTCAGAGCCAGCTCGGCCGCTTGGCCGTGCATCTCCCCGAGCGGCCGCGCGGGAAGCAGAAGATCTGAGTCGCCTCGCGCGCCGCGCAGCGCCGTCTTGACGGTGAAGAGCCCCGCAGCGGCGCTCGCTTCGTCCGCGCGCAGGTTGAGCGCCGGCCGGATGAACACGTCCCAGAAACGCTCGATCGCGCGTGGTGACTGGCCGCGGGCGCGCAGCTCGTCGCCGAACGATTCCGCGTGTGGGGTTTCGCTCCAGCCGGCGAGCGCCCTGAGCACGCCCATACGCTCGCGCACCGAGACGTGCCGGTAGCGCAGGAGCGCGAGGGCGGACGGCCGGATCGTCGCGGTCCGGCCGCGCTCGTCGATCACCGGCAGCTCGAGGTTGAGCCGCCGTATCGCGTCGCTCTGGCCAATCCGCCCGAGAAGGCGAAGGTATTCCGTGAAGCAGCCGAGCGCGACGTGCTGGCCGTTGTCCGGGGGCGGCTCCGGGTCACCGTCGCGTCGCGGCAGGGTCTGCACGGCGCCGCCCAGGGTCGGCCTCGCTTCGTACAGGGCGACCTCGTGTCCGGCGTCCACGAGGTCGAGCGCCGCCGCGATGCCGGCAAGACCCCCTCCCACGACGGCGACCTTCACCGGAGGAGCCCCGCTCCCAGGATGCGCAGCTTCGTCAGCGGCGAGAGCCGCAGCGAGCCGTCGAAAACGTCGAATCCACGAGCTTCGATGCGGTCAAGTGTCGCACGGTACAGCCCTGCGAAGGTGGCGACGCACACGGCGCTGCGCCGGTCGAGCGATTCGACCAGCTCCAGACCGTCGCTCAGGTACACACGCGCGCGCGAGGCCTGGAAGCTGAGCAGCGCCTGCCATTCGGGCGTCACGCGCGCCGCCGCGATCGCGTCCTCGGAGACGCCGTGCGCGGCGAGCTCGTCCTGCGGCAGGTAGACACGGCCGAGCTCCCAGTCCTCGCGCACGTCTCGGATGATGTTGATCAGCTGTAGCGCGACGCCCAGCCGCTCGGCCCGCTCGGTGTCGTCGGACCCGTAGACCCCGACGCACGCCACGCCAACCGCGCCGGCGACCCGCTTGCAGTAGCCGAGAAGCTGCTCGAAGTCCGCGTAGCGGCGCTGCTCCGTGTCCTGGAGACCACCGTCGACGAGGTCGTGCAAAGCGGCGGCCGCGATCGGGTAGCGCGAACGGGCGTCTCCCAGCGCGACCAGCACTGCGTCGGCTCCGGGCTGAGCGTCGAGCGCACGGTGCAGCTCTTCGAGCTGGGCGCGCTTCTCCGCGTCCGGCGACTCGCCGTCCGCGATGTCGTCGACCCGCCGCGCGAAGGCGTAGATCGCCGCGATCGCGCGCCGCTTCGGCTTCGGCAGGACCATGATCCCGTAGGCGAAGTTGCGCGCATTGCGACGGGTGATCCGCTCGACCTCGGCGTAGGCGGTCTCCACCGTCATCGAATCGCAGCCAGCGCGAGGCGCATGCGGGAAGGCCGCGGGCGGCCGTTGAAGACGTCCCAGTCCGCGCGCTCGAGCGCCGCGAGCGCCGCCAAGCCTCCGCGCGCGAAGACCGCGACGGCCCTGCCGACTCGCCCCTCGAGCCGCCGGCCCAGCTCCTCGCCGGCGCCGAGCAGAACGCGTGCCCGCTTGGCCTCGTACTCAAGGAGGCGCGTGAGCGGCGCGTTCGCCGTGGCGAGCTCGGTCACCTCGAAGCACGCTCGGTCCTCGGCGGGCAGGTAGACCCGCCCCAGCGCCAGGTCGCGCGGCACGTCCTGGAGGAAGTTGACGAGCTGGAGGCCGGTGCACACGTCGTCCGAGAGCGCGACCAGCTCTGGCTCGGTGCGGCCGAGCACGCCGAGCACGAGCCGTCCCACGGGCTCGGCCGAGTGGACGCAGTACTCCCTGAGATCCGCCCACGTCGCGTACTGGGAGATCCTCTGGTCCATTCGGTTTGCCTCGATCAGCCGCAGGAAGGGCTCGCGCGGCAGCCCGCACGAGCGGATCGTGGGTTGCAGCGCGCGCATCACCTCCCACGACGGCTCGCCTTCGTAGCAGGCGTCGACCTCTTGCTCGAGCTCGTCGAGCGCGGCGAGCCGGTCGCCTTCGTACTCGTCTCCGAGGATGTCGACCAGCCTCGCAAAGCCGTAGATCGCGCGCAGGTGCGGGCGCACGGCCCGGGGGAAAAGCAGCGAGGCGACCGGGAAGTTCTCCGTTCGCGCGCGGGCCGCGACGGCGTTGGCCGAGGCCGGATCCATGCGGAAACCATGGCGCGCCGCGCCCCGCGGAGTCAAACGGCTAGTGACAGTCTGTTACTAAGTCGACCGGGCCCTCAGTTGAGGGCCGTTCGCCAGACCTGGGTCAGAGCGACGCCCGGACGAAGTCCTCGGCGCTCAGCCTCCCCGGCCGGAAGCTCGAGCACGGCGCGGGCGCCGCGGCAAGCCGACGTCCGCCACGGGCGGAGCGCCGAGGCCACCTTTACGACCGTGTTCGCACGGTCGAGAAAGACGGCGTCGATCGCAAAGCGCATGAACGCCGTGTGGATCGACGCCGCCGGGCGGAGCAACAGCCCCTCCCCTGATGGAAGGCCGGTTCGGCCGAGCAGCCCGCGCAGACGCGCGAGCGGCGTCTCGGCGAGGAGACACCGCTCGCAGACGACGGTCCCGTCGTCATTCGCCAGCGCGATCTGGGGCAGCTGAGCCATCTAAAACCCCACGTGGATGTGGTCGTAGTGGTTGGCCAGCGGGAAGGAAGGCCCGCCGAGCCCGAGCAGCGAGATCACCTGGGCCGGCATCATCCCGCCGGGAAGCATGAGCAGGCTCCGAACAGCTTGCTCTGTCAGCCCGCCGGGCTCCTGGTGCCCGTAGACCGAGACGCCGCCGAGCGCGGCAACATCGACCGCGCGACCGTAGATGTGCGCGGAGACAACGCCGGGCCGGGCATACAACCGATGCCCGCTGATGAGGCACGAGACCGTGACCTCGTGGAATGTGTCCGCGAGGTACAGCATCACGGCCAGCACCCGGGCGTCAACCTTGTGCGAGGCGACGTCCTGGCGCCCACCTGGGTAGATCAGGAGGCGCTGATCATGCAGGACGCGATCCTCGAGGTCGCGCTTCTGCGAGAGCAGGCCGTACACGAGACTGGCCAGACCGACTGCGCGGTAGTAGTGGCGAAGAGCCACGACGCGGTCGGCGAACGCCGTGTCGCTCGAGACCGAGAGCGCTGCGGCCCAGCCGTTCGCGCGGCCGCCCAGGCTTCCGAGCCGGAAGGCAAGCTTCCGGACCTGGCCCCGCGTGGCCGGCACGCGCCCGGCGTGTCCGTCGACGCGAAGCACTGCCAGCTCGAGCGCCCAGTCGACACCCGCCTGCCGTGAGTAGGCGACGAGCTCGCGCGCGAAGCTGAGGCGCAGGCGCCCGGCGGGCGGTGTCGGGTCGGGGGCCGCCCGGTACAGCCAGACCGTGGAGCCCGGGTAGCTGGCTTCGGCATCGAGCGGCTGCGGCTTCACGTGCAGCGGGCCCGCCCCGCGCCTGGTCTTGTGAGCCTGCGGCGTCTTCGCCGAGCTCTTCCCTGTCGCCTGCGTGAGCGCAGACCCGGCGACGGCCGTCCGCTGGGCGGCGCGCGCGAGATTTGCTGACGCGGAAGGCCTGGCGGTCAGCAGAGCCGGAGCCGCCGCCGGGCGGGCGTGGGCCTGCAGCTGCGTCGCCTGCACGACCGGTGCCGGCTGCGGCGTGGGAGCCGCGGTCGTCGTGGTGCCGGTCGCCGTGTCCGGCGCCGGCGCTGTCGCCGTCGTGTCGGTCTGGGCAGCGGTCGAGCTGTTGTCCTCCAGCAGCGTCCGTACCCCGTTGCCGGCCCCTGCCGAAAGAGCAAGGCCTGCGAAGAAGAGGGCGGTGAAGGAAACAGTGGTGGCGAAGCGCCGGGTCGAGCTGCGCTTGCGGCGCGGCTCGGAGTTCGCCGCCGGCTGCGGCTCGGGCTCGGGCTCCGCCTTCTCGTCCCATTCGTCCCAGCCACGCCTGAACAACGCCAGGACGCAGCTCGCAAGCGAGAGGAGGAGTAGGTGGTGCAAGAGCCGCCTGGTCAGTGAGTTCCGTCGTGGCATTCCTTGTCGCTCCCGTTGGTCGGGCGCCGAGGGGCCGCCACTTCGGCGCGGATCTCGTTCAGGTCCGCTGGCCGATACGGACTGGAGGAACTATCGATCCCCACACCGGGTCCGCTCTCCCCCGATCGAGGGATGCCGCAGGGAAATCACCAGGACGAGGGATGAGCGATGCGTCCGAACCGAACGATGATCGCCGCAATTGAGCGAGTCGGCGGCGCGGCCACGCCGAAGACTTCGGAGGTTTCCCCGGCGTGACCAAGCGAATCGCCCGCACGATCAATCGACTCCTCACCGACGAGACCCAGCTTGTCCCCCTGACGTTGCCCGTGGGCAGGGCGCACGCGCTTGCGTGCGCCTGGAACAGAGAAGGGAGGTGAATTAGATGCTGAAGCTCTTCACCTTCGTGCAGATCGCCGCCGATTCGTTGCGCCGGCGTGAAGAGGGTCAGACGATGGCCGAGTACGGCGTCGTGCTGGCCGTCATCACGTTGGCGGTGATCGGTGCGATCACGCTTCTGTCGAACAACGTCCGGAGCGCGATCACGAGCGTAGCCAACATCCTGCCCTAAAAGCAGACCAGTTTTCTCCGGCAAGGGGCCCCTTCTCCGGAAGGGGCCCACTCCATTCGAATCACAGAAAGAGACTCCCGTGAAGATCAGCAAGCGCCGAAAAATTCAGATTGCATCTGAGCGAGGTCAGTCGGTGACGGAATTCGCGCTGGCCCTGCCGATCCTGGCGCTGCTCCTTTTCGCAATCATTCAGTTCGGAATTGTCTTCAACAACTACGTCACGCTGACGGATGCGACCCGCGCGGGCGCCCGCAAGGCAGCCGTGTCGCGACAGTCGTCGGATCCCGTCGGCGACACGAAGACCGCGGTCGTCAACTCAGCCAAGGATTTGAAGGGATTCAGCTCGGGCTACGTGACGGTGAGCTCGACCTGGCAGCCGTCCACCGACGTGAGCGTCACCGCCAAGTACGAGTACAAGATCAGCCTCCTCGGGATGGTCGTCAAGAGTGGCTGGCTCACGAGCACGACGACGGAGCGCGTGGAGTGAGAGCCCGAAGCGACACCGGCCAGGCGACCGTTCTGACCGTCGTCTTCTTGGTGGTGCTGCTCGGGATGGCAGCGCTCGTCCTCGACATCGGCTCGTGGTACCGCGCCGACCGGGCGACCCAGTCGACGGCCGACGCCGCCGCCCTCGCGGGCGCACAGGCCCTGCCGTACAACACCGGAAACGCGACGACGCTTGCCCTGCAGTACGCCGACAAGAACGGCAGCGGGCTCTCCGCGTCCGACATCGCGATCTCGAACGGCGTCGGCCCCGACGACACGATCCAGGTTTACGTCCACCGGCCCGCGAGCGGCGTCTTCACGAAGCTCTTCGGTGTCAATTCGGTCACGGTGGGCTCGAGGGCGACTGCCCGCGCGAGCCTGATGCAGCAGGCGCAGTTCGTCGCGCCGATCGGCGTCAACGTGAACCACCCGAAGCTCAAAGGCACGAGCACTTGCCCCTGCTTCGGTACCGGCAACCTGACGACGCTTCCGCTCGGGAAGACCGGAGCTCCGGGCGCGTTCGACGTCTTCAACCTCGACGGGAGCAGGGGCGGAACTGGACCCCCGATCCTCGCGGACTGGATCCTCCACGGGTTTTCGGGCTACCTCCCGATTGGCAACTACTACTCGGATCCCGGAGCGAAGTGGAACTCCTCGCAGGTCCAAAGCGCGCTCACCCAACGATTGGACACGACTCTGCTGTTTCCCGTCTACGACACGCTGACCGGGAACGGCGCCAACGCGCAGTACCACGTGGTCGGCTGGGTCGGGTTCCACATGACGGCCTTCTCCGCCCGCGGGAACAGCGGCTCGATCACCGGCTACTTCACGCAGGTCGTGTGGGACGGGATCGAGAGCACGACCTCGAACGGGAGCAACCCCGATCTCGGGGCCCGGACAGTCAAATTGATCGGCTAGCCAACCAACCAAGGAAACGGAGCCATGGCATATCGAGCTAGAAACATCCTGATCGCGGTCGCGCTCGCGGCGGTGGCCGCGCTCCTCACGAGCTTCTACGTGACGAGCTACAAGCGGCACGTGCAGCGGGGCGAGGACCACGTGACGGTGCTCGTTGCCAAGCGCGACATCCCAGAAGGCACGACCGGCGCCGACGCCGCACACATGATGTCACCGGTCGACGTGCCGAGGCGCGACCTCGTCCCGGGCTACGTCAAGAGCCCCAACGAGATCGCCACCCTCGTGGCGACGCAGAAGACGCTCCAGGGCGAGCAGGTGACGACCCGCCGGTTCAGCCCGGTCGCCGAGAACGGCGTCAGGGCCGATTTGAAGGGCAACCTGCGCGCGTTCCAGGTGCACGGCGACGCCAACCAGACCCTCGCCGGGACGCTTCACGACAACGACCACGTCGACGTCGTGGCGACCTTCAAGTACCACCGGGCCGGCCAGTCCAACGACACGTTCTACGCGGCCCGCGTCGTGCTGCGCGACCTCAGGGTACTCACCGCACCCACGACCCCGGCCGTCGGCTCCAAGCTGACGAGCGGGCTCCAGCAGGACTACTCCGTTCTGCTCGCTGTCACCGACCAGCAGGCCCAGAAGCTCCTGTTCACAGTGACACAGACAGGCGGTAGCGGGGGCAACGGCTCGGGCTGGTCGCTCCAGCTCCGGCCGGTTGTGAACCCGGCCGACAGTCCGGAAAGCGTGACCACGCTCGACTCCGTCCTCCGCGACGGGCTCAGCCGAGGGCAGCTCCAGCGCTACGCCGGCGTCTTCGGAGGAGGCCAGTAATGCTCGAAGAGACTCACACACAGAACCGCACCCCGGCCACGACCCGCGAAAGCGCCCGTATCTACGTGACGGGCGACTGCGACGGGCTGCCGGATGTGCGCGAGGCGCTCTCGAACCACCCCGAGGTCGAGCTGATCGGCTCGGCCGGCCAGGTGGCCGAGGCGGCTCCCACGCTGACGGGCGGCCACCTCCAGGTTGTCCTGCACGCCACGCGGTCGGCGACGCTCCCGGTGAACGAGATCGCCGCCATCCGCGAGCACACTCGGGCGCCGATCATCCTGCTGGCCTCCAACGGCTCCCCGACGCTGCTCGAGGAGGCGCTCGAGAACGACGTCGCCGACGTCCTGCTTCTGCCTCAGCTGACGGACAACGTCGTCTTTGCGATCCGCAAGGCCGGCCACGTCGGCAAGCGGCTGACCGGGTCGCAGCAGCGGCACGGCCGCCTCGTGACGGTGTTCTCGCCCAAGGGCGGCACCGGCAAGACCGTGACCGCGACGAACCTCGCCACCTCGCTTGCCAAGCACTGGGGCAAGCGGACGCTTCTGCTCGACCTCGACCTCCAGTTCGGCGACGCCGCGATCATGCTCGGAATCGAGCCGGAGAAGACCATCTACGACCTCGTCACGGCTCCGGGTGAGCTCGACTCCGAGAAGCTCGCCGGCTACACGACCCGCCACGCGTCCGGCCTCGACGTGCTCCCGGCGCCGCTGCGCCCGGAGGACGCCGAGCTCGTGACCGAGGCGAAGCTGGCGCGGCTGCTCGAGGTGGCGCGGGAGTCGTACGACGTGATCGTCGTCGACACCTCGCCGTTCTTCCACGGGCCGATGCTGGCGACGCTCGACCGCACCGACGAGCTCCTGCTCGTCTGCGGGCTGGACGTTCCGACGCTGAAGAACGTCCGGCTCAGCCTGCAGACGCTGGAGCTGCTCTCGTTCCCGCCCGATCGGATCAAGCTCGTCCTCAACCGGGCCAACTCCAAGGTCGGGATGAAGCCGAAAGAGGTCGAGGCGGCGCTCGAGCGCGAGATCGCGTACGAGGTGCCGAGCGACCGCTCGGTGCCGATCGCGGTCAACCGGGGCAACCCGGCGGTGCTCTCGGACTCGAAGGCCGAGTTCTCGCGCGCCGTCCGGGCGATGGCGAAGGAGCTCGTCGCGGCCCAGGTCGCCGCGAAGCAGAAGAAGAGCTTCCTGGCGACCCTCGGGAGGAGCTGACCGTGGGACTCCACGACCGGCTCCACCGCCAGGACGGCGCGACCAACGGCCACGGCCCCGACGCCCTCGACGCGCTCGCGGGACCTCAGGCCGAGCCCGTCGAGCGCCGGCCCGACCCGTACGCCGACCTCAAGACGCGGATCCACCACGCCTGCATCGCGAAGCTCGGCCCGCAGCTCTACGCTGCGGGGAAGACTCAGGAAGGCGCGACCGACGACCTCGCCGAGAAGGTGCAGCGCGTCGTCACGGAGCAGCTCGCGCTCGACCGCACGCCTCTGACACGGGAAGAGCGGCGGCAGATCACGCGGGACATCACCGACGACATCCTCGGCTACGGGCCGCTCGAGCC
>JBARRQ010000099.1:0-26289 GCA_049644305.1 Gaiellaceae bacterium
ACGGCCGAGCCGGGTCGGCTTCGAATGCGAGCTACCTGCTCAGCCAGAAGGGGTACAAGACCTTGCTCCCGCCGGGCAACCAGCAGGCGAATGCTCCGACGTGGAATTACTTCCACTCGAAGGTCTATTACGACCCCGCCCGGGCGGCGAACGGCAAGTCCTCGGGCGAGCAAGTTGCGAAGCTCGTCGGCAGCGCCGACGTGGAGCCGATGCCGGCGCAGATCAGTCCTCTCTCGAACGGTGCCCTGGTGGTTCTCGTAGTCGGCTCGACCTTCCACGACAGGCTCGCGCCGGTCAGCATCCCGCAGAGCCCGACGCGCCAGCCGCCGAACATCCGGAGTGATCCGGAGCAAACACGCTCGGCTCTGGCGAAGCTCAAGAAGCGCCTGCCGTTCCGGCTGGAGCTGCCGACCGTGCTCGAGCGTGGTTCATACCTCGACTCAGGCGCCGGCGAGACTCCCGTACGGGTTTACGGGCTCGGGGGGCAGCCGACGGTGCGGCTGACCTTCAGGACCGGGTCGAACGAGTACTGGGGCATCCAGGAGACGCGCTGGGCGGGCGCACCGGTGCTCTCGGACAAGAGCCTGACCCAGTGGGTCCGCCGGCGCCGCTTCGACCTCTACTACACGGGCTCGCACCTGCACATGGTCGTGCTGCGTGACAACGGAGCGAGCTACTGGGTCGTGAACACGCTGCTCGACTCGCTCTCGAACGAGACGATGCTGGCCGTCGCGCGGGGCTTCCGGCCGATGACTCGGTAGTCTCGTGCCCGTGGCGCGAGGAGAAATGCCTGCAATCGGCATCTTCGGGGCTGGCTGGGTCGGCCTCGTCACCGGTGCCTGCTTCGCGGAGCTCGGGCACGAAGTGGTCATTCGTGACGTCGTCCCGGAGCGGATCGAGGCTCTGCGGGAGGGGCGCGTCCCCTTCCACGAGCCCGGGCTGGACGAACTGCTCGAGCGAAACCGCGGTCGGCTCACGTTCACGCTCGACGTTGCGGATCTTGCGCCGACGAGGCTGATGTTTGTCTGCGTAGGAACGCCGCCGACGTACTCCGGCGACGCGGATCTCTCCGCGGTCTGGACGGTTGTCGACGAGCTGCCGGCACCCGACGAGCGCACGCTGCTGGTGATGAAGAGCACCGTCCCGGTCGGGACCGGCGAGAAGGTGCGCGCGGCGCTCGACTCGCGTGGCCTCGCACACGTCGGCTATGTCGCCAACCCGGAGTTCCTTTCCGAGGGGACGGCCGTCGAGGACTTCATGCAGCCGGACCGTCTGGTCGTCGGGGCGTTCACCGAGGCCGACGCCGAGCGGGTCGCCGGGCTCTACGAATCGCTGGGAGCTCCTATCGTCCGTGCAGACGTCGCTTCCGCGGAGATGATCAAGCTCGCCGCGAACGCGTTCCTGATGACGCGCATCAGCTTCATCAACGAGATCGCGAACGTGTGCGAGGCGACCGGCGCCGACGTCGTCCAGGTCGCCGAGGGAATCGGGCTAGACCACCGACTCGGCCCTCACTTCCTGCGGGCAGGGATCGGCTGGGGCGGGAGCTGTTTCCCCAAGGATGGAGCGGCGCTGAAGCAGCTGGCGTCGAATTCCGGGTACCACTTCCAGCTCCTGAACGCCGTGATCGAGGTGAACGAGCTCCAGAAGCGGCGCGTGGTCGGGAAGCTCGAGAAGCACCTCGGCAAGCTGCGTGGCCAGACGATTGCGCTCCTCGGGCTCGCCTTCAAGCCGAACACGGACGATCTGCGAGAGGCACCGTCGCTCGTCCTCGCGTCGAGGCTGCTCGCGGAGGGCGCCGAGGTGCGCGCCTGGGATCCGGTCGCCGACGCCAGGCGCCTGCTCCAAGGGGTCACCTTCTGCGAAAGCGTGGTCGAGGCGGTCACGGGTGCCGACGCAGCCGTGATCGTGACCGAGTGGGACGAGCTCCGCTCTCTCGCATCGACCGAGGTGCGAGAGGCGATGAAGCGCCCGGTCATCGTCGACGGCCGCAATCTGCTCGACCCCGAGGCCGCACGAGCCGCCGGCTTCACCTACGAGGGGATCGGTCGCGCCGCGTCGCCGCTTGCCGCGCTTCCGGAGACGGAAGAACCCGGGATCTCTCCGGGTCCTCGCGCGCGAAGCGACGCGAGATAGGCCGGCGTCTTCGCAGCGATGGAGGCGATCATCCTGGCAGGGGGGAAGGCCGAGCGTCTAGGCGAAGCCGCGCAGGGTCGGCCGAAGGCGCTCGTCGAGGTGGCCGGACGGCCGCTCGCCGCGTACCAGGTCGAGCAACTCGCGGCGGCCGGAGTCGGCCGGGTCCTGGTGAGCTGCGCCGCCGGCCAGGAGGAGATCTTCGAGGCCGCCCTGGGTGGAATCGGCCCGGAGGTCGTCGCCGTCGGCGAGCCGGAGCCGCTTGGCCGCGGTGGGGGAATCCGCTTCGCAGCCGGGGCTCGGCGCGAGGACGGAGACGTTTTCGCGCTGAACGGAGACGAGCTGGTGGACGTCGATTTCGAGCGGCTGCTCGAGCGCAAGAGCGCAACCGGCGCCGCCGCGGCGATCACGGTCGTGCCGCTGCGCTCGCCGTTCGGGATCGTCGACCTCGACGGCGATCTCGTAACGGGTTTTCGGGAGGCCCCGACTCTCGAGCACTGGGTGAGCTGCGGCATCTACGTCCTCGGCGAGGAGGCGCTCGCCCGCTTGCCCGAACGGGGAGATCACGAGAAGACCACGTTCCCCGAGCTGGCCGCCGAAGGCCGCCTCAGCGCGTGCCGCCACGAGGGCGTCTGGCTCACGGTCAACACCGCGAAGGATCTGCGACTCGCAGAGGAGCATCTCAGCGCGAACCCGGGCTGGCCGGCCCGCGTGCAATAGCGCTGCCAAGAGTCAGTCAAGGATGCCCTCGGCTCGCGGCGGTGGTAGGTTCGCCCCGCCCGTGGCGGGCCACGATCATCTGACCTCTCCCAACCTCGGCGGGCTCGACCGTTTCGTGTCCGAGCCGCGGAAGGTCGACAAGCCGTGGGGACATGAGCTCATCTGGGCCGAGACTGAGAAGTACGCAGGCAAGCTGCTCGTCATCAAGGCCGGCGAATCGCTCAGCCTCCAGTTCCACAACACCAAGGACGAGGCCTGGTACGTCCTCGCGGGACGGGCGGCGCTGGAGCTGGGCGCGCCCGGCGAAAGCATGCTTGCGAGCGAGGTTGTGGGCCCGGGCGCGTCGTTTCGTTTCCGTCCTGGGACGGTCCACCGCTTGACCGCGATCGAGGAGACGACCATCATCGAGGTCTCGACGCCGGAGCTCGACGACGTCGTCCGGCTCGAAGATCGCTACGGGCGAACCGGCCAGTAGACTGCGGCCCGTGGCGACCACGAGGCGTTTCGACGTCAAGGATCTCGCGCTCGCGGCCGAAGGGGCGAGCCGGATCGAGTGGGCCGACCGGCAGATGCCGGTGCTGGCCGCGATCCGCGACCGTTTCGAGAGCGAGCAGCCCTTGGCCGGATATCGCATCTCTGCCTGCCTCCACGTCACGAGCGAGACGGCGAACCTGATGCGGACGTTGAAGGCCGGCGGCGCCGACGTCGTGCTCTGTGCATCGAATCCGCTCTCGACCCAGGACGACGTCGCCGCGGCCCTGGTGGAGGAGTTCGAGATCTCCGTCTTCGCGATCAAGGGCGAGGACAACGACACGTACTACGAGCACATCGAGGCCGCGGTCGATCACAAGCCGCAGCTGACGATGGACGACGGCGCCGACGTGATCGGTGTCCTCCACTCGCACCGGCGCGAGCAGCTCGGAGACATTCTCGGCGGCACCGAGGAGACGACGACGGGCGTGATCCGGCTGCGCGCACTCGAGCGTGACGGAGCGCTCGGCTTCCCGGTGATCGCCGTCAACGACGCGAAGACGAAGTACCTCTTCGACAACAGGTACGGAACCGGACAGTCGACGATTGACGGAATCCTCCGCGCGACGAACATCCTTCTGGCGGGGCGGAAGTTCGTCGTCGCCGGCTACGGCTGGTGCGGCCGCGGCGTGGCCTTACGCGCAAAAGGAATGGGTGCGCAGGTGATCGTCACCGAGGTCGATCCACTGCACGCGCTCGAGGCGGCGATGGACGGCTACGAGGTCCTGCCGATGTCGGCGGCGGCCAAAGTGGGGGACATCTTCGTGACGGCCACCGGCGACAAGTCGGTGATCACGCGCGAGCACCTGGAGCAGATGAAGGATGGCGCCGTGCTCGCGAACACGGGCCACTTCAACGTCGAGATCGACATCCCGGCTCTGCGCGCTTTGGCGACTGAGACGCGGACGTTTCGCCAGTTCGTCGACGAATTCCGCCTCCAAGACGGGCGTCGTCTGTACCTGATCGCGGACGGGAGACTGGTGAACCTGTCCGCCGCCGAAGGCCATCCCGCTCAGGTGATGGACATGTCATTCGCGAACCAGGCTCTCTCGGCCGAGTTCGTGGTCGCGAATGCTGCGAGTCTCGAGCGGCGGGTCTATCCGGTTCCGGAGGAGATCGACAAGGAAATCGCACGGCTCAAGCTCGAGACGATGGGTATCGCGATCGACGAGCTGACCGAGGAGCAGGCCAGGTACCTGGCTTCTTGGGACGAGGGCACCTAAGCGGAATACGCGGCGGGGAAGACGACCCGGCCCCGGACCGCGGGGTCGTACGCTCGAAGCGGGATCGCCATGAACGCCTCGTCGGCGATGCCCTCAGGTGGGGTGATCCCGAGCTCCGCCGCCGGGCGAAAGCCGAAGCGCGGATAGTAGGTCGGGTGCCCGAGGACGAGCACTAGCGGCTCGCCGCGGAGATCCACGCGACGTAACGCTTCGCGGACGAGGGCAGAGCCGATTCCGACGCCCTGATGCTCCCGCGCGACGCTGATCGGCCCGAGCTCCAACAGGCGCTTCGGCTCGCTTTCGAGCCCGACGTAGCTCAGCATCACATGACCCACGACTCGGCCATCGAGCTCGGCGACCAGCGAGAGATCGGGCACGAAGCAGTCGGACAACCGGATTTCCGCCACCATCCGCGCCTCCCGCTTTCGTCCGAACGCGTCGACGGTCACCTCCGCGATCGACTGGCTGTCCTCCGCCGTCTCCGCGCGGATGGTCAGGTTTTCCACGCGCCGGAGGCTACAGTCACGGTGGTGCTGGAGCCCGACCGGATCCTGCGGCTGGAGGACGATTGGGTCGTCCTGCTCGACCAGCGCCTTCTTCCTGACGAAGAAATGGAGCTCGTCTGCCGCTCCGCCGCCGAGGTGGCCCAGGCGATCCGGGAGATGGCCGTTCGTGGCGCACCCGCGATCGGAATCGCGGCGGCGTATGGCTACGCCCTTGCGTCGGAGCTGGGGGAGGACTTGGACGAAGCCGCCTCGGTGCTCGAGGCTGCGCGCCCGACGGCGGCGAACCTCGCCTGGGCGCTGGGAGAGGTGCGGACGGCGGCCGATCCGCGCGCGCGCGCCCGCGAGCTGCACGAAGAGGAGGTCGAGCGCTGCCGCCGGATGAGCTCCCACGCCGCGGCTCTCCTCGCTCCGGGCACAAGGGCGCTCACGCATTGCAACACGGGCGGGCTTGCCACCGGCGGGCAGGGAACGGCGCTCGGCGCGCTGAGGGAGGCATGGTCGCTGGGGCTTCTCCGGCACGTGTTGGTGGACGAGACGCGGCCGCTCCTCCAGGGAGCACGTCTCACCGCATGGGAGCTCGAGGCCGCGGGGATCCCGCATACGGTCGTCGCGGACTCCGCCGCCGGGCATCTACTCGCGACGGGCGAAGTCGACTGCGTCGTCGTCGGGGCCGACCGGATCGCGGCAAACGGGGACACCGCGAACAAGATCGGGACGTATCCGCTTGCCGTGCTGGCCGATCGGCACGAGGTTCCGTTCTACGTCGTTGCACCGACCTCGACCGTAGACCCGGAGACGGCAACCGGTGCCGAGATCCCGATCGAAGAGCGCGACCCGCGCGAGGTGAGCTCCCGGTTCCCGGCGCGAAACCCGGCATTCGACGTGACGCCGGCCGGTCTGGTCTCGGCGATCGTGACGGAGCTCGGCGTGCATCGTCCGCCCTATGCGGCGAGCCTCCCGCGATCGGTGCCCGCATGAAGGCCGTCGTCCTCGCGGCGGGGTACGCGACGCGGCTCTATCCGCTGACCCGGGACCGGCCGAAGGCATTACTGCCGATCGCCGGCAAGCCATTGCTCGAGCATCTCCTCGCCTCGCTCGAGCCCGTTCGCAGGTTGGAGGACATCGTGCTCGTGACCAACGCGAAGTTCGCCGAGGCGTTCCAGGACTGGGCACGTGCCTACCCGCGCGAGGTGCGAATTCTCGACGACGGCACGAACGACGAAGCCTCGCGCCTTGGTGCGATCGGCGATCTCGCGCTAGCCATTCGGACCTGCCGGCTCGAGGATGATCTGCTCGTGCTCGCCGCAGACAACCTCTTCGGCGAGAGACTCGACGGATTCGCAGAGTTCGGCCTGGAGAAAGATGCTCCGGCACTCGGCGTCTACGACGTGGGGGACTTGGACGCAATCCGGAACTACAACTCGATCGAGCTCGCAGACGACGACCGTGTCGTCTACTTCGAGGAAAAGCCGGAGCGGCCAAGGAGCACGCTCACGGGGATCGCGCTCTACTTCTACCCCAGGCGAATGCTCGGGCTCGTCGACCAGTACCTCGCGGAGGGACGAAATCCCGACCAGCCCGGGCGGCTCGTGGAGTGGCTCTACTCCCGAGAGCCCGTCTACGCCTGGCGGGTTCCCGGTCGCTGGTTCGACATCGGCACGCCCGAGACGCTTGCCGAGGCGGACCGCTTCTTCGCCACGGCTTCCGAATGAGGCCGGTCGAGAGCGGCGTCCTGTACTCGCGTAGCTGACACAGAGTCGGCACAACTGCGTCACCCACACGTGACGGTTTCGCACGTAGCCTCACCCGAGGAGGTGAGGACAGGTGTGACGTGAGACTTCTTGATCTTCTGCTGCCGCTTCGCTGCGTCGTCTGCGGGAGGGAGGGTGAGCAGCTCTGCGCCGGCTGTCGCGAGGACATGCCGGCTCTGCGACCACCCGTGTGCGACCGTTGCGGTGCCCCGACCGCCTGGCCGGTGGCGCGCTGCCGTGAGTGCGCCGGCCGCCGTCTTGCGTTCGCCTCCGCGCGGGCGGCTGTCGAGTACGACGACCGGGTCCGCCGTTTCGTGGCCGCCTGGAAGGAGCGCGGGCTTCGCCGCCTGGCCGCCGAGGCTGCCGAGCTGACCGCTGAAGCGCTTCCCGCGCCGCGTGTTGCCGCGCTCGCCTTCGTCCCGCCCGACCGGGAACGAGTCCTCACGCGCGGTCACCACCCGGCCGAACGGTTCGCGCTCGAGCTCGGCACGCGCTGGGGCCTTCCGGTGGAATCGCTGGTTGCGCGAACGCGTTCCGTCCCGCATCAGCGCGGACTGACGCTGGCCGAACGGCGGCGAAACGTGGCCGGCGCCTTTAGCCCTGCCGCTGCCGCTCCAGCCCGGGTCGCTCTCGTCGACGACGTCTACACGAGCGGCGCCACGGCGGCCGCGGCCTCCTCCGCTCTGCGCAAGGCCGGAGTGCGCCGGGTCGAGGTCGTGACTTTCGCGCGGGTCGTCCGTTAGATTCAGAAAAGGCCCAGCGTCGAAGGAGAGCCGATGCAGTTCCAGGTGAAGGGCAGGAACCTCGAGGTCAGCGAGGCGATCCGCAGCTATGCGGAGGCGAAGCTCGGCAAGCTCGAGCGGCAACTCGACGACCCAAGGGTCTTGCTCGAGCTCGCCGTCGAGCGAAATCCTTCGATCGCCGCGAACCACGTGGCGGAGGCGACCATCTGGACCAAGGGTCCCGTGCTTCGCGCGCGGGAGGCGTCTTCCGACATGCGCGCGTCGATCGACCAGCTCGTCGAGAAGCTCGAGCGCCAGGTCACCCGTTACCGGCATCAGAGTCGTGCCCGCCGGCGGAAAGCCGCCCGTGCGAACGGCCCGGCGCCCGAGTCGATGCCCGTCGTGCCGGACGAGGCCGAGCCGCTGATCGTCAAGACGAAGCAGTTCACGGTGAAGCCGATGACTCCGCAGGAAGCCGTGCTCCAACTCGAGCTCGTGGGGCACGACTTCTTCGTTTTCCGCAATTCCGAGTCCGGTGAGGCAAACGTCGTGTACCGCCGCCGCGACGGGAACTACGGCCTCATCGAGCCGCAATGATCTTCCGGCGCGAGCCAATCCATAAGAAGCTCGCGCGCGAGGCCCGTCTCGACGCCGGATCCGAGCCCCCACCGGTGGACCCAGGCCCGCACTGGGGCGCCACCGGCATCCACGGGGTCCCGCGGCCGAGGCGCTGGGACACGGTTGCGTCCGTAGAGGCGCCGGGGCTCACAGGCGACGAGGTGCATTTTGTCGCGCTCTCGAGCGGCGACCTCGTCGTCGACGAGGACGAGCCGAAGGACACGCTGGTGCCGCTGGCGGAGGCGGTCGAGGAGACGGTTGCGCCGCCGTACCGCGCGGAGGCGGTGCGGCGGGGGGGAGACGTCTGGGCGGTCGCTGCACGCCGTGTCGAGGTCGTCGAGCTGGAGGCTCCAGGCGACGAGCTCGAGCTCGTGGTCAACGCCGGAGAACGTGCCCTCACGGTTGACGGGGAGCGGGTTTTCGGCAGCCTCCCGGCGCTCGAGAAGCTGGGCTCGCGCGAGAGCGACTCCTACGTCGTCCGGGGCCGCCGGCTCGACGAGCGCGCTTGGGAGGTCGAGGTCAATCCCCTCTAGGGGGCGCTCGAGAACGCGAGCCGACCCGCTACCCTAGGTCTATGGCCCAACAGCTCGGCTCGTTCGAGAAGGTCCTTCGCTTCGGCGAGGGCCGGCGCCTGAAGCGGCTCGCGGAGCAGGCCGCTTACATCGGCACGCTCGAGCCCGACTTCGAGGCGCTCAGCGACGCGGAGCTCACCGGCAAGACGGCGGAGTTCCGGCAGCGAATCGAGAACGGAGAGCCGGTGGACGAGCTCGTCTTCGAGGCTTTTGCCGCGGTTCGCGAGGCGTTCAAGCGCTCCATGGGAGTGCGGCTCTTCGACGTCCAGCTGATGGGCGGCATCGTCCTCCACGAGGGCGACATCGCCGAGATGAGAACCGGCGAGGGCAAGACGTTCGTTGCGGTCCAGCCGCTCTATCTGAACGCGCTCGACGGCCGCAGCGTCCACCTCGTGACGGTCAACGACTACCTCGCGAAGCGCGATCCGGAGTGGACGAAGCCGGTCTGGGAGGCGCTCGGGATGCGTGCGTCGTCGATCCAGAACATGATGCCGTTCTCCGAGCGGCGAGAGGCGTACGAGGCCGATGTCGTCTACGGCACGAACTCCGAGTTCGGCTTCGACTACCTGCGCGACAACATGGCCGTCTCCCTCGACGGCGTAGTCCAGCGTGGGCACGACTACTCCATCGTGGACGAGGTCGACTCGATTCTGATCGACGAGGCGCGGACGCCATTGATCATCTCGGGCGAGCCCGAGGTGGCGGCGCAGACGTACTACGAATTCGCGCGCATCGTCAAGGCGCTCGACGGCTACGCGTCCAAGCCCGGCGACCCGAAAGGCGCAGCCGAGGAGTCCGGCGCCGACTACGAGTACGACGAGAAACACAAGACGGTCTCACCGATGCACGGCTCGATCGAAAGGATCGAGCGGACGCTCGGGATCGACAACCTCTACGACCCGCGGAACGCGCAGCTCGTCAACCACCTGACCCAGGCGTTGAAGGCGCAGTCGCTCTTCCATCGCGACGTCGACTACGTCGTCCAGGACGGCGAGGTCAAGATCGTCGACGAGTTCACCGGACGGATCATGGAGGGTCGCCGCTGGTCGGAGGGTCTTCACCAGGCCGTCGAGGCGAAGGAGGGTGTGAGCATCCAGGAGGAGCACGTGACGCTGGCGACGATCACCCTCCAGAACTACTTCCGGCTCTACGACAAGCTGGCCGGCATGACCGGCACCGCGAAGACCGAGGAGAAGGAGTTCGTCGAGATCTATGGCCTGAACGTGGTCGAGATCCCGACAAACGTCGCGATCCTGCGCGAGGACAACAACGACCTCATCTTCAAGACCAAGGAAGCCAAGTACGGCGCTGTGATCGAGGACATCAAAGAGCGGCACGCGAAGGGCCAGCCGGTGCTGGTCGGCACGATCGACGTCGCCGTCTCCGAGCACCTCTCGCAACTGCTGGAGCGCCAGGGCATCCCGCACAACGTGCTGAACGCGAAGCAGCACGAGCGGGAGGCCGGGGTCATCGCCGAGGCGGGCCAGAAGCACGGGGTCACGATCGCGACGAACATGGCCGGCCGCGGCGTCGACATCAAGCTCGAGGACGGCGTCGTCGATCTCGATGGGCTCTACGTGCTCGGAACCGAGCGGCACGAGGCGCGCCGGATCGACAACCAGCTACGCGGGCGTTCGGGCCGCCAGGGCGATCCCGGCGAGTCGCGGTTCTACCTCTCCGGTCAGGACGACCTCGTCCGCCTGTTCGCCGGCGACCGGATCTACGGGATCATGGAGCGGTTCAAGGTGCCCGACGACCAGCCGATGGAGGCGGGCATCCTCTCGCGACAGATCGAGAACGCGCAGAAGAAGGTCGAGGAGCAGAACTTCGTCCTGCGCAAGAACGTCCTCAAGTACGACGACGTGCTGAACAAGCAGCGCACCGTCATCTACGAGCAGCGCCAGCGTGTCCTGAAGGGTGAGGATCTCTCGGAGCAGGTCAGGATCTGGATCGACGAGGTGATCGAGCGGACGGTCGCGCAGTACACGGAGGGGGAGTACTCCGACGAGTGGGACCTCGAGGCGCTCTGCAAGGCGATGCAAGACCTCTACGCCCCGGACGAGCCGATCACCCCCGAGGAGTTGCGCGAGGAGGTGTCCCTCGAACGCGAAGCCCTGGTCGAGGAGTTCCAGGAGGACGCGCGCGACCGGTACGAGGAGAAGGAGAAGGGGCTCGGTCCCAATCCCGAGACCGAGCAGCCGCTCATGCGTGACATCGAGCGCTTCGTGATCCTCCAGGTCGTCGACACACGCTGGCGCGAGCACCTGGAGAACATGGACTACCTGCGCGAGGGCGTTCACCTTCGCGCGATGGCGCAGAAGGATCCGCTGGTCGAGTACACCGCAGAGGGGCACGTGATGTTCCAGGAGCTGACCGCCTCGATCCACGAGGAGGTCGTCCTGACGCTCTTCCACGCGGAGATCGAGGTCGAGGATGTCGAGCAGCTCCAGCAGGCACAGGCCGCGCAGGCTTTGGACGGAGGTGCCGTCGCTTACCAGCACGAGTCGCTTGCGGGCGCACAGGCGATCGCGGCCGCAGGCGCCGGAGCGGCGCTTGCCGGAGGCGACGGGGGCTCCATGACGAGCGCGGGTGCGATCGGCGCAGGCGGCGGGTCAGTCGCGACGCAGCAGCGGGTCACGTCCGAGCACGAGAAGATCGGGCGCAACGACCCGTGCTGGTGCGGCAGCGGCAAGAAGTTCAAGCGCTGCCACGGCGCTTGACGTCGAAAGTCCGTCGCCGGCTACGCCGACGACATGACGACTTTCGCCGTCTCGCCTTGCCCTAGTAGTTGCGGCGGCGAGCGCTGCCGAGCAAAGCCCGGCAGCGCGGCAATGGTTTAACTCCACACGGTGAGAAGCGCGGCGCTATTGGAGCAGCACATTGCGTTCAAGTGCGCGGCCACCTCTACGCTGGAAACGCCGGGCTCGACTTGAGCATCATTTCGGCGGCCGCAGCGAGCCGGCTAGCGAACGAGATCCACGGGACATAGCGACGGCGCCGAGCGGTACCATCGAATGCATGGCGGACCAGACGACGACGCAGCCGCTCGACCAGCAGCTGCAGGAGATCGGGGCCCAGCTTGCCTGGGTCCGTGATTACCTTTGACCCAGAGGCGCTGGAGAAGCGAGTGGCCGAGCTCGAGGAAGAGCTCGGCAACCCCGGCTTCTGGGACGACCAGGCGCATGCCGCGCAGGTCTCTGCCGAGCACGCTCGCCTGAGCAGGCGCCTCGAGCGATATCGGCGCCTCACGCAGGAGTACCAGGACGCGCAGGAGCTCCTGGCGATGGACGGCGACATGGCCGCCGAGATCGAGGCGTCCATCGCGCCGCTTCGGGAAGAGCTCGACCGCCTGCAGGAGGATGCCCTTTTCTCCGGCGAGTACGACGCGGGCGACGCGCTTGTCACGATCCACGCCGGTACCGGGGGCACCGACGCGCAGGACTGGGCGGAGATGCTCCTGCGCATGTACCTGCGCTGGGCGCAGAACCGAGGCTTCGACACGGAGCTGCTCGAGGCGAGCCCCGGCGAGGAGGCGGGTCTCAAGTCCGCCACCTTCACGGTCAAGGGCGAGAACGCCTACGGGATCCTCAAGGCCGAGCGTGGCGTCCACCGGCTCGTTCGGCTGAGCCCCTTCGACCAGGCGCATCGCCGCCACACCAGCTTCGCGCAAGTGATCGTCAGCCCGCTACTGCCGGCGGACGTGGACGTGGAGATCGACGAGAACGACCTCCGCATCGACACGTACCGCGCGAGCGGCGCCGGCGGCCAGCACGTGAACAAGACCGACTCCGCCGTCCGGATCACCCATCTCCCGACCGGAATCGTCGTCCAGTGCCAGAACGAGCGTTCGCAGAGCTCGAACAAGCAAACCGCACTCCGGATCCTCAAGTCCCGCCTCCTCGAGCTCGAGCAGGAGCGGCGGGAGGAGGAGCTCGCGAAGGAGCGTGGCGCAGCCCAGGACATCGGGTTCGGCAGCCAGATCCGGAGCTACGTGCTGCAGCCGTACCAGCTCGTCAAGGACCACCGGACCGATTACGAGACAGGCAACACGCAGGCTGTCCTCGACGGTGCGCTCGACGACTTCGTTCGCGAGTACCTGCTCGCGCGGGCAGCAGGAAAAGTGCTCTAGCCGTAGGTTTCGCTAGACTCGTGCGCCAGGTCAAACCGGCGCCGTTTCCAGCGCCTTTCCTCTTTGCCAGTGCAGGACACGGACCTCCAGCACACACACGACGACGCGATCTCGACGGCTGTGCTCGATTACGAGCCCGCCGCTCCGCCGCCCGCGCCGACGAGCTCGGCGATGGTCGTCTTCGAGAACGTTACGAAGATCTACGAGCCCGACGTGGCCGCTCTGCGTGACGTCTCGTTCGCGATCGACAAGGGCGAGTTCGTCTTCATCGTCGGCGCGTCCGGCTCCGGGAAGTCGACGATCGTCCGACTCGTGCTGAAGGAGCTCGACCCGACGTCCGGCAAGATCATCGTCGGCGGCCGTGAGCTCGGCCGTCTGAAGCGCAAGAAGATCCCGCTGCTGCGGCGCAACGTCGGCTGCGTGTTCCAGGACTTCAAGCTGCTGCCGAACCGCACCGCCGCCGAGAACGTGGCCTACGCGCTCAAGGTCCAGGGCGAGAGCGGGAACTCGATCCGCCGCAAGGTGCCCGAAGTGCTGAACCTGGTCGGGCTCGCGCACAAGATGTCGTCTCTCCCGGACGAGCTCTCCGGCGGCGAGCAGCAGCGCGTCTCGATCGCGCGCGCGTTCGTGAACCACCCGCCGCTTCTGATCTGCGACGAGCCGACAGGCAACCTCGACCCCGACACGAGCGTCGGCATCATGCAGCTCCTGTACCGGATCAACCGTTCCGGCACGACCATCCTGATGGTCACCCACGACCGCGAGATGGTCGACAAGATGCGCAAGCGCGTGATCGCGCTCGAGGAGGGCCGGCTTGCCCGCGACGAGCGCCGCGGGGGCTACGCCTCCGAGTGAACCGCGTTCGGCTGATAGCTGCAGAGGCGGTGCGCTCACTCGGCGCAAACCTCTCGACGACCTTTGCCGCCGCGACGACCGTCCTGATCGGGATGTTCATGCTCGGGCTCGTCGTCGGGCTCGGCAGCTGGGCGCTCTCCCTCAGCGACCATTACAAGAAGCAGCTGCTCGTGAAGGTCTACTTCTGCACGACGCTCCGCTGCCACAACGAGGCCACAGGCACGCAGATCAACAATGTCCGCCAGCAGCTCGCCTCGATCCCTCAGGTGAAGTCGGTGCGCTTCATCTCCAAGGAAGACGCCATCAAGATCATGAAGAAGCAGAGGCCGGACCTGCTCGGCCAGGTGCCCGGGAACCCGTTTCCGAACGCGCTCGAGGTGATTCCGAAGAAGGGCGAGTACATCGACGCAATCAGCAGGCAACTCAACCCGTTGCCGAACGGCGTCGAGCAGGTCTGTCCGCCGCCGCCCGGAACGAAGGCCGCCAAGACGGCCGTCGGCGAGAGTTGCACCAGGATCAGCCACCGCGTGCTCTCTGTGGCCCGTTATGTCTGGATCGTCGTCTCGATCGCGTTCATCGTCCTGCTGGTCTCCTCGACGCTGCTCGTCGCGAACACGATCCGTCTTTCGATCTTCGCCCGTCGCCGCGAGATCGAGGTGATGAAGCTCGTCGGCGCGACCAACTGGTTCGTCCGTGGGCCGTTCATGATCGAGGGACTCCTGTGCGGGGTCGGAGGCGCGGTCGCGGCGATCGTCCTGCTGCTGCTCGGGCGGACGCTCTTCCTGGGGCATGTCATCCGCCTGCACGAGACCGACGTCCACGCCTGGCCGTTCGGGCTGCACGTGCTGATCGTTCTCGGCGCGGGCCTCCTGCTGGGCGCCGCGGGCTCCGGCCTCACGATTCGTCGTTTCCTCCAGGTCTGAAAGCCGACGCGTCCTGAGGGGCGGCATCGCAAGCGACGCGGTAGTCGTCGAGGTGGCCAGGCGGGGGAAGCTGCTCGTAGGCGAGCCGTACTTCACGCCCGGCGTGGCCGTTCTGATCGACCGGAAGGGAAGCGGCGAAGCCCGGCCGGGCGATCTCGCCGTCGTCCACGTCGGCCGGGGACGCGCGAAGCTCGAGCGGGTGCTCGGCCCCGCAAGCACGATCGAGACCGTGCTCGAGGGGCTGCTCGTGCAGGAGGGCGAGCGGAGGGAGTTCGAGCCATTCGACCCGCGCGAGCCGTCATTCGAGGACCGGGTCGACCTCCGTGGCGAGCTGGCCTTCACGATCGATCCGGAGACGGCGAAGGACTTCGACGATGCGCTGACGCTGCATGACGACCGCGTCTTCGTCCACATCGCCGATGTTTCGTGGTTCGTTCCCGTTGGCTCTCCGCTGGACGGCGGCGCTGCCGGACGCGCGTTCTCGGTGTACGTGCCGGGACTCGTCTCGCCGATGCTGCCGCCGCGGCTCTCCGACGATCTCTGCTCGTTGCGGCCAAACGTCGACCGGCTCTGCGTCACAGTCGAGGTGGAGCTCGGCTCCGGTGAGGCTCGGTTCTATCGCTCCGTGATCAGGAGCACGGCGCGCTTGACGTACGCGCAGGCGGAGGCGATTCTCGCCGGGCGCGAGACCGCGGAGCCCGAGCTGACCGAGGCGCTGCGCCGCGCCGAGCGGGTCACGGCCGACCTGCGCGAGCGGCGCTTCGCCCGGGGAGCGCTGCGGATCGAGAGCGGCGACCTCGTGTTCGCTTTCGACGGGCAGGGAGGAGTCGCCGACGCACGGCGGGAGTCCGAGCCGCATGCGCACGTGCTCGTCGAGGAGCTGATGATCCTGGCGAACGAGGCCGTCGCCGGGCTGCTCGCGGGCAGGAGGCGCGAGGCGCTCTACCGCGTCCACGAGCGGCCGGAGCCGCAGTCGGTCGAGCTGTTGCTCTCGAAGCTGGCCGATCTCGGCGTTCCCGCGCCGCCCGCGCCCGAGCGGATGAGCCCCCTCGACGCCGCGTCGGTCGCGGCGGCGGCAAGCGAACGCGTGGCTGAGTACACGTCACAGTCGGGCCGCGGCCGAGACGCGTTCCCGGCTCTCGTGCTCCAGGCGCTCAAGCAAGCCCGTTACGACCCCCACAACCTGGGCCACTCCGGCCTTGCAAGCCCGGCCTACTGCCACTTCACGTCACCGATCCGGCGTTATCCCGATCTCGTCTGCCATCGCGCGCTCTTGCGCGAGCTCGGCGTCTCGGAAGAGCCGCTCCCCGAAGATCTTCCAGAGCTGGCGGAACACGCCTCGACCTGGGAACGCTACGCCTCGCAACTCGAGTACCGCGCAGACGAGATCTGCCTTGCCTGGCTGCTCGAGCGGCGCCTGTTCGAGCTGGGCTGGGAGGCTGTCCTCGAGGGCGAGATCGTTGGGCTGATCCCGTCAGGCCTGTTCGCCCGCTTCGACGACGTCTTCGAGGGGTTCGTCCCCGCGCGTCGCCTTGCCGGCGACTACTTCGAGCTGAACGCGCTGGGCACCGCGCTCGTCGGCCGCCGCGGCGGGCTCAGGTACCGCCTGGGTGACCCGATCGACGTGCGCGTGCAGGAGATCCGGCGAAACGAAGGCAAAATCGAGCTTGCTCCCGGTGTTCAGGGCTAAAACCGCCGTGTCGCTGCGCTGGTACCCCTGGCCTCCTCCCCGCAACGAGCGTAACGAGGAAATCCGCGCCGGTGTGAAACGCGACTGAGCCGAAAGTGTCACGACCTACAATCGAGCGCATGGCACGGAGCTCAGGCGAAAAGCTGATCGCGGAGAATCGGCGTGCGCGGCACGAGTACCAGCTGCTCGAGCGCGTCGAGGCGGGGCTCTCGCTGACCGGGAGCGAGGTGAAGTCGCTGCGCCAGGGACACGCGATTCTGCAGCGCGCCTACGCCGACTCGCGCAACGGCGAGCTCTGGCTCGTGGGGGTCCACATCCCGCCTTACGAGCAGGCTTCGGTCGAGCCGCACGACCCGGACCGCGACCGCAAGTTGCTCCTGCACCGGCGCCAGATCGAGCAGCTCTCCTCGAAGGTCGCCGAGCGGGGGCTCACGCTCGTGCCGACACGGCTCTACTTCAAGGACGGCCGTGTCAAAGTCGAGCTCGCGCTTGCCCGCGGGAAGGAGGTGCGCGACAAGCGTCGCGACATCGCAGAGCGCGAGACGAAGCGCCGGATCGAGCGCGAGCTCAAGAGCCGGCGTTGATCTCTGTCACGAGCTCGAACTCGAGCTCCTCGCCGTCCTCGTCGTCCCAGTGGCGGCCGACCTCCCGGAAACCGAGCCGTCTTACGAGCGCAAGTGAAGGTTGGTTCTCCGGCCCGACCGACGCGATGAAGCGCCACACGCCTCGCTCCTGGCCCCAGCCCAGCAGCGCCTGAACCGCCTCCGTGGCGTACCTCCGCCGCCGGAACTCCTCGAAGATCGTGTAGCCGACCTCGAGCGCGTCCGGATCGCGCCGCGAATTCCTTCCGGGCCCGCCGTGGAAGCCGATATGCCCGATCATCGGGCGGGTCTCTCCGCGCAGGACGATCGCGCGGACGAGCCAGGGTGACTGCGCGGGATCCTCGGTCGCCTGTCGAAGCCGAAACGAGAGAAAGCGACGGTCGTGGTCATCGGGCCAGTCCTCCGGGAGCGCAAAACCGCCGAGGCGCTCGGCTTCGTCGCGGCGGCCCTCGAGCAGCGAGGAGATTGTGTCGGGCCTGAGCCACACCAGGTCGAGTCGCTCGGAGCGGATCATCTCGGCCTCGGAGGGGGCGAGCTTCACGCGGTTGAGGTCTTGACAGGCCCGCGAAGGTAGATCCGCCCTGGCGCCGGGCTGTAGCCGAAGTGCGCGTTCAGCCGCCGGATCGGCTCGTTGCGCTGCTCGTTGCGGGTGCGAAGCTCCTCGTAGCCGTTCTCCTTGGCCCAGCGAATCTGCGTCGCCTTGAGCGCCCGCGCGACGCCGCGCCCCCGCCAGGAGCGCTTCACCCCGGTCAGGTCGTGATGCGCCGTCACGGGCTGCGCGGCGGTGAGGGAGAACTTGGCGTAGCCGATCACTTCATCTCCGGCGAGCGCGACGAAGGTCGCCTCCGGAAGATCGCCGGAGCCCTGCATGTCGTGCGCCAGCCAGTCCTCGAACGGCTCCTGCACGTCATCCTCGTCGCCGGGGATATCCGCCAGCGATTCGAGCGCCACCTCGTAGATGCCGCGAGCGAGGTCCGGCCGCTCCGCCCACGTGAGGATCTCGACGCCTTCGGGAGGCTCTACCGGGGGCGGGTCGAGCTCGGTCAGGTCGAGCACGAGGCCCGGCTCGCGCCGCACCTCCGTGAAGCCGCGCTTCTGTACGAACCCAAGGCTCTCGGGGTCGTCGTCGGCCAGCGCGACCTCGAGCTCGGTGAGGCCTCGTTCGGCGGTCCACTCCGAGAGCGCCTTGTAGAACGCGGAGCCGATGCCCCGGCCACGCTGCTCTGGGAGAACCCCAGCGAGCACGAAGACGTGATCGGGCCTCTGCGGCTGGATGACGCCCACTGCCGAGCCGACCGGCTCGCCGTCGATCCGGGCCAGGTAGTCGACGTAGGCGGTCACGGTGGTCTTGAAGGAACGAACCTCGTCCATCGAGACTGCGTCGTGCGACCAGACGGCGTTGTAGACGTCCAGCGACGCCTGTTCCTCGGCCTCGTCGGCGCAGGGGGAAATCTCGGTCACGCAGCTACAATACGTACACACATACGGGGGCGACCTGGTTTCGACGTGGTCGGTTCTCCGGCAGAGCTGCAAGCCGAGGTCCCCGGTCGGCCTCGTAAAACAACCGGGAACCAATGCAAGTGCGAAGGACAACTCCGCACTCGCTATCGCTGCCTAACCCGTAGCGATGCGCGTCGCTCCGAGCTCGGCCCGTGGCTCGGGTAGCGGCGTCAGAAACGGGCTCGGCGCCTAGGGAGAGCCAATCGCCCGAAGCGCGACACCAAAGGATGGCTAGCCCGGCGGTTGGTCGGCTGCCAACCGGCCGGCGGGCGAAATTCAACGGCAGCCTAAGCTTGTAGAGGCTCTGTTCGGGGCGATTGCGGACGCGGGTTCGATTCCCGCCGCCTCCATCGTCGCTCGAAGTCCGGCTCCGCTGGCGCGGAGCCCTGACGACTTCGAGCGACTTCTTGTTCTAGCGACCTGCCGCAGTGAGCCGACGCCGGCAAAGCCGGCATCGGCGGCGAGCCAGGCTGTGGAGAAAACATCGCAAAGTTGGAGCAAGATGCCCTTGACGCCGAAAGGTGTCCGACACCGATTCCACGCCAGGATCTTTCCCAGAGAAGCCAGCGCCGACGGGCGACGCCCGTCGGGTGACATTCCCGCCGCCTCCGTGGCTCGACCGAACCTAGCTTTCCCCGGAGGAGAGCAGGTTCGCAGCCGCCGCCAGCCACCGGCGCGCCCGGTTCACGTTCGGGCCATCCGGTGCGAGAGCGACGGTCTCCGATTGCAGTTCGGTCATGACCAGCAAGGCGCGCCGCGGGTCTGGCTCTGAGAACGCCTCTTCGATTCTCTCCGCGAGTCGAGCAGGCTTCACTGCGAGCGACGCTACGCGTGCCGCGAGACGCTTGTTCGTCGGCAGCCAGACCCGGTTGAGCGCGAAGACGATGCGGAGGACACGCGAGGCATCGTCGACCATCCGCTCCGTGCGCGAGAGCCGCTCACCCGGGCGGGCGACAGTCAGCAACCCCGCGGGCGTAAAACCGCCCCACGTCAGAGCGGCGTCCTCGATCCGCGCCCTCGCGAGCTCCTCCGGATACTCGCTGAGCCGGGCTTGCCACCGCGACAGCGATCCCGACGTCCGCAGCGCAACGCCGTGAGCGATCGCGTCAGCGCCCGATGACATGTCGCTGGGGGCGAAGAACGAATCGATTGAGGACTCCGCGTATTCCCGCGACCACCAGACGAGCTCAAGGGGGACACCCTCGAGGAACCCGGAAACCTTCCTTGTCGGAGTCGATTGATCGCCCCAGGTGTCGAGCTCTTCCAGCCCCGCAGCCCGAGCGAGCTCGAAGCATTCGGCCAGCTCCATCTGCTCCGGCGTGACGATGAGCATCTCGATGTCGGAGATCTCATCAGCGACGCCGAGCGACACGCTGCCGGTCAAGACCACCTCCTCAGCCACCTCGAGCGGGAGCGCATCAGCGACGTGTTGGGCGAGGTCCCGCAGCTGCCGGCTCCGCTCGTTCGGCACCAACGAAGTATTCCCAACCGTGCAGTACGGTCTCCGAATGGCCGACGCAGCGACTACGCCCTCCGTCGCGGTCGTCCCGGCCAACGAAGCGAGCTGGGAAGATCTCGAAGCCGTGCTCGGCGGGCGCGGCTATCACTCCGGCTGCTGGTGCCAGCGCTTCAAGAGCCGTGGCCGGGAGTGGGACTCGGGCGCGGTCCCCGTGGAAGAACGCGCCAGGCGCCTGCGCGAGCAGACCGCCTGCGGCCAGCCCAAGGCGGTGACGACGAGTGGCCTCGTCGCCTTCCTCGACGGCGAGCCCGCCGGCTGGTGCGCGGTCGAACCGCGGAGCGCCTATGTGCGTCTTGGCCGCGTCCCCTGGTCGGGCCGAACGGAAGACAAGACCGACGACCGCGTCTGGGCCGCGACCTGCTTCGTCACCCGCACGGGTCTCCGCCACCGCGGCGTGAGCCGTGCGCTCGCGCGCGCCGCCGTCGACTTCGCGCGGCAGCGCGGCGCACGTGCCCTCGAGGGTTACCCGATGATCACCCAGCCCGGCCAGGAGATCACCTGGGGAGAGCTCCACGTCGGCAGCCGCAGCATCTTCGAGGCGGCCGGTTTCACCGAGGTCAGTCACCCGACCCTCCGCCGAGTCGTGATGCGGATCGACTTCTAGATATGCACCGGCTCACCAAGGCCCAAGCCCGGCGCATCGCCATTCGCGCACAGCTGCTCGACGCGCCCCGGCCCGCGGCACTGCTCGACGTCGTGAAGCAACTGACCTTGCTCCAGCTCGACCCGACCGCGGCCGTCGCGCCCAGCGCGGACCTCGTCGCCTGGAGCCGTCTTGGCTCGGCATACCAGCCGGCCGACCTCCAGCAGGCCGTGGAGCAGGACCGCACGCTGTTCGAGCACAACGCGCTGGTGCGGCCGATGAGCGACCTGGGCCTCTACCTTGCCCGCACGGCCGACTGGCCCAGCCACGAACGACCACGGACCTGGCTCCGCGACAACGACTCCTTCCGGCGCGACATTCTCGACCTGCTCGGGAGCTCCGGGCCACTGACCTCACGCGACATCCCGGACACATGCGCGGTGCCGTGGGCCTCGACCGGGTGGACGAACAGCCGCAACGTCACCCAGATGCTGGAGTTCCTGATGATGCGCGGTGAGGTCGCGATCGCCGGGCGCATCGGGCGGCAGCGGCTGTGGGACCTGGCCGAGCGGGTGTATCCCGCCGACGTCGTCGTGCCTTCTGTCGAAGAGGCCGAGCGGATCAAGAACGAGCGGCGGCTCGCCGCGCTCGGCATCGCCCGGCAGAAGACCACCGTTATGCCGGTCGAGCCGGGCGACGTAGGCGAGGCCGGCGAGCCGGCCGTGGTCGAGGGCACGAAGGGCGAGTGGCGCGTCGATCCAGCCAGGCTCGGCGAGGACTTCGAGGGGCGCACCGCGCTGCTGTCGCCGTTCGACCGGCTCGTGCACGACCGGCTCCGCGCCCAGGAGCTGTTCGACTTCGAATACACACTCGAGATGTACAAGCCCGCGGCCAAGCGTCGCTGGGGCTACTTCGCTCTTCCGATACTCCATGGCGATCGGCTGGTCGGGAAGGTGGACGCCATCGCGGACCGCAAGGCCTCCGTCCTACGTGTGAACGCAATCCACGAGGACGTGAAGTTCACGCGCACGATGACGAAGGCCGCGCAGGCCGAGCTGGAGGACCTGGCCTCCTGGCTCGGGCTGGATACGATCGCGGCGAAGTGACGACGACCCGAAGGGGGTCTGATGAGTAGCTATGCGGTCGCGCATCTCGACGAGATCGAGGAGCAGGACGACGGGCGCTGTCCATATCGACCCGTCCGGCACCATCTGGGTATCACGGCCTTCGGCGTCAACGCGTGGACCGGTCATAACGAAGGCGACCGGATCATCAACGAGCACGATGAATCGGATGAGGACGAGGAGCTCTATGTCGTCCAGCAGGGTCGCGCGACGTTCGAGCTCGACGGCGAGCGGGTCGACGCGCCCGCGGGCACGCTCGTCTTCGCCCGCCCAGGCGTCAGGCGAACGGCGTTCGCCGAGGAGGCGGAGACGACGATCATCGCGCTAGGCGGCACCCCGGGCAAGGCGTACGAGCCCCACGGCTGGGAGCTCTGGGCCCCGCTCCGTCCTCTCTACGAGAAGGGCGAGTACGCGGAGGCGGCCGACCGTGGACGCGAGCTGGTCGAGGCTCATCTGGAGTACGCCGGCCTGTTCTACAACGTCGCCTGCTGCGAGGCCCTCGCCGGCCGGAAGACCGAGGCGCTCGACCACCTCCGGCACTCGATTGAGATGTCGGAGCGTTTTCGCGAATACGCGAAGGACGACTCGGACTTCGATCCAATCCGCGAGGAGCCCGCGTTCAAGGAACTGATCGGCGGTTAGCCTCGCACCGTGGAGCAGCGCGTCAGCCTGGTAACTCTTGGCAGGCCCGCAGCAACGGCGCCGAGATCACGCGCGAGCCCGCGGAGACCTTCTACGGGGGTTACGCGGGTGTCTTCCGCGATCTCGACGGCCACGCCTGGGAGATTGCGCACAACCCGGGCTTTGGCCTGGACGACGATGGCAACGTCGTCCTTCCCGCCGGTAGCTGACGGCGTGCGCTTGCGGCGGTGAGCGACCTTTGCTGGTGGTTGGCGCCGCACCCGGCCTGGGAGCCGACGGAGGATTGGAACCCGCATGGCGACCCGATCCTCTCGGAGGGCGCCGCTCGAATCCGCGCCGCGGTCGCCGAGGCACAAGGGCGATGAGTCGCCTTCGGTCTACTCGACGTTCTTCAAGAATGCGAGCACGCGTTCCGTGAGCAGTCCCGCGGCTTTTCCGTCGTAGTCGGGGAGGCTGTTGTCAGCGAACAGGTGGCGATCGCCCGGGTACAGGAACAGCTCTGCGCCCTCGATAGTCTCGTCGAGCTCGCGGGCGGCGTCGAGGTCTCCTTCCTGCACCCACTCGTCGGCCTCCATCATGTGGATCTGCAGCGGGACGCCCTGCGGCCAGGGGCCACCGAACTCCGAGGTCGGGAAAGCGGCGTGAAATAGCAAGGCTCCCCTAGCGCCGGGACGCGTTTGAGCCAACATCTGCGCCGGCATCGCCCCGAGCGAGAACCCGGCATAGACGACTTCGTTCGCCAACCTCTCGGCGGCGAGTCGGCCGCGCTCGGGGAGCGTGTCGAAGCCGACCTGCCTGGCATAGGCAACGCCCTCGTCGAGGGTGGGGAAAGTCCGCCCGTCATAGAGATCTGGGGTGTGGACGGTGTGTCCGGCGGCGCGGAGCTCGTCGGCAAACGCAAAGAATCCAGCTGTCTGTCCCTGCGCGTGGTGAAAGAGCACGACTTCGGCCATGTCGCGCAAAGCTACACGAACCGACTTAGTGCGGACCGTCGGCGCGCGTCTAGCATGGCGCTGTGCGCGAGCTACAGGCTGGGCTCTGGCACTGGCAGGCGCCACACCCGGACTGGACGCCGGGCGAGCGGTGGCCGCAGGAGGTGTCGTCGTGCGCGATCGACGACGGGGCCCGCCTGCTCCTCTTTGACCCGCTGGCCGTGCCGAGCGAGATCCTCGAGCTTGCGGCCGACCGCGAGCCGGTGGTCGTGCTCACTGCCCCGTGGCACGAGCGCGACACGCGGAGCCTTGTGGATCGGCTTGGCGCGCCGGTGTTCCTCCCGACGCCCGACACGGCGGACGACATCGTCCGGAAGTACGGCGTCACTCCCGAGCAGGCTGCCGGCGGCTCCCCCGACGTCGCCTGGCTGCTCGCCGGGGACGGCGGCGAGGCGCACTGGTACGCGGCGGGCGATCGGCTTCCGGTCGGAGTCGAGGCGTTTCCCGGAAGGGAGCGCAACGACCTCGTGCTCTGGATCGAGAGCCGGCGTGCGGTCGTCGCCGGCGACGCGCTCCAGGACTTCGGTCGCGGCCTCGAGATCCGGCAGGACTCGCTGACGAAAGGCGTTACGCGCGAGCAGGTCGTCGAAGGGCTGCGACCGCTGCTCGCGCTGCCGGTCGAGGTCGTGCTCCCTGCGCATGGAGCACCGACAGACCGTGCTGCTCTCGAGCGCGCGCTCTCCTGACGGCTGACGTCCATCCGGCGCCTGGGCCGGCGTTCGGGAATGTCACCTGAGCCGGCGCCAGCGTCGGAATCGTCCCTCCTCGACACCGGGGCCGCCGCGGAGAAGAATCATCCGCATGAACCTCGTTCTCGGTCTCGCACATCACACGGGTATACGCCTCGCCGAAGTCGGGTTTCTGCTTCTCCTATTCGCAGGTATCTGGCTGGCGGCAGCACAGATCCCCCGGTTCAAGCTCGCCTCCGCGAGGACGATCGTGGCGGGCCTCGCTCTCGCGATCAGCGGCTTGCTTCTCATCGTTGCTACCCACTGGGGTCACTTCGGCTAGCTACTAGCGCCGACCGCCCCCAGAGCAGCAACTGGGCCAAACGGTGTCGGACACCCATCTTCGGTTGTCATGCACGTCGGCAGAGTGCAGGCTTCTGTTTGAGATGATCGCGGCGTTTCTGCCACCTGTGCTCTCGGCGCGGTGGTGGCACGGGTGATTCGTGGATCGGCTCCGCTGCTCGTCACCGTGCTGGTGACGCTCGCGCTCTCCGGCTCGGCGGCCCCTTTCTCGCAGGGCGAGGTGTCGCTCACGTTCCAGGATCAGGGTCCGGTGCTCACGGGGCCCGAGCTCGGCTTGCCCGCGGGGGAGGGCGTGTGGCGGCCGACCGCGGCCGTGCTCCCGGACGGCCGGATTCGGCTCTATTACATTGTCAGCGGTCCGGCCGTGCCTCTAGAAGCGTCGGGCGTCTTCAGCGCGATCTCCAGCGACGGGCTTCACTTCACGTCCGAGCCCGGACGGCGGTCGGGTAACTCCAGCGGTGCTCACATCGAGCGGTTACCTGACGGACGCTGGCGCCTCTACACCCCGCACAGAGACAGCAGCGGCACTCCGGACGGAATCGCAAGCGCGATCAGCGCCGACGGCCTCAGCTTCACCGACGAGCCGGGTCTCAGGTTGAGTGGGAGTCCGCACCCGGGAGCCTGGGGACTCAGCTGCTGCGGGATCGTCAAGCTCGCCGACGGCCGCTACCGGATGTACGTGAGCACGTTGCAGAACCAGCCTGGACCCGGAAACCCGCCTCCGCAGGTCTACAGCGCGGTGTCGTCCGACCTCGCCGACTGGACGCTCGAGCCGGGGGTCAGGCTCACAGGGGAGTGGAACCCGGCGCCCTTGGCGAATCCCGACAGCTCGCTCATGCTCGTCGGCGCGATGGGAGTGTTCGGCGGCACGATGCAGACGGCATCATCGCTGGACGGACTCGCCTTCGCGAATTCGGTGCTGGCGAACCTCTCCGGCGGAAATCCCGCGTTCGTCACACTTCCCGACGGGCGCCTGCTCATGTACTACAGCGTGAGTGACGACGTTCCGCCGACGATCAACGCGGCGATTGTCGTGCGGATCGCCGCTCCTACGGTCAGCTATCCCTCACCGGCGGTGACGGCCATCACTACAACGAGCGCGCACGTGTCCGCCTTAGTCGATCCGCACGGAACGACGACGAACTACGCGTTCGAGTTCGGCAGGTCGACGGGCTACGGCGACTCGAGCAACCTGGTTGATGTCCCAACGCCGAATGGGCAGCAGACGGTGAACGCCACACTCGGCGGCCTCTCTCCGGCCACGACCTACCACTTCCGCGTCGATGCCTACAACTCGGTCGGTACCGCCTACGGAGCCGACGAGAGCTTTACCACCGCCACGTGCCGGTTCCGCTCGGGAAGCGACCGAGGCTGGGAGGTCGTTCTTGCGCACGCGACGACGGGGACGGCCGCGGCCAGAACGCTGGCGCGAGCGGGCAAGGTCGAGCACGCGAAGGCGCGAGTCGAGCGCGACGCTTGCACCGACTACGAGACCGGGATCGCCGGTCTGAGCCGCAAGGGCTCAGCCACGGCGTTGCGCGCAGCAAAGCGACGCGGCTTTCGTCGCGCCGGGCTCGAGCGCACCTAGAGAGCAGCGGGCTGGTAGGCCCTCAGGCCGCCGTGCGGATCTTCTTCAGGCCGTCCAGGATCAGGTCGAGGCCGAACTCGAACGCGCTCACGTCGTGATGCGGGCCTTCGGCGAAGTGCTGCTCACCGTGCTCGCGGAGATGCGGGTACTCCTCGGCGGTGATCGACTGCTCGAACGCCGCCATCATGTCCGCGGCGTCCGCATCGCTGTAGGAGTGGCTCGCCTCCCAGAGCGAGAAGCCGAAGATGTGCCCGTCGAGGACGTGGTAGCCGTGGTAGGTCGTCTCGGCTGAGAACCCGGCTTCGCGGAGCCGGCCGAGAAGGGAGTCCATGTAG
>JBARRQ010000100.1:0-11290 GCA_049644305.1 Gaiellaceae bacterium
GGCCGGCGGAGGTGCGACGCATCCGAGGCGAGCTCGGAGCGGATGCTGCGGCCGAGGAGTACGACGAGGAGCTGCAGGATGCCCGTCTCGATCTCGTGCTCCTCGGCCTCGGGCCGGACGGTCATGCCGCCTCGCTTTTCCCGAACGAGCCGACGCTCGACGAGCGGTCGAGACGCGCAATTCCGGCGGAGGCGAAGCTCGAGCCGTTCGTCGACCGCGTCACCATGACCATCCCGATGCTCTGCTCAGCGCCCGAAGTCATGTTCCTCGTCACCGGGGAGGAAAAAGCCGATGCCGTCGAGCGTGCTTTCGCGCGCCCACCAGATCGCAGCACGCCCGCGAGCCTGATTCGCTCCGCGGACGGCCGCACGCGGGTAGTCGCGGACGCGGCCGCGTCCTCGCGTTTGCGAGCCTAGACAACGCGACCCGGGCGCGTATATATAGGGGCCGGTGGAACACCCCGAAGCCGCCCCAATCCTCGACGTCCTCGTGCTCGACCGCCCAGAGCAGCTCAAGGCGCTCGGCCACCCAATGCGGCTCCGCGTCCTCGAGATGCTCGGAACGAGCGGCGATGACGCCCTGACGAACCGGGAGCTTGCCGACAAGCTCGGGGTCGATCCCGGCCACCTCCACTTCCATGTGCGCATGCTCCTCCGCGCCGGGCTGATCGCGCGTGCCGGCACGGGCCGGGGCCGCGAGAAGCCGTATCGGGCCGTCGCCAGGACCCTTCGCGTCGCGCCGGATCTGCTGGCCTCAGGGCTGACCAGCGACCTGAGGGCCGCGATGCTCGACGAGGTGCAGCGGGGCTGGACGGAGCACGGCCCGGAGGGCAGGTTCCGCTCGGCTCAGGTAACGGCGCGGATTCCACCGGAGCGCGGCATCGAGCTGATCACAGAGCTCGTTGAGCAGGTGCGCGACGCTGAAGACGAGCACGCAGAGCCGTTGATCATCACAGCGGTTCTCCATCCCCCGACGACGTCTCTCGGCTAAGGGAGGAGCGCCGAGCTGAGCTCGGCCGCCATGCCCCGGCGCTCTGCGAGCGCCTGGAGGACGATCACCGTGTCGGCGACGGGAAGGTCTTCCAGATACTCGTCGCGGGTCTCGAACGACTCGAGTACCACCTCGACGGCCGCCGTGTAGCCGGCGACATCCTGTGCCGCGAGAAAGGCGAGCGCGTCGCCCACGTCGTGCGGGAAGCCGTCGCTCGTGCGAATGGTGTCGGCATGCGTACGGGCCTCGCTGTCGCGGCCGAGCACCAGGAGCGCGAGCGCGGCGGCGTAACGGCCGATCGGCGACTCGGCCCCAGGCGCACCCGTCTCGAGCGCCCAGCGGGCGGCATTTTCTGCCTCGGGCCAGTCGCCTGCGAGGACGAGTGCCTTGACGGCGCCGATCGGCCGGCCCCAGCTGCCGGGCGGTGCGTCGGCGAAGCTCTCTCGATAGCGCTCGGCGGCACGTTCGAACCAGTCCGCCGCCTCGGCGCGGCGGCCCTGCATCAGGAGCGCCAGGCCTGCCCCGCCGGCGGCGTTGCCGAGGCGCGTCAGCTGGCGCTGCCACGCGTCCGGATCACGCGCGTCTTTATCTGAGGCCGCAGCGAGGCGAGCTTCTCCAGCCTCGTAGCGAGCTTCCTCCCGCGCCAGGTGCGCCGTCCAGTCCTCCCTCGCGGTTGCCTCTGGTTTAGGCACAGCCGACCTCCTCCCCGCTGCGATCGTATCGGCCAAACGCGCACACAGGAGTGCCGCGATTGTGCCGAGTCTGTGCCGATTCGCGGCCCACGCCGGACCGGCGTTTCGTAGAAGATGTTCGAGCGCCCACTCGCCAAAGGCGGAGTGCGAGCGCCGATCAGATGAGAGACGACTGGCGGATCCGGATCGAGTTGCCCGAGGAGGGAAACGTGGAGACGCTGCTCGGACGCCTCGGTCTCGACCTGGGGTCCGACGAGGCGAAACGCCTGGCGGCGGAGTTGGAGGGTCACCGCCTGGCCGTCTCGCGAGACGGCAACGTGATCTACGTCTACGCCGAGACACAAGGGCAGGCCGAGCGGGCGCTGCGTGTCGTCGAAGCCGAGCTCGCGGAGGAGGGCATCGAGGCCCGTGCGTCGGAGGTGGAGCGCTGGCTCCACGACGAGGAGCGCTGGTCCGGCGAGCCGCCGCAAGAGACCTGGGAGGAGGAAGAGCTGGATCGCGGCTACGCGCCCTGGGAGGTGCGGGTCGAGTACGACTCCCACGACGAGGCCCGAAGGCAAGCAGACGAGCTGGAACGCGCGGGCTACAGCGTTGTGCGCCGCTTCCGCTACCTGATAGTCGGCGCGACCTCCGAGGAAGAGGCGCGACGGCTGGCACAGCGGCTGCACGGCGAGGTCGAGCCTGGCGGCGAGCTCGTTTGGGAAGTAGCTCCCCAGAACCCGTTTGCCATCTTCGGCGGGCTGGGGAGCAGCGGAACGCCGCTCTAGTAGGAGTGCTTGGCGGGTCTACCTAGGCGGGCTCAGGATCGGCTATGCTGTGTTTGCGACGCTCGCCTAGGGGATCATCACGAGCGCGCTCTTCTGAGATTCGGCAGCACTGGAGGTGCTGCCAGACATGCAAGAAGCGACCGAGCAGCCGACGCTAGCGCCGGAGGCTGCGGACGGCCTTAGCGCCGCCGCCCTCCGGGCCGAAGCATGGGCCGGGGAGCCCTTTCTCCATCCGGATGAAGAGCCCGGCACCGTTCTCGCACCCGGGACCGCCCGCCGGCGAGCGCTGGACGACGCCTTGGCCGAGATCGACGAAGGAGCACGCGAGCCGTCCTACGGCTGGAAGATCCGGTACGCGCTCATGCTCGGCCTGGAGCGCGTCCTCAGCGAGCGTCCCCCCAAGCTTGCGTCCGGCACCGAGTTGCGGCGCCATCAGATCGATGCGCTGGCCGGCATGCTGACCGAGCTCATCGCTGCCACCCAGGTCGAGGCTGAGCTGAACGGCAACGGCGCCGCCATGCTCGAGGATGCTGCCGCGGAGCTCGAGGCGGAGGAGGACGAAGACGAAGGTGTCCACCTCGACGAGCGGCCGGAGGAGCTCGAGGTGCCGGAGGCGCACGTCGGCAAGGATCCGGGAGCGACGAGGCGCTACCGCTTCCGCCACCCGACAGCCTCGGGCAAGACGATTGCTGCGGCCGGGTTCGTCGAGGCCGCGCGCACGCTCGGCGTCCTGATCCTCACACACCGCCGCCTGCTCGTGACCCAGTTCCACCGCGAGCTGACGGACGAGGGCTACGGGGACCGCTTCGCGGACGCCATCGAGAAGGGCCGGACGCCTCCGAGGCCCAACCCCGTGACGGTTCAGACGTATGCCTGGTTCGCCCGCCACTGGGACGACCTCGACCCGGGCGCTTACCACCTCGTGATCTGCGACGAGGCTCACACCGCGCTCGGCGAGAAGACGAGCAAGGCGATCCGCAGCTTCTCGGAGCCGATCTACATCGGCATGACGGCGACCGAGCAGCTGATCGCCAAGCAGGTCTCGGACGTCTTCCCGGCGTCGATCGACGAGCTCCCGCTCGGCGACGCTGCGCGTCGAGGACTGATTGCCCCGCTGCGCTGCCTGCGCGTCCCGCCGGCCGCCGCGATCTCGTCCGTCCCGATCGTGGGCGGCGACTTCGAGGAGCGTGCGCTGGCCGCCGTCCTCGACCACAAGGCTCTCAACCAGGCCGCTGCAAGTCTGTACCGCGACCGCTTCGAAAACACGCCGGGCATCGTCTACGCCGCCGGAGTCGAGCACGCTTACAACCTCGCGAAGGAGTTTCGCGCTGCAGGGCTCAAGGCCGAGGCGGTCAGCGGCAAGACACCGCCCGTACAGCTCGCCGAGACCCTCGCCGCGTACGAGCGTGGTGAGATCAACGTGCTCATCAACGCGATGCTGCTCGCCGAGGGCTGGAACTCCCCGCGCGCGACAGTGTGCATGCATCTCGCCCCGACGGCCTCGCGCCGTGTCTACCAGCAGCGGATCGGCCGGATCATGCGAATGCACCCTCGCAAGGAAGCGGGGGTCGTGATCGACTTCGTGCCCAAGGGCGCAACCCACAGCGAGCGCGTGGTCTCGCTCCACAGCCTGCTCGACGCCGACTTCTATCGCGAGGGCGCTCGTGTCACACCCGCCCCGCGCCGGCGGATCCAGCGGCGTGCGCGCCGGAAGCTGTCGCCGGCGCCCTGGCTCGTTCCCGTGACCCCGGACGTCAAGCGACGACTAGCGGTCATCACGCGGGAGTGGCAGCGCGTCGACCCGCGGTTCCTCGACGAGGACGAGCAGCTCTACTGGGCGACGATCGCCGGACGCAACGTCCGCTTCGACGAGCGCATCGAGTTCGTGAAGAAGTTCACAGAGGGAAAGGCCAGCAAGGCGGCGCTCGAGCAGTTCCTGATGGCCTGCGCCGCCGAGAACCCGAATCGCCGCCTCCGCCTGACCGCGCTCGCAGACCGAGTCTCGATGACGGTCGACCGCGCAAGCTTCGACGACCTGGTCACGCTCGTGACGCAGGCGCCGACCTGGGAGAAGGACCGAGCACACGGCGTACGCACGCTGCTGCGGGCGCTCGGCGAGGGGAAGGTCGACGCGCCGGAGCAGATCCTCGCCCGCTGGACTTGGCGGCTGGCGCGCGCGACGCGCAAGGTGCAGGACCGCCGCGCGAGCGGCGAGTTTCCGGAAGCAAAGCGCCTGCTCGGCGCCCTCGCGAACTCGCGCGGCCACCGGCACGAGGAGAATGCCGCGAAACTCGTCAATGCGGCGCTCGAACGGCCGCGTGAGGTGGGCGCCGCGCTGCTGGCTTCCGCGGAGGGCTACACGCCGCGTGCGAACCAGCTGATCGACGCGGCCCGGGAGCGGCTCGGCACGATCCACGAGGTCGCGACCGCGCTCGCCGACAACTTGCCCGCGCCCAAGGCGCAGTCGGGGCGCTCTCGTCGGCGGCGGCGCAAGCGCAAGAAGAAGAGCCAGCAGGCACAGCGGCCTCAGAACGGCGAGGCCGGGACGCAGCAGGCACCGGGGCGAGATCCGGAAACCGCTTCGGCTGCCGAAGCGTAACGCCCAGCGTCCACTCGCGACTAGCCTCGTAACGAATGCTTCTGTACGGCACCGCCGTTCTCGCGGGAATCGTCACCGCGATCTCGCCCTGCGCCTACCCCGTGCTGCCGATCGTCTTCGCCGGGGGAGCGAGCGGAGGGCGGCGGCGGCCGTACGCGATCATCGCGGGCCTCGTCACGACTTTCGTCGTGTCGCTCGTCGCCCTGACGTGGCTTCTCGACCACCTGGGGCTCCCGAAGGACCTGCTCCGCAAGGTCTCGATTGGGCTGCTCTTCCTCGTTGCGGCGACCCTGATCGTGCCGCAGGTCGGCCGGCTCCTGGAACGGCCTTTGGCGCGGCTCAGCAGGCGTCCGGCGGGCGACCTCGGCGGCGGCTTCCTGCTCGGGGCCAGCCTCGGGCTCGTCTTCACGCCCTGTGGTGGCCCAATCCTGAGCGCGGTCGCAGGCGAGACCGCGAGCACGTCGGGAGCGCAGCGTGCCGGTCTTGCGATCGCTTACGCGGCCGGCGCCGCGCTGCCGCTACTGCTGATCGCAATCGGCGCACGGCGAAGCCTCGAGCGGCTACGCGCGTTCAGGACACATGTCGGCGGGCTGCGGATCGCGCTCGGAGGCGTGATCGCCGTCGCCGCCCTGCTGATTGCCCTTGGCGTCGACACGTCGCTCCAACGACGGATCGGCGATTACACCCAAGGGCTGCAGGGGGCCGAGCGGGCGTGCTCTGTGCGTACGAAGCTCCACCAGCGCTGCGTCGTATCGCAATCCGGTCCGACCCTCCCGGACTATGGGCGCGCGCCCGACTTCACCGGCATCTCCGCGTGGCTCGATTCTCGGCCGCTCAGGATCTCGGCGCTCCGCGGCAAGGTCGTGCTGGTCGACTTCTGGACGTACTCGTGCATCAACTGTCTTCGGACCCTCCCCCACCTGAAGGCCTGGTACGGGGCCTACCGCAGGGCTGGGCTCGTCATCGTCGGCGTCCACACTCCCGAGTTCGCCTTCGAGCACGTTGTTTCCAACGTCTGGCGCGCAGCGAGGGAACTCGGTGTCCGTTACCCGGTCGCGGTCGACAACCGCGCCGCGACCTGGAACGCATACCGGAACGCCGCGTGGCCGACCGAATACCTGATCGACCGGCGCGGGCACATCCGAGAGATCAAGGAAGGTGAGGGCGACTACACCGGGACCGAGCAGACGATCCGCACGCTACTGGGCAAACGAGCAACGGCGCAGCTCGCCTCAGTTGCCGATACGACTCCGAGGCATTTCACCATGACGCCGGAGTCTTACCTCGGCTGGGAGAGGCTCCAGCGCTATGCGGGGTCACAGCTCTACCCGAACCGGGAGGCGCTGTATCACTTCCCCCCGAGCATGCCGCCGGACTCCCTCGCCTACGACGGTCACTGGCGCGTCGAGCGGCAACGGATCGTGTCAGGACTTGGCGCTCGGCTGCGCCTCCGGTTCTACGCCCAGGACGTCTACCTCGTCCTCGGCGGCAGCGGGCGCCTCCAAGTCCTGGTCGACGGAAAGCCCATCCAGACGGTCCGGGTCCGGGGCCTCAGCCGGCTCTACACGCTGCTCCGCTACCCGGCGGAGCGCGACGGCTTGCTCGAGCTCCTCTTCACTCCGGGGATCTCGGCCTACGCCTTTACGTTCGGCTAGCTCTCGCAGGAAACGCGTTACTGCCCGCGGGCGGCGTCCTGGCCGCCGTTCTCCTCGCGCTCGCGCAGGAAGCGCGTCAACTCCGCGGCCAGGGCGTCGCCTGAAGGCAGGTCGGACGCCTCCTCTTCGAGCGAGTCGACGCGCCGCTCGAGCTCTTCGACATAGGACGCCGTCTCCTCGTCTGAGGCGACTGCCTCGCTGACCTGCTCTTCGTAGTTCCGCGCCGCCTCCTCGAGCTCCTTTACGTCGATCTCGACCTCGATCACATCGCCGAGCCGCTCGCACAGCGCGACCGCCGCCCGCGGGCTCGGCGTCAGCGAGACGTAGTGCGGCACGGCCGCCCACAGGCTCACGGAGGGGATGTCCTCACGCTTGCAAGCATCGTGAAGGACGCCGACGATTCCCGTCGGGCCCTCGTAGCGTGATGCCGAGAGGCCTAGCCGCCGGACGAGGTCGGCATCGCTCGCGCTCCCGGTCACCGGCGAAGGGCGCGTGTGGGGCACATCGGCCAGCAGCGCGCCCAGAGTGATCATCAGCTCGACGCCCAGCTCCCGTGTGAGCCCGACAAGAAGCTCGGTGAACGTCCGCCAGCGCAGATTCGGCTCGATCCCCAGCAGGAGGACGATGTCGCGGTCGAGCCCCTCGAGGCGAGCGTGGTAGAAGGCTGTCTCCGGCCAGTCGATTCGCCGCGTCAGACCCTCCTCGAGGGAGACGTGCGGTCGGGTCGCCTGAAAGTCGAAAAACTCCTCGGGATCAAGGTCCGCAAACCGCTCGGCCTCCCAGGTCTTCGCGAGGTAGCCGGCTGCGAGCGATGCGGCCTGCGCACCGTCGTTCCAGCCGCGGAAAGCAGCGATCAAGATAGGCCGGGTGAGGTCCGGCCGTCGGTGCACACGGAGCTCGCCGGCCATGGGTTCAGTCTACGTGCGGCCCGCCACGAGCGAGGCCGGCGGACGCCACAGGACTGTGACGAAGCCGACGAGGACAGCCCAGACCGCCCCGGCGACGCCGACATGAACGAGCACGAGTGGCCATGGCACGTGCGTGCGGTACTGAATCTCGCCGATCACCATCTGCAGGAGCAGGAGCGCGAGGACACCCAATCCCAGCCGGAACAGGCGTGGTGTGCGCTCCCGCCGAGCCGCAAGGTAGCCGAGCACGAACACCAGCCCGACACCGAAGACGCCGACAGCCGCAGCGTGCACGAAGACGAGCGGTTGGAGCCGCCAGAGCCGGTTGACGTGCTGGGCGCCGCCGCCCGAGTGTGGGCCGCCGGCTGTGGCGAGCGTGCCGGTCACGAGCAGGGTGAGGCCCGCCGCGGCCACGACGAGGCCCAGCCGCCGGAGCTCCAGCGGCACGAGCGGCTCGCCGCGGCCGTCGGCGACGTTGAAGGCCTCGAGCGCGAGCACGACCGCCCCGGCGAGGACGACCATCGAGAGCAAGAGGTGTGCAGCCACGACCGGCCAGCGCAGGTCGGTCTTGACCGCGAGGTAGCCGAGCGGCGCCTGGGCCAGAGTCCCTGCGAAGACCGCGAGGGCGAGCCTGCGCGCCCAGCGCGGCAGTGCCGGCGTCCGGCCGGCGGCGAGGGCCCCGAGCAAGACGATCACGATCGTCACCCCGCCGACCACCCGGTTTCCGAACTCGATGTATGCGTGGTAGTCCTTGGCGGGCAGCGGGTGGCCCTTCTCACAGCCCGGCCAGTGGCGGCAGCCGAGCCCCGAGTCGGTCAGCCGAACCGCCGCGCCGGTGAGCACGATCAGCCAGAGAGCCCCGACAGACGCCAGCGAGACCTGAAGGAACCGCCCGGGCGAGAGCTCGAGGCTCCTGAGACGAGCGCCCGCCGTTTCGAGGTGCATCAGGAGAGAGCCTCCAGGACGGCGGGGTACCCATCGGCCCCGTCGAAGGGAGTTGGGCGCGACCCGAGGAAGAGCGGCCGGTCGGCGGCGTTGAGCAACACCGGCATCAAGTCCGGCCCGCGGAGCTGCCCGAGGATTCCTGCCGCGCAGTCGAGCTCCCCGAACCGCTCGACGCCGTCGCGGCGGACGCCTGGGCCCGCTACGAGAAGAGGAACCGGGTCACCGGAGTGGATCACCTCCGGCGATGGCGGCGTCGCGTGATCGCCCGTCACGCAGACGATCGCGCGGTCCGTGGGCAGGCTCGAGAGCGCCCCGTCGAGCCGCTCGATCGTCTCCTGCTTGATCTGCGGATCCTTGGTATGCCCCGCTGCGTCCGTCGTTTTCTGATGACAGAAGACGAACGTCTCGCCCGCGTCCAGCCGCGCGCGGGCCAATTCGACCCTGGCGCGGAGGTCCACCACCGGGTCGTCCGTCTCCGGTGCGTCGAGCGGTTCGAGCCCGAGCGAGGCGCCGAGACCACGCAGGAAAGCCGAGTCGGCTGCGAACGAGCCCGCGACGCCATGGCGCTCGAGGAACGTCGGGACGGCGCGCGGGCGGCCGAACCACTTGAGAGTGATCACGTTGAAACGCTCGCCGTCGAGCCGGCGAATCACCTCGTGCGTCCACGTTTCGCAGGCACGGGCAGTACGCTCGGCTTCGAGCACGAGAGGCTGGGGCCGCAGCATCGGATGCCACGCGCGGAAGAACGCGTCCGTGTCGGTGACGCGCTCGTCCGCCCCGCCGGAGATCCGCAGCACGGCCTCGCCCCGCCAGACGTGCGCAAGCGAGAACACGAGCCCGTCCGCCTCGATCCCGTCACACCGCTCCACCAGCCGCTGTGCCTCGTCGGCGTCCCGGCCGGGGTCGGGCCGGCCGATGAGCCACCAGCCGCCGTCCCGCCGCTCGGCGGGTCGCAGCGCGGCGTAGGCGAAGACGTGCTCCGAGCTGACCTCCTGGCCGCGCCCGAGCGCCTCGAACACCGCGCGTCCCGGAAACTCGTCCGGCCGGTAGCCGAGCAACGACCAGTGCGCGACCTCGCTCGAAGGCGCGCGCCCCGGGCCGACCGCGTACAGCAGCCCGCAGGAGCCCTGGGCAGCCAGCGCGTCGAGGTTCGGCGTGGCCGCGGCCTCGTTCCCGGTTCGCCCGCCCAGGGCCTCGTGTGCCCGGTCACCGAGCCCGTCGAGCAGGAAGACGACGATCGGATACACCGCGCGGAGAGGCTATCCGCGCGGCGTATCCGCAGGAGCTACTTGCGCCGGTAGACGACCGCGCGGCTGAAGCCGTCCAGGTAGCCCGCGCCGACCTGGTTGTACGACATGAAGACACGCAGGACGTAGCGGCCGCGCGGCAGGCGCAGGTGGAAGAACCTGCCCGAGCTCCGGCCGAGGACGACCTGCTTCATCTTGACCCACTCGTCGAATCGCGTGAAGCGTTGCACGTACACCTTGCGGCCCTCGAGCGAGCCGGCGGTCTTCACCTTGACCGAGCCGTAGCCGTGGGCCGCGGAGAAGAGCACGTTCGGGCGCACGGCCACTGAGACCGTGGCGCTGACGGTGCTCTTCCAGTGCGCCTGGTAGCTCGTCAGCAGCAACGGATTGGCGACGACGTCCCAGACACCGTTCGTCCCGGTCAAGACCGTTGCGGTCAGAACGGGCGAGACCTGGCCGTACGGCTGGGCGTAGACGGTCACGGTCTCGCCGGCCTTCGCATTCGACACCTGCCCGGTGACGTGCGCCGACTGCCCGTACGTGAGAATCGGAGCCGTGGCGCCGATCGTGACCGCCGGAGGCGGACCGGTCACGACCACCTTCCCGGCCAGGCTCGGGTAGAGCGCGTCGTGGTAGCTGTACGAGCCCGCCGTGCTGAACGTGTGCGTGTAGCTGTGGCCCGGCGCGATCGTGGGCGAGGCGAATGCGCCGTTGTTCGCGACCACCTGGTGGTTCTTCGTGTCGCTGTTCGTCCACGTGACCGCGCTGCCCGTCGCGATCGTCACGGTTGCGGGCGAGAACGCCTTCGCCGTGATCTTGACTGTCTTGGTGACGGTTGTCGCCGGCCGAGAAGCGCCCGCCGCGGCGAGAGCCAGCAGGACGACCGTCGAGACTACGAAGCTGCGCATGACTCAACCCCCTGAGTTGGCAACTGCTACTGGGTGAAACGGCGCCGGGGCCTGAAAGTTCTCTGCGCTTACAGGACTCTTACGGGGCGCTTCAAGCCTCTTAACACTGCGGCGACGCCGGGCGGTACGAGGCTCTCCCAGTCTCGATCCTCTCGCAAAGCGGCACGGACATCCGCCCCGGAGAGCTCCTTTGCCGCGCCTTCGTCGAGAACGACGACCTCGTAGCCCGCCTCGCGGAGCCGTTCGAGCTTCGCCCCGCCCCAATCGGAGAAGAGCCGGATGAACTGCACCACGTCCTGCGGCACGTATGCCTGCCACAGCTCCGGCTCGTTCACCGGGAAGGGGATCACGTGCAGCCGCGAGAGGTCGATCTCGGCGTCCGCAGCCGCCGCCTTCACCATCAGCAGCCGCTCGACGTAGGTATAGGGATTCGACTCGGGCAGATGCCGCAACGGGTCGGAGCCCTCCGGCCTGATCCGCGACGGATCAGGATTCGTGATCCCGACGAAGAGCTCGTCGCACCGAGCGGCGGCGCCCTTCAGGTACTCGAGGTGTCCGTTATGAAAAGGCTGGAACCGC
>JBARRQ010000101.1:0-12378 GCA_049644305.1 Gaiellaceae bacterium
GAGACGTCGCGCGTGATCGACGGGTTGTCCGCCTTGCGCGCGATCTTGTCGACCTCGTCGATGTAGATGATCCCGGTCTCGGCCTTCTTGATGTCGAAGTCCGCGGCCTGGATCAGCTTCAAGAGGATGTTCTCGACGTCCTCGCCCACGTAGCCGGCCTCGGTCAGCGCGGTCGCGTCGGCGATGGCGAAGGGGACATTGAGGATGCGCGCCAGCGTCTGCGCCAGCAGCGTCTTCCCACAGCCGGTTGGGCCAAGCAGGAGGATGTTCGACTTCTGCAGCTCGACGTCGTCTTCGTCGGCTGCCATCTGCACCCGCTTGTAGTGGTTGTACACCGCGACGGCCAGCGTCCTCTTCGCCTCCTCCTGGGAGACGACGTAGTCGTTGAGGACGGCGTAGATGTCACGCGGCCGCGGCAGGTTTTCGAGGTCGAGCTGGGCGGGAGCGGTCAGCTCCTCGTCGATGATCTCGTTGCAGAGATCGATGCACTCGTCGCAGATGTAGACACCCGGGCCCGCGATCAGCTTCTTTACCTGGCGCTGGCTCTTGCCACAGAAGCTGCAGAGCAGCTGCTCGTTGCCATCGGATGCGCGGGCCACGTCTCTCCTTTTACCTCGGAATCGCCCTCGGTGCTAGGTGCCGCTTGCTGGGGCCGCCCTCAGGCTGCGCGGCTCCGCCGCGCAGACGTCTGAAATGAGCGGTCGAGATCATCGGGTTCAGACCGAGGTTCCTAGGGCTTGGCTCCGTCTTTCGAGCTGTCGCGGTGGATGATGACGTTGTCGATGATGCCGTAGTCCTTGGCCTCTTGGGGCGTCATGAAGTAGTCGCGCTCCATGTCCTTCGACACCTTTTCGATCTCCTGTCCCGAGTGCTCGGCCATGATCTCCTCGAGGCGGCGCTTCAGGGCGATCGTCTCACGGGCGTGGATCTCGATGTCGGTCGCCTGCCCTTGGAAGCCGCCCCATACCTGGTGGATGAGGATCTTGGCGTTCGGCAGCGCCATCCGCTTTCCTTTCGCGCCGCCCGCAAGCAGGAGCGCGCCCATCGACATCGCCGTGCCGACGCAGATGGTCTGCACGTCGGGCTTGATGAACTGCATCGTGTCGTAGATCGCCAGCCCGTGGTACACCGACCCGCCCGGCGAGTTGACGTAGATGGACACGTCCTTGTCGGGGTCCTCCGATTCGAGGTGGAGGAGCTGCGCGATGATCAGGTTGGCGATCTGGTCGTCGACGGGCGTTCCCAGGAAGATGATGCGTTCGTTCAGGAGGCGCGAGTAGATGTCGAACGCACGCTCGCCGCGCGACGTCTGCTCGATCACCATCGGGATCAACGGGCTCATGCTGGCTCCTTGCTGCTGGGGGTCCACAGTTTCGTGTCGGTCGGTGAAGATTCCTTGTCGGGCGTCCAGATGCTCTCGCGCGCGCGGGCGAGCTCGGCCGGGACGCGCTTGACCTCGGCGGTGACGCGATCGAGCGCCTTGCGCAGACGCAGGTCCCCGCGCAGCGTCTCGTGCCGGCCGCTCTCGAAGACTTCCTTGACCGCTTCGTCGGGATCGTCGCCGTGCGCCTCGGCCTGCGCGCGGATCAGCTCCTCGATCTCGGCATCGGAGACCTCGACCCCGAGCTTGTCGGCGACGGCCTCGAGGACGAGCTCCCGCGCAACCGACAACTGGGCCTCGGCGGCCAGCCTGTCCACCAGCTGCTCGCCGGTCTGCCCTGACATCTGGAGGTAAACCTCGGGGCTGATGCCCCGGCGCTCGAGAGACCGCGCGAACGCGTTCAGCAGCTCGCGCGAGCGGGCCTCGACGAGCGGCCCGGCCGCCTCCACCGCAGACGCCTGGACCAGCGCGTCCACGGCTGCGGCGCGGAAAGCCGTCTCGAGCTCCTCCTCGAGCACCTCGCGGATGCGCCGCTCGATGTCGGCGCGCAGCTCGGCAAGGGTGTCGAACTCGCTCGCCGACCTGGCCAGCTCGTCGTCCAGCGGCGGCAGCACCTTCTCCTTCAGCTCCTTGAGCGTCACGTTCGCCGATGTGATCGTGCCGTCAGGCAGCTCGAGCTCGACCTCCTTGGTCTCGCCGGGCTTCGCGCCCATGAGCGCGCGCTCCAGCTCCTCGAGCAGGCGGCCGGAGCCGAGCTCGACAACGAGGTCGCGCTGTCCCTCACCCGCAGCGTCGACTGCGTCGATCACGGCCACGTCTCCCGTGCGCGCGGGACGGTCCTCCACCGGAGCGAGCTCGGCGACGGACGCGCGCAGCTCCTCGAGCTCCTGGTCGACCACCTCGGTGGGCACTTCGGGCTCGGCGTAGGGAACTTCGAGCTGTGTCCAATCGGCCGGCTCGGGCTTCGGCTGCACCGAGACGGTGGCCGTGAACTGGAAAGCATCGTCCTCGGAATCCGGCAGGTTGTAGTCGTACTCGGGCGCGGCGACCGGACGGATGCGCGTGTTCGCGGCTGCGTTCAGGAACCAGCCCGCGATGTGGCTCTCGACCGCCTCGCTGAAGATCTTCTCACGGCCGATCCGCGCCTCGAGAACCCGCGTCGGGACCTTCCCCTTCCGGAAGCCGGGCACCTTGACCGATCTGGCCAGGTCCGAGGTCGCGTGCTCCACGGCGTGCTGGAGGTCCGCCTGTGGGACCTCGACCGTCAACCGGACACGGTTGTCCGAAAGCTCTTCGACCTGGGCTGCCATCGCCCGGCCCATTCAAGCAAAGAGCATCGGCCTGCCGGTGAGGGGCTAGAGGCGGCCGCGTGGGCAAAGCCCACACGGCCTCTTTGGTCGGCGCCGCCGAGTCGGCGCCTTAGTCCTCAGGCTCGCCGTCTTCGTATGCGAGGTGGTCGAGCCGAGTCATCAGCCCGACGCCCCGGAAGAAGACCTTGTTCGAACGCGGGTAGTAGCAGATGTCGTTCGGCTCGCGGGTGCCGTATGCCAAGTAGGTGATCCCGTCCTCTCCGGCCACGATCGAGTGCGCGACCCGCGTTCCGGGCGGTCTCGCGATCACGTGGCCGGGACGGAGCTCGTGCGACTCGCGCTGAACGCCCCGCGAGGCCGTGGCCGGAGTCGGCCAGAGCTCCACGGCTCCACGTCCCTCCAGGACGACGAACGCCTCCGATTCGAGCGAATGGCAATGGGGAACGGACCCGCGCCGCCCGGCCTCGCGGTGGATCCAGTTGAGGCCTGAGCGCTCCGAGCCGGCCGCCTCGGCAAGGACCTTGTCCCCGTCCTCGTCGTACGGAACGTCGTCGAGCCCGACAACGTTGGCCGGGCGCTCGCCGGGCTCGGCGAACTCGAGCTCGCCGGCTTCGGCCTCGATGTCCCAAGGGTCGTCGACGCGTCCCTCGACCCACGGGTACCCGAGACGAACCGCCCGCGACCGCGGCAGCCAGCCGTGCTCGACCGGATGACGCGTGCCGAAGACGAGGTAGTCGAGACCCTCCGGGCCGCCTCGCAGCGTGTGCTCCTCATGGTCCGCGAGCTGCACGATCGTGTCGCCGGAGCCGACCTCGCACACCGCCTCGTCCTGCCACAGCAGCCCGGAGCCGCCGAGGACGAAGAAGATCTCCTCCGAGAGCCCGTGCGAGTGGGGCGGCGTGGACAGCCGGCCCGGTTCCAGCCGGACGCGGTTGAGCCCGATCCCTTTTGCGCCCGCCGCGTCGCCGAGCCGCTGCCAGGTTGCGGCCATCGGCCCCTTCTCGCGGCGAACGCCCTCGACGTCGTCCCAGTGTGCAAGCACGGCGTCGAGTATCCGCGGAACATTCCACCTGCCGCAAGTCCAGATCGGCCGCCGCAGCCGACATTCGCGGCCGCGGCTCAGCCTGGCATCGAGGAGAAGACGGGCCCGCGAAAGTCGTCATGGCCGCGAAGCGGCCGGACTTTCGCCGGGAGTGCGGGCGAGAGGACTCGAACCTCCAGGGGGCTTCCGCCCCAACGGGACCTAAACCCGCCGCGTCTGCCAATTCCGCCACGCCCGCGGTTCCAACAGGATAGAGCCGCGCAGCAACGGCGAGTTGGAACAACGCGAAGAGCGACAAGGAATCTAGGAATCGTCGCCTGCCGTAGAGGAAGACAGCCCTGGCTAACTAATACAGCCGCGGTCAGTCTCAACCTCGACAATGAACACAACTCTCGAGCAGCCCAGTACGGTCGAGTCCCTCAGCGAGGAGATCCGCGGGGTCGTGTACGAGCGCCAGACCATGCGCGCCGTCGGGGCCGGCATCGACGAGCTCGAGCGAAACCGCGTCGAGCTGGTGCGGCTCCAGCAGGAGCTCGTCCATGCGCTGATCCGGCGCTACCTTCCGGCCAGCCAGACCGCGGCCTAGCAGGACCTCTTCCTACGACGGGCTATCCTGTCTCCGTTCGCGGTGGCGGTAGCTCAGTTGGTAGAGCCCCGGGTTGTGGTCCCGGTGGTCGGGGGTTCGAGTCCCCTCCGCCACCTCAACTGCCGAACGTGTAACCACTCGGCGGTCCAGGCCCCGTAGCTCAGCGGATAGAGCGACGGACTTCGAATCCGTGTGCGGAGGTTCGACTCCTCCCGGGGCCATCTTGTCGCCTGTGACTATGATGAGTGCGTGCGCAGGAGGGGTCTTGTACTCGTAGTAGTGCTCGCAGGCATCTGTGCGGCTGCAGCCAATGCCAGGATCGTCGTCCAGCACGGCATCGCGGGCGTCACGGTCGGCATGTCGAAGGCGAAGGCCCGCTCCGTTCTCGGGACTCCGAAGAAGGTTATCCACGCGCGCAATCTCGTCGGGCCCTACGTGAGGTACCAGTACTCCGGCCTCTCGCTGGACTTCCAGAACGGTGGGCCGCTCAGCAACGTTTTTACAACGCGTAAGAGCGAACGAACCGCGAGCGGCGCCGGCGTCGGCACGACCCGCGCCCAGCTAATACAGAAGGTGCCCGGCATCCACTGCTCACCGGGGCTCTGCAGCGTGGGCAAGTCGACGCCCGGAAAGATCGTGACGACGTTCTACATGCTTCGCGGAGCCGTCGTGGCCGTGAGTGTCGGCCGCGTGATCGACTGAGTCGAGCCGCCGAGCGCCGTCTCGTCTAGCTCAGGCGCCCGCTACGCTTGGATCCAGCGCGCCTGTAGCTCAGTGGAAGAGCGACGGCCTTCTAAGCCGTTGGTCGGAGGTTCGAATCCTCCCAGGCGCACCTGGGTCACGACCCCGTGTAGTTACCGGGTGCGTGAACCGAAGTCCGCGGTGATGATCGTCACCGGCGCGCCGCTATAGATCCCCGGGGCGCGCGACGAATGGACTGCGCCGAAGCCGACCTCGCGCCAGCGGGGGTTCAGAAGGTTGGCCCGGTGCGGCGGGCTCGCAAGCCAGAGCTGGAATGCTCCTGTCGCGCCGAGGTCGGGCGAGCTCCAGACGATGTTCTCGCCGGCGTACCAGCTCCGGTAGCCCCGCGTTCGGTAGTAGGACGCGACCCGCTGCAAGAAGGAAGCGCCGTTCGCGGAGTTGTGGCTGAAGTAGCCGAGCCGCGCCATCTGGGCCGAGTGGGCGGTCGCCGCGGCCGTCAGCGATTTGGAGACCCGTAGCCGTGGGAGGCCGTGTGCCGCGCGCACCGCGTTGAGCTGCCCGAACAGCGCTGACTGGAGCTGACCGGCACCACCCGTGGCCCCGCGCCGGCCGGCCGAGCTCGAGCCTGGGGCAAACAGCACTGCCGCCACGAGGAGCAGCGCGGCGCAGCCGGCGACCCGTTGTCTGCTTCCGGGCATGGAAGCAGAATCGGCAGGACGCAAGGAGACTTGAGCCTGTTGAAGGCAGCATTTCGGGGCGGACGGGGCTTTACAGCGCGGTTGCCGGCTGCCCGGGGCGATTGCGCCGCCAGTCGAAGACGAGCACCTGGATCGAGCCGGCGACGGGAATTGCGGCGAGAGCCCCGAGGATCCCCGCAAGCTGGGCGCCGATGAGCACGGAGATCAGCACGGCAAGCGGTGAGAGTTGCACCGTCCGACCGTAGATCACAGGCTGGAGCACGTGGTTCTCGACTTGCTGGTAGACGATGAAGAAGATCAACACCACGATTCCGGCAACGATCGTGTGCAGGAAGGCGACGACGCCGATCAGGATCGCGGCGATCGTCGCCCCGGCAAGCGGGATCAGGTCGAGGATGGCGACGATCAGCCCGAGCGCGACCGCATAGGGGACGCCAAGTGCGAGCAGCACGATCGTCGTCAGCCCCCCGGCGATCAGGCTGATGAGGAGGTTGCCGGTGACGTAGCCGCCAACCGTCCGATAGATGTCGTAGCCGACCTTTCGCCACCGCGGCTGCGACTGCTCCGGCAGCAGGCCGTACAGCCGCTCCACCCAGGTGGGGCCCTCGAGGAGCATGAAGAACGTCATGAACGCGATCGTCAGGCTCGCGACGACGATCGTGATCACGCCCTTGGCGACCGAGACCGCCACGCCGGAAAGACCGAGCACCTTGGTTACCCCGCCCGTCTTGATCGCGTGCCTGACTCTCTCCTGGATGTGGTACTTCGTCTCGAGGAAACCGAGCCGGCCGCGGCCATGCGTGATGTCGTGGATGTAGTCCGGCAGCTTGTGCACGAAGCTGTTCACCTGGTCGACCAGGGTCGGCACGAACGTGAACCCGATCGCGACGAAGAAGCCGAGCGCGAGGAAGTACGTGAGCCCAACCGCCCAGCCTCGCCGGCGGATTCCGTGACGCAGGAACCACTCGACCGCAGGGTTGAGCGCGAGCGCCAGGAAGATCGAGATCAGGACCCAGGAGAGCACTTGCCGCGCGATCCAGACCACCTGGAGGGTGATCGCGACTGCGACGATCAGCGCGAGCACAGACAGGATCGTCCGCAACCGAACGCGGACCAGGCGCTCCGGGATCACCCGTGCAGGATCGCCTAGGCGCCGGACGCCTACCCACCGGCACGAAGAGAGCGGGCGACGGGAATCGAACCCGTGTCTGAGCGTTGGAAGCGCCCGGCTCTACCATTGAGCTACGCCCGCGCGCCGCAAGCGTAGCCCGAAACGAGAAACGGCCTCCCGGCGTGTGGGAGGCCGTTTCGAGCGACAGGCGGGGCCTTGCGGCGAGCAATTCCGAGACCCTGCGGCGAGACGTCGGAGTGGCCGCGCGTTGTCTGTAGTTGTCATTCTCGGGCGGAAGTCAACAAAGCGCATCCCCCAAAAGAGGGGGTGCGGAGCGAGAATCCCGGAGTGGAAACGGCGCTACTGGCGCGCCACGCCGAGAGCGAGCTGTCGGTGCGCGGGCTGACGAACGGAGACCCGCGCGTCCCGTGCGGCCTCACGGAACACGGTCGGGCCCAGGCTCAACGCCTAGGCGAGCTGCTTGCGCCGACGCCGATCGAGCTTTGCGTCGAGAGCGAGTTCCAGAGAGCTCAGGAGACGGCTGACATCGCGCTGGCCGGCCGAGATGTTCCGCGGCTGGTGCTGGCGGAGCTGAACGACATCGGCTTCGGCGAGTTCGAGGGGCGCCCTCTCGTGGAGTACCGCGCGTGGGCCCGCGCCCACGGGCCGGAGGCGCCGGTCCCGGGCGGCAGGGAGAGCCGCGCCGCGGCCATCAAGCGCTACATCAAGGCCTTCCGCTCGATCCTTGCCCGGCCCGAAGAAACGATCCTCGTCGTCACCCACAGCCTGCCGATCCGCTACGTCCTCAATGCAGCAGCGGGCCGCCAGCCGGCCCCTGCGCTGGAGCAGGTCCCTTACGCCGAGCCGTTCCGGCTCGACGCAGCGGAGCTCGAGTCCGCGGTCGAGCGGCTCGAGACATGGGCCGCGCAGCCGGCCTGGGGGCCTACTTGAACTGGAAGTCCGCGTACGGGGTCGTGAGATCCGAGAAGTGGATGAAGAGCCGTCGGCACGTGCCCGCCCAGCCCTTGTCGGTGGACCAGTTGAAGTGCAGGTCGGTGCCGTTGACTTTCAGCCCGGAGAGACCGACCGGGACGTCGACCGACACCGGGTCGGTCGCTGCGGTCGGACACCTGATCGCCTTCGACGAGACCGACTGGACAGCGTTCAGGTTGATGTACGCCGCCCCCGCGGCGTCCGTGAGCCCCCACTTCACGGGCACGGTGCTCCCTGCCTTGGCGACGTTCAGCACCGGCGGGCTGTCGACCGGCGGACGGAACCCTGAGAAGACGAACCGGACGACGTACCGGACACTTGTCTGTGTCGTATTGCCGGAGAGATCGACCGCGGTCACCGTGAACGTGTGCTGTCCGGGAGTGCTCGTGTTGAGGAGGCCGCCGCTCGCGATCGCCGGGCCGCCGTCGCTCGAGCCTGTGCAGCTCGCGACTGCGCCCGCGTCCGAGCAGTCGAATTGGGCACGTGCCTGCTGGTTGAGCGTGTACACGCTGTTCGGCAACGGCGGGTTGATCAACGTGGACGGCTTCGTCGTGTCGACCGTCGACTGGAAGTTGACGGCCTTGTTGAAGCTGTAGCCGACGTTCCCCGCGGTGTCCTGAGCCTCCGCGTCGAAGCGAATCGTGTCCACCGGGGCGTTGATCGTGCCCGTCCAGAGGTCACCGCCTGCGTTGGACAACGACTGCACGCCCCAGGTCGCGCTCCCGGTGTTGTAGAGGACAGCGACACGGTTGAGACCGGACTCGTCGGTGACCCGGACAAACGCCTGGAATGTGCCCGGGGCCGTCTTGACCGCACCCACCTGCTTGATCTGAGGCGGGTTGTTGTCGGCCGAGCTCGAGTAGCCGACATCGAGGCCGATTGCGTCCACTACCTGCTCGGTGCCGAGGTTGCCGGTGTCGTTCGGGAAGAACTTGCCGAGATTCACCACGGCCGTGTCTTGCTCCTTGCCGAAGACGATGTCGCGGTTGACGGTCACGACCCCTGCCGGGAAGAAGATGTTCGGGTAATCCCTGACCGGCGCGTCGTCGGCGGAATGAACAAGCGGGAACGGCTTCACCGGGTTGACGTTGGCGAACGTGTGCGTCGTCAAGCTCCTGATCCAGGCCCCGTGGGCGGTCGAGCCCGGAACCGTCACGTCGCGCATGACTTCGGGCTGCGCGGGCCGGTAGAAGACCGACAGCGTTCCCATCGTCAGCGGCACGCCGTTCCCATCGGTGAACGTGGTCCCGTCGGGATGACCCTGGTTGACGAAGAGCGAGCGACCATCGCCCAGGACTTGCTGCTGGATGTTCGCGGCGATCTCCGGCAGGTGCGCGGTGTCGACGCCGTTCTCGACAGCGTGCGACGGCGGCGTCGGCGGGGACGGCACGTTCTGCGGTGTGATTGACCCGAAGTCGTAGAACGGCAGCCCGTACATGGTCGCCTCGACCATCACCTTCTCGTCGATGACGTCGTAGTTCGAAGGCTCCGAGTAGTACTGGTGCAGGGCGCGCACCCACTCCTCGCCGATCGTCCCGCCGGAGTTGATGTTGTGCGCGAAGTGGTCCATCAGCCGCTCGGAGAGGTCGACCGTGGTCGTGTCGCCGTAGCCGAAGCCGGTGTTGGCGACGTAGACCGCCGTCTTGGCTTGGAGGTAGGCCTGCGCCCAGTCGAGGAAACGCTTGTTGTCCGCGCCGAAGTTGGCCGGAGTGTCCGGGCGCATGATCAGGTCGGGCACGTTCAGGCCGCTGTGGCAGCCGACGGTGAAGAGCAGGGTCCCGGGCGAGGGAGTGACGTCGGCCGTCGTCGCGAAATCGGCAATCGTCGGGATCGCCGGAATACCCGCGGGCTGCGCGGTCCAGTGGCTGTAGTGCGCCCAGAGCGCGCCCACATCGGGAACCGGGCTCTTGTTGAAGAAGTCGTCGAGCAGGTTCTGGTGGGTCCAGAGCGTCGGAGGCAGCAGCGTCTGCTGGGTGAGGCCCGGCAGCTGCTGGCCGAGCGCGTCGCTCGCCGCCTGGGCGCCGTCGGCGAAGAAGGAGTCGCCGGTCGTGAGCGCCGTGTGCGGCGAGAGGTGGCCCTGCAAGTCGACGAACTGCTGGAGCTGGCCGTTGATGTCCTCCGGGGTCTCGACCAGCCGGGAGACGCTCACGTCCGGAAGCGGGATGTCGTGCCCGAGCCAGTTCCGGTGCGTGAACGCTCCGTAGGCGCCGTCCGTCAGAACCGCGTTCTGGGCGGCCACCGCGTAGATCGCGTTCCCCTTGGTGAGACCGTGCGTCGAGAAGGCCAGGTCGCTTGCCTCGTCGATCTCGGGCGAGTCCGAGGTGAGGTCCTGCTGGGCCCACATCGGCACCGCCTGGTGCGTGCCGAGCAGGACGACGTACTTCAGGTTCGGGTACTTCGGGCGGTACGTCGAGACGAGGTTGTTGATCGACCGCACGACGTTGTTGGACGCGTCGATCGAGCAGGGGTTCTGGTCCCACACGGAGTAGGCGGTGCGTACCGCCGGATCGCCGTCGACCTGCAGCACCTGCCCGCCCGCGAGGCCGGCTACAGCGTTGAGCGGGGAGGACACGCCGAGCAGCGCGTCCGTCCGTGCCTGCCCATAGAGACCGACCAGCCGCTGGCGGTTGACCAGGAAGAGCGCCTTGACGCTCGGGTCCGGGCTCGCCGGCACAGCCGGGAGCGTGCCCGGCGTTGCAGTGTCGAGACCCGTCATCGGATCGCACGCCGGGAGCGTCGGCGGCGGCGTCACCTTGATCCGCAGGACGTAGTTCTGGTCGCTCGTGGCGCCGAGGTACCCGCTGACCTGGATCACGGCCGCGCCGGTCTCGCCGCGCGTGACGATCTGCGCCGCCTCGTTCACGGCGCCGCGGTTCGCCGAGATGCTTCCGGACGCGATCGAGCCCGACGCGATCGAACCTGAGGCAATCGAGCCTGAGGCAAGGTCAGCGGCAGCGTCCGGCTGCAACGCGCCGTGCGAGTTGTCCACGCCGGGGCTCGTGTCCTCGATCGGGATGCTCCCGGCCGCGATGCTCCCGGCTGCGATGCTGCCTGATGCGCTCGGCTGTGCGTTCGGCGCAGGTGGTTTGTTGATCGCGAGGTCGAGATCTGTCCCGTCGTGCGGGACCTTCAGGTAGGCCGTGATCTTCGTCCCGGGCGGAAGATTGTCGAGCGGGAAGCGGTAGAAGTCGACATCGTTGTTGGTCGCGATGTGACCGACCACGAGTGTGTTCTTGTCGATCGTCGGGGCGGTGCCGGGGTCGTCGCTCGGCTCCCAGTTCTGCGTCACGAGCACCGGCGCCTGCTTCAAGGCGGCGTAGGTGCCGTTCGCGGTCACGTCGACGTCGGACGTCTGCGTGCCGATCGTCAGCCCCGCGTAGGACGTGAAGTCGAGCCGGACGTGCCGCGTCGCCGTTCCGCCGCCGCAGGGGCTGCCGGGAAGGTTCGACCACACGGGGCCGTTCGCGCCGCTGGTCGGATCGGACGCTGCAAGCGGGCTGCCGCCGGCATACGAGAAGGCCGAGGAACCTGCAACCGGGAAGAAGCCGCTGGGCAGCTTGACGTGCACGGAGAAGCTCGTCGCGAGCGAGCAGACGAGGTCGAAGTCGACGTGGTAGTGCACGTTCTTGCCGGTGCCGAAGACGTCCTGGAGGCCCTGAACGTTGATCTGCTCCCACGGGTAGTCGGCGACCTGCAGCATCGCTTGCGCGATCTCGTCGATCGTGATCGTGTCGTGAGGCGGCGAGAGGTGGTTGAGCAGGTCCGCGAGCGTGACGCCGTCCTTGATCGCATGTGCGGCGGAAGCGTCGCCCAGCGTCTTGCCTGTGCAGTCGAATGATCCCGCAGGCGCGCAGTTGACGATGTCGCTGAGACCGGTCACCTGCGTGAGCGGGACTGCGCCGAGGCTGGTCGCGCGGAGGTCGATCGAGCCCGCGGCGATCGAGCCGGCGGCGATCGAGCCCGCCGCGATCGAGCCGGAAGCGATCGAACCCGAGGCGATCGAGCCCGCGGCGATCGAGCCGACGTTCGTCGTCCCGAGCTGGCCGGCCACGGCCACTCCGAAGGCCGTGTTCGTCGCGGTGTTCAGCCCTGTCGTGCTGCCGCCGTTGTCGGCGATCGCAGCTACCCAGCTCGCGTAGCGCGTGCCGTCGGCCATCTTGGGAGGCGGCAGGGTGTCGAGCGGCGCGTTGCCGAGGAGGAGCGTCCCGAAGGGGATGTTCCGCCAGAGTGTCGTGAAGAACGGGACCTGGCGGAGCGGCAGCGCCATCAGTCGCTCCCACGGCGTCTTGTTGTCGCCTCCGAGGCTCGTGTCCCGCACGCTGTAGTTCGCGACGTCGTAGAGCGTCACAGCCTGGGTCGGCTGGTTCGCAAACGGCGTGTTCTTGAGGATGTCGGCCCAGGTGGTGCCTACGAGTGGGATCTGCGACAGGAGCACGCTCTTCAGGGCCTGTCCTCCACTGGGAATTGATCCCGCCGCGATCGAGCCGGACGCCGCAACGCCGAGTCCGATCGAGCCTGCCGCGATCGAGCCGGCGGCGATCGAGCCGGATGCGAT
>JBARRQ010000102.1:0-37614 GCA_049644305.1 Gaiellaceae bacterium
CCCAGAAGGCGCAGACGAGGACGGACAGGGCCAACGAAGAGGCGGCGGCGAAGCATCGAGAGGAGCTCTCAAAGTTTCAGACCGAGTTGCTCCAGAAGAACACCGACCTCACCGAGCAGATCCACGCCGTTACCGAGAAGATGAACTCGCTGACAGAGCAAGTTCACGCAGCTACGTGCGGGCCCCCATCTTCCACCTGATGGGAGACGTATCCCCACAGGACAGCAGGCGCCGCGAGCTCTGAGGTGGAGCTAGGCCGTTTTCCCTAGGCGCAACTGGGAGCAGGGTTTCGTCCCGCCTGGCCGAAAGCGAGGAACGTGCTGCACATGATCAACAACCTCTGGGTGCTGATCGCAGCACTTCTCGTCTTCACGATGACGATCTCGGTTGGTTTCCTCGAAGTCGGGGAGCTGGGCGAGGGGCTTGACGTCAGCCTGCTGAAGACGATCCTGATGACCGGCTCGGCGCTCGTCGTCATGGCCTTCGTCGGCTTCAACACGGCCTTTGCCCCAACGGCCGGAGGCGTCATCGGCCACCCCTTCTACTCGCCCGGTTTCTTCCTGGGTGGCTTCTCGTCTAGGGAGCTGTCGGTGACAGGCGATGTCTGGTGGTCGATGCGGTCTGGCTTCTTCAACACCGGCTTGACGCCCGCCACTTACTTCCTTTTCGAGACTGCCTTCGCCGCCGTCACGCTAGCGCTCGTCGGGCTGGTCGTTCTGCACAAGATCAAGCTTGCGGCTTTCTCCGTCTACTCGCTCGTCTACTTCATTCTGATCTGGAACCTGCCGGCGGCCTGGATCTGGAACCCGACGGGCTGGCTTGCCCGACGCGGGATGGTCGACTTCGCCGGCGGTCTTGTCGTCCACGGCGCCGCCGGCGCTGCAGGCCTCGCGATCCTCGTCCAGATCTGGCGCGAGGAGCGACGCAAAGGCCATCGCACGAGCCCGCGGGCGCCGATCAAGCTCAGCCCGGGCTGGCTCACGCTCTCGATTCTGCTGCTCTGGGTCGGCTGGTTCGGCTTCAACCCGGGTAGCGTGCTCGCCTTCAACGACGAGGCGATGGTCGTCGTGATCACGACCTTCCTCGCAGCCGCCTCCTGCCTGCTCTCGACGATGCTCTGCGCTTACGTGGTCTCGAAACAGGACCTGCAGTTGCGTCCGCTCTACGCCGTGAACGGGATCCTGATGGGGCTGATCATCATCACCCCGCTGGCCGGCTTCGTCAGCCCGGCCAGCGCCATCATCCTCGGCCTCTCCGGCGGGCCGCTGTTCCTCCTCGCGGAGGGCTGGTTCTCGCGCTTCAGCTGGTTCCACGACCCGGTCGGGCTCTTGCCCGGACACCTGGTCGGTGGCCTCTTCGGCGTCTCCATGATCGCCTTCTTCGCCCAGAAGCACTTCGCCGCCGGCTCCGGCTTTCCCAAGCTCCCCAACGGGCTCTTCTTCGGCGGCGGCGGCCACGCGCTGCACCAGCTCAGCGTCGAGCTACTGGGCACCGTCACCGTGATAGCGACGGTGTTCGTCCTCTCGTTTGCCACCGTCGCCCTACTCGCCCGCCTGTTCGGCGGCATCACCGGCGACTACGAGGCCGAACGAGCAGCAGAGGAGACTCCGCCGGTCGCGCCGGCCGGGGCTCGGGCCGTCTGAACGTCCGACCCTGCGCTCCCGCTCGATCCAATCGATGTGCGGGCGGGAGATTCCGCATGACGCCGCTCTGATGTCCATGTGGAACGTTCCGCGGATCAGCGGTTCGACGGGCGTGCGGCGCTCGTCCTGGAGCAGCTCTGCGGCTCCCCGGTTACCATCGCGACGGTGGCCCAGCCGAGCCTGGTCGGGGAGATCGCGGAACGACTCGCTGCCTTTCGGCTCGACGCAGCTCCTCCGCGCAGACTCGCCGTCGTCGTGCCGATCAGGCCCGGCGCCCGCGACGGTTTGCGCGACCTGCTCGCCGAAGGCCTCCCGTTCGATCCAGAACAAATCGAAGGGATCGATCGCCACGAGGTGTTTATCACCCCCGAGGAAGCGATCTTCGTGTTCGAGTCGCACATCGGTACCGACGCTCTCGCCTCCCTCCTCGTGAAACCGGACTTCTGGCAAGCGGCGATCACCTGGGGGGAGCACATCGCCGCGGCGCCGCGAATTGCGGAGGGCGTCTACTCGTGGACGCGAAGTCAAGAGCCGCAGGAACTCTCGTACCTACCGACCCCCGGCCCCGGCGACAGCGACGGCGGCGACATCTTCTAGCCGGCGAGGAGCTCGCGCGCGGCGCGCGCGGCTACGAGATCCTCGCGGGCCTCGAGCACCACGACCCGGACCCTCGACTCACGACTCGAGATCTCGGCGTCCGACGTCGCACTTCGGTTCGCCTCGGGGTCGAGCTCGACGCCGAGGAATACCAGTCTGTCGCAGATCGCACGGCGCACGGCGGCCGAGTTCTCGCCGATCCCGGCCGTAAAGACAAGGGCCTCCAGTCCTCCGAGCGCGACCGCCATCGAGGCAACGGCTCCGGCGACGCGGTAGGAGAAAACCGCTAACGCCAGTCGAGCGCCAGGATCTTCGGATCTCTCGAGTTCGGCGACGTCGGAGGAGACCTCCGAAAGCCCGAGCAGGCCGGATTCGTGCTCGAGAAAGTGGTCGAGCGCCCCGAGCGCAAGATGGTGCCGTAGCAGGTAGAGGAGCGCACCCGGGTCGACGGAGCCCGGTCGCGTCGCCATCGGCACACCCTCGAGCGGCGTGAAGCCCATGGTGTTGTCGAGCGAGCGGCCGGCGCGAACCGCGGTGACCGAGCAGCCGCCCCCTAGGTGGCACACGACGAGGCGCTCCGCCTGCACCTGCTCGCTCGCCCACTGCACCGAGAGGCCGTGGAAGCCAAAACGCCGGATGCCCCAGTCCTCGCGTGCCCGACGGGGAAGGGCGTACGTCGATGCCTCGGCCGGAATGGTCGCGTGGAAGGCCGTATCGAAGACCGCGACGTGGGGGAGCTGCGGCAGCATGCCACGCGCCTCGCCCAGCGCGGCGACCGCCGGTGCCATATGAAGTGGCGCGAGCTCCGTGAGCCGCACGAGCTCGGCCACGATCCCGTCGTCGATGACGACCGGCTCGCGGAAGCGCGAGCCCCCGTGGACTAAACGGTGCGCAACGGCCCCGATGCCGGGTGGGGCGACCCCGAGGGATTCAATCCTGGTCGTTGCCCCGTCCGCCGCGACGACCGAAAGCTTGAGGCTCGTCGAGCCGGCGTTGACTACGAGGATCGGGCCCGGCGCTAGTACGGCCAGACCCAATCGCGGATCTCGGGCTCGTCTTCGCCGTGCTCTCGCGTATACGCCCGCGCCTTGAGTCTCCGGTCCTCCATCTCTTGTCGCAGCCTTCCGGTGTGCGAGGCTAAGCCGGGCACCCGGTCGATCACGTCCATCACGAGGTGGAAGCGGTCAAGATCGTTGAGCATGACCATGTCGAAGGGAGTCGTGGTCGTGCCCTCTTCCTTGTAACCGCGAGCGTGCAGGTTGTCGTGGTTGTGCCGCCGGTACGTAAGCCGGTGGATCAGCGATGGGTAACCGTGGTAGGCGAACACGATCGGTCGGCCGGTCGTGAAGAGCGCATCGAACTCGGCGTCGGAAAGGCCGTGCGGGTGCTCGGCCTCGGGCTGGAGACGCATCAGGTCGACGACGTTCACGACCCGCACCTTCAGGTCAGGCAGGTGCTCTCGAAGCAGGGCGGCCGCTGCAAGCGTCTCGAGCGTCGGAATGTCGCCGCAGCAGCCGAGTACGACGTCCGGCTCGCTGTCGCCATCGGTGGAGGCCCACTTCCAGATGCCCGCGCCGCGGGTGCAGTGGACGATCGCGTCCTCTATTCCGAGGTAGTTCAAGGCGGGCTGCTTGCCGGCGATGATCACGTTGACGTAGTCCCGGCTACGCAGGCAATGGTCGGCCACGGAGAGGAGCGTGTTCGCATCCGGCGGCAGATAGACGCGGATGATCTCCGCCTTCTTGTTCACTACGTGATCGATGAAGCCTGGATCCTGGTGGGAGAAGCCGTTGTGATCCTGCCGCCAGACGTGCGAGCTGAGTAGGTAGTTGAGCGAGGCCAGCGGCTGTCGCCATGGAATGTCCCGCGTCACCTTCAACCACTTCGCGTGCTGGTTGAACATCGAGTCGACGATGTGGATGAACGCCTCGTAGCAGTTGAAGAGACCGTGGCGGCCTGTGAGCAGGTAGCCCTCCAGCCAGCCCTGGCAGAGATGCTCTGAGAGCACTTCCAGCACGCGGCCGTCCGGTGCCAGGTCTTCGTCCGTCGGCAGGGTCTCGGCTTCCCAGGCTCGGTTCGTGACGGCGAACACGTCTCCGAGCCTGTTCGATTTGGTCTCATCCGGGCCGAACAGGCGGAAGTTCTCCGAGTTCTGAGCGATCACGTCTCGTATGAAGCCTCCGAGGACACGCGTCGCCTCGCTGAAGGAGGTGCCGGGCGCGGCGACGTCGACGGCGTAGTCGCGGAAGTCGGGTAGCGCCAAATCGCGCCGAAGCTCGCCCCCGTTCGTATGTGGGTTGGCGCTCATCCGGCGCGCGCCGCGGGGCGGCAGCTCGGCGAGCTCCGCGACGAGCCGTCCGTCCTCGTCGAACAGCTCTTGCGGGCGATAGCTGCGAAGCCATTCCTCGAGCACGCGCAGATGGGCGGGGTTCTCGCGAACATCTGTCATCGGTACCTGATGGGCCCGCCATGTCCCTTCCACAGGGACGCCGTCGATCTCCGCCGGCCCGGTCCAACCCTTTGGTGTACGCAGGACGAGCATCGGCCATCGTGGTCGCTGGATCGTTCCCCCTTCACGGGCGGCGCGCTGGATGAGCGTGATCTCGTCGAGCGCTTCGTCGAGCGTTCCCGCGAGGGCTTGGTGAACCGCGTAGGGCTCGTCGCCGGAGACGAGCAATGGTTGCCAGCCGTAGCCCTCGAGGAGCGAGACGAGCTCGCTCTCGGGGATGCGGGCAAGAATCGTCGGGTTCGCGATCTTGTAGCCGTTCAGGTGCAGCACGGGCAGGACGGCGCCGTCGGTTCGCGGGTTGAGGAACTTGTTCCCGTGCCAGCTTGCGGCGAGGGGGCCGGTTTCCGCCTCGCCGTCGCCGACTACGCACGCGACGAGCAGGTCGGGGTTATCGAAGGCGGCGCCGAAGGCATGCGCGAGGGCATATCCGAGCTCTCCTCCCTCGTGAATCGAGCCGGGCGTCTCCGGGGCGGCGTGGCTCGGGATTCCGCCCGGGAAGGAGAACTGCCGGAAGAGGCGGCGCAAGCCCTCTTCGTCGCGGCTGACCTTCGGGTACACCTCGCTGTAGGTGCCCTCCAGGTACGCATTCGCGACTACGCCGGGCCCGCCGTGGCCGGGACCGGCTATGTAGATCGCATCGAGCTCGCGCTCGCGGATGACCCGGTTGAGGTGTGCGTAGACCAGGTTCAGGCCAGGCGTCGTACCGAAGTGGCCCAGCAGCCGCGGCTTGACGTGGTCTGCGCGAAGCGGCTCTCTCAGGAGCGGATTGTCGAGCAGGTAGATCTGCCCAACCGAGAGGTAGTTGGCGGCCCGCCAGTACCCGTCGATCAGGCGAAGCTCCTCCGCGGAGAGGATGCCTGTCATTTCGGTCGGGAGGCTCAGCGCCGACCCTTCTTCTCGAACATCACCAGGACGCTCAACAGCTCGTAGCCGACGAAGCGATGCTCTGCGCCGGCAGGTACGAAGACCGCATGCCCCTCGCGCAGCTCGAGCTGCTCGCCTGCCACCTCGAGCACGCCGTTGCCCTCGAGTACGACGTAGACCTCGTCATCTTCGTGCGGTTGCTGGCGATCCGGCTCGGGTGCAACCAGCACGTAGACGCCGATTTCGAGGCCGGCGGAGCGGTGGACGACTTCGTAGCCGCCGGTGCCTGCTGCGAGCCGTTCCTTCGCACTTGAGACATCGAACGGCTGGGCGGCGGGAAGGGCGCCTGGATCAGCCTCTCCGGGCACACCGACAGCATGACACTGCGCAAGCGAAAGCGAGGGGTGTGGCGGCCCCTCGCTTTCGGTTGGCGGATTCAGGAAACCCGGACTGTCAGGCGGAGGACGTTGTCCTCGCCGATCGTCTTGATGCCGGACATGTAGTCCTCTCCGGCCTTCGTCGTGAAGCGATACACGCCAGCCTTCGGGAACGTGACCGTCACCGAGGCGCCCATGTGGCGCATGGCCCGCTGGCCCTTGTACGTAACAGCGGGGCCGCTCTGCTGGATCAGCTTGTGCGGCATCACGTCGTTGTCGAAGAACGTGATGGTGCCGCCGCGGGCGAGAGCTCCCGAGACGGATGCCCGGTAGGCGTGACCGTTCAACGACCAGGCATGGCAGCCATGAGTCTGGTGGCGGATGGCGACCGTCGCATGGGCGGGTGCCTTGGCGGCGCTGTGCGTCCCGGACGTGCTGGCCATGGCAAGCGCCGCAGTGAGGGCGACGCTGACACTGAAGCCGGCAAAGACGAGTAGTAGACCTTTCATTGCTTCCTCCTTCTGTCTTCCTGCGAACTGTCGCCGCCCACGGGCTCACGGCCATCCGGCCCGGCACCGTTCTCCGCTGCGATCTTCCCGCGCGCTTGCTGCGGGTTCTCCGCAGCCGCTTACCAGGTCTTGAGCAAGCGCTGCGATCCCGCGGCGCCGAGCCGGATCCGGGCGTCGACGACGACGCAGCCGTCCGGCAGCGCCAGCACGGGGTTGAGGTCGAGCTCGGTCACCTCGGGAAGGTCCTCCGCGAGTGCAGAGAGGCGCTGGACGAGGTCAACGAGAGCGGCGGCATCGGCGGGCGGAGCGCCGCGGAACCCGTTCACGAGCAGCCCCGCCTTGCCGGCGAGGACAAGCTCCTGCGCGTCCACGTCGCTGACCGGAGCGAGCCGGAAGGTCGCATCGCCGATCAGCTCTGCCAGCACGCCACCCGGGCCGAAGGCGACGAGCGGGCCGAAGACCGGATCCTGGACGATGCCTGCGAGCAGCTCTGCTCCCTGCGTGATGTATGCCTGCACGATCACGGGAGCGCCGATTCGCTCGACAGCCGCCGTGACCTGCTCGTCGTCGCGCAGATCGATCGCGACGCCCCCTTGCTCGGTCTTGTGCGCGCCGGCCGCTGCGGTCTTCACGACGACGGGAAAACCGAGCTCGTTCGCAGCGCCCGTCGCCTCCTCGGCGCTCTGCGCCAAGCGCTCAGGTACAAGCGGAACGCCGTAGGCCTCCAAGAGAGCCCGGGTGGGACCGGGGACGAGCCAGTCCTCGCCCGAGGAGAGGGCCTCCTCCACGACATGCCGCCCGGACACGCGCGCGATGCCGTCGGGGACCCGCGCAGCCCCGGCCGGCTGTCGCAGCCACTCTGAGCGTAGAGCGGCAAGGCCGAGCGCCCGTGCCGCCGACTCCGGATATCCGAAACTGGCCACCGGGCACTCGTCATCGAGCAGAGCGGCCGGCGTTCCGTCGGCGCTGATCACGACTGCGAGGACAGGCTTCTCCGGCCGGAACCCGGTCACCGTCTCGCTGATCGCAGCGGCGACTTCGTCGGCGCCGGCGACGACCGGCGGAACGAACAGCACGATCAGAGCGTCTAGGTGCTTGTCCGCGAGAAGCGGGGGAATCGCCGCGGCGTAAGTCTCCGCAGTCGCCGACCCGAGCATGTCGACCGGGTTTGCGAGACTCGCGTCGGCGGGCACGAGCCCACCAAGCGCCGATTTCGTCTCCTCGCCCAGCTCCGGCAGCTCGAGCCCCGCCGCTTCGCAGGCATCGGCGCAGAGGATCCCGAGGCCTCCAGCGTTCGTCAGCACGCCCACGCGCCGTCCACGCGGGAGCGGCTGGCTCGACAGCAGCGCCGCGGCGTCCACGAGCTCCTCGAGCGTTCGCGCACGGAGGACGCCCGCCTGCCGGAAGAGCGCTTCGACCGCGGCGTCGGAGCCGGCGAGCGCCGCGGTATGCGAGCTCGCAGCCTTCGCGCCGGCGTTCGTGGTGCCGGACTTGAGGGCGAGGATTGGTTTGCGCCGTGCAACGCGCCTGGCGAGCCGGCTGAACTTGCCCGGGTTTCCGAACGACTCGAGGTAGAGCAGGACGAGCTGGCTCTCGGGGTCGTCTTCCCACCACTCGAGGAGGTCGTTCGACGAGACGTCGGCCTTGTTGCCAACCGAGACGAAGGCGGAGAAGCCCAGGCGGCGCTCGGTCGCCTTCTCGAGAAGAGCCAGGCCGAGCGCGCCGCTCTGGGAGGAGAACGCGATCGGCCCGGGCGGCAGCGGGCGCGGGCCGAAGGTAGCGTTGAGCCCGAGCGGCGGGATTGCGATGCCCAGGCAGTTCGGGCCGACGAGGCGCCCTCCGTGAGCGCGGACGAGCTCCAGCAGCCGCTCCTGGCGCTCGGCGCCCTCCGCTCCTACCTCGGCGAAGCCGGAGGAGATGACGCACAGGGCCTTGATTCCTCGCGCCAGCGCAGCTTCCGCCGCGCCGAGGACGTGGTGGGCTGGCAGGCAGATCACTGCGAGATCGACAAGCTCCGGCACGTCGTCGACCGACAAGTAACCTGCTACGCCGCCGACCGGCTCGCCGTCCCGGTTGACCGGGAACGCTGCGCCCTCGAAATCGGCGGCCAGAACATTGCGGAAGAGCTCCCCGCCGATCGATCCACGCCTGCGCGAGGCGCCGATGACGGCCAGCGAGCGCGGCGCGAAGAAAGGCCGCAACGAGGCGGTCACGGCCAGATGGTCGCGCTCGTCCACGCGCGCCCGAAACGTCTCCGTCGCTGCGATCGGGAAGCGCACTTCGATCTCGCCGCCGTCGACCTCGCGCGTTGTCTCGAAGCCGGCGTCTCGGAAGACGCCCAGCATGCGGGCGTTCTCAGGGAGCACCTCGGCGACGAAGTGCTCGATCCCGACGGCGGCCGCCCTCAGAGCGAGCTGCTCGAGCAGGCGCGTGCCGATTCCACGCCCCTGCAGCTCGTCTGCGACGGCGAAGGCGACCTCGGCGGTGGTCTCTTCGCGGAGACGCATGAATTCCGCGACGGCCACGATCCGCTCCCCTCCCGTGCGGTCGCCGATGACTCCGACCAGCACCCCGCGGTCACGCCAGTCTGGGCCGACGAAATGCTCGACGAGGGCGCGGTCGACGCGGCGGACGCCGTGGAAACGTAGGTAGAAGCTGCGCTCCGAGAGTCCCGAGAAGAACGCGAGGAGGGCGCCGACGTCATTGTTCGCCGGCGCCCGCAACCGAAGAGTCGAGCCGTCGCGGAGGATGACGTCGACCGCGTCGACCGACTGTCGGCTATCCGTCGTGAGCGACAAGCGCCTCCTCTCGCCGGGTCGGCTCAGCGGTCGCCGGAACGGCCTCGAGGACGACCTTGAGCGCGTTGGTGGTGGCTGCGTCCGCGAACGTGTCGTACGCTGCCATTGTCTCGCCGAGGGGGAAGCGGTGCGTGGCGAACGGGGTCGCGTCGAGCCGGCCGTCCGCGATCAGCTTCAGCAGCCTCGGTGTCGAGAACGTGTCCACGAGGCCCGTGGTGATCGTGACGTCACGGATCCAGAGGCGCTCCAGATGGAGCGTCGCCGAATGGCCGTGGACGCCCACGTTCGCAACCCGACCGCCGGGCCTGACGAGATCGGCGCAGAGCTCAAAGGTCTCCGGGATACCGACAGCTTCGATCGCAACGTCGACTCCGAGACCGTCGGTCAGCTCCATGACGCGCTCGAGGGCGTCTTCGCGGCCGTTGTCGATCGCCACGTCCGCGCCGAGCTCGAGTGCCTTGTCGAGGCGAGACGCGGCTGGATCGATTGCGACGATCCGTCCGGGCGTGTAGAGCTTGGCCGTCAGGATCGCGGCGAGCCCGATCGGGCCCGCTCCGACGATCGCGATGGTGTCGCCGGGCTCGACGCCGCCGTTGAGGATCCCGACCTCGAACGCCGTGGGCAAGATGTCGGCCAGGAAAAGCACCTGATCGTCGGTCAGCTCCTCCGGAACCTGGTACACCGAAGTGTCCGCGAACGGCACGCGCGCGTACTCGGCCTGGAGGCCGTGGGTCAGGTGGCCGAAGATCCAGCCGCCGCCGCCGGTGCAGAGGCCGTAGCGGCCCTCCTTACAGAACCGGCAGCGTCCGCAGGACGTGATGCACGAGATCAGCACGCGGTCGCCCGCCTGAAGCGTCGTTACGGCAGCGCCTGTCTCCACCACCGTGCCCACTGCCTCGTGACCGAGGATGGTTTCGGGAACCACCTCGGGCACGTCGCCTTTGAGAATGTGCAGGTCCGTGCCGCAGATCGTGGCCGAGTCGATCTTCACGATCGCGTCTGTCGGCTCGATGATCTCCGGATCGGAGACTTCGTCCCAGGAGCGCTGCCCGGGCCCGTGGTAGACGAGAGCTTTCATTGCTCCTCCTTTCGCTGAAGACTTTCGTCCTCGCCCGCGTGAACGGCATCGGACTTTTGCCCTAAGTCAGACGCGGAAAAGCCGCAGCCTCGATCAGGCGGAGTCCGGATGCCCGGCGGCGGCGGGCGGACGATGATCCGTTCGACGAAGGAGGTTCCCGTTGTCGGTCCACAACCGCATCGTCGTTGCAACAGACGGCTCGGCCGGCAGCCGCGGCGCTGTCGAGACCGCGCTCGAGCTCGCCCGGGAGTCCGGGGCAGTCGCGACCTTCGTCTACGTGCGCCACTCGCCGTTGCCGATTCTCGGCTGCCCGTACTACCAGCGATCGCTTAGCCAGGAGCTTCTGCAAGCCCGCGCCGCTCTCGCGGATGCGGAGGCGCTCGCAGCCGAGGCCGGTGTTGAGAACGAGTCCGAGATCGTCGAGGGCGACCCTGCGACGCGAGTGATCGAACTGGCCCGCGCCCGCGACGCTAATCTGATCGTCGCCGGCTCGCGCGGCCGTGGCGCCGTCACCGGCGCCCTGCTGGGCAGCGTCTCGAGGGAGCTCGTGCACAAGGCGGATCGGCCCGTGCTTGTCGTCAAGCAACGCTCACGCGCGCGTCGCGCCGCCTAGATACGCTCATCCGCGTCATGGAAGCGGTCAGTCCGAGCGAGGACCGGCTGCGCGCGCTCCTCGATGCGGGTGTCGCGATCGCGTCCGAGCTCTCCCTGGATGCCCTGCTTCAGCGTCTCGTCGAAAAGGCTGCCGAGCTGACGGGCGCCCGCTACGGGGCCCTCGGCGTGATTGACCAGAGCGGCTCTGGGCTCGAGCGCTTCATCACCACCGGCATCGACTCGGAGACGGAAGCCGCCATCGGCGACCCGCCGCACGGGCGCGGCATCCTCGGGGCGCTGATCCGGGATGCGAGCCCTCTCAGGCTCCACGATTTGAGCAAGGATCCTCGCTCGGCCGGCTTCCCGGCGAACCATCCGCCGATGCGCTCGTTCCTTGGCGCCCCGATCCTGCTCCGCGGCGTTGCCTACGGCAACTTCTATCTCACTGAAAAGCAGGGTGAGGGCGACTTCACAGAGGAGGACGAGGAGCTCGTAACGCTGCTCGCGACCCAGGCGGCGGTGGCGATTGAGAACGCGCGCCTGTACGAAGCGGCGACCAACTGGTCCCGCCAGCTCGAGTCGCTGAACGACATCGGTAACGCCCTCGTCACCGAGACGGACCTCGACCGCCTGCTCGACCTGATCGCCCGGCGGCTCCGGGAGCTGCTCGATGCGCGCATCGTGACCGTCGCCCTCCCCGCAGGCGGAGACGAGTTGCGGTTCGCAGCCGTCGCGGGAGAGGCGGCGGAAGAGCTCGTCGGGCAGACCGTCAACCGGTCGGGATCGAAGAGCGGGCGGGTGATCGAGCGCGGGACGAGCGAACGCGTGGACTCCGTGCTCGACGATCCAGACGTGAGCCCCGAGGTCACGCGGCTGCTGGCGGTTCGCACGGGGCTCTGGGTCCCGCTCGTCGCGCGCGGAGAGGCGATCGGCGTGATCGCAGCCCACGACAAGCTTGGACCCGATGCGCGCTTCTCCGACACCGATCTTCGGCTGGCAGAGACCTTCGCAACCCGAGCGGCAATCGCGGTCGACCTCTCTGAGCGGATCGCGCGCGACGCGCTTCGGAGGGTTGTCGACGCCCAGGAGCTGGAGCGCCGCCGGCTCTCGCGCGAGCTCCACGACGAGACCGGGCAGGCGCTGACGTCGATCCTGCTCGGTCTGAAAGGGCTCGAGGAGCAGCTCGACAGCAACGAGGCGAAGGCTGCGGCCGCCGATCTCCGCGAGCTGGTCGTTGCGACGCTCCAAGACGTCCGTCGCCTAGCCGTCGAGCTCCGCCCGAGCGCGCTCGACGACTTCGGACTGGTCGCCGCCCTCGAGCACCTGACCTCCTCGTTCGCCGAGCAGACGGGGATCCCGATCGACTTCGGCGCCGCGCTGGGCGAGGAGCGCCTGCCGGGAGAGGTCGAAACCGCGCTCTACCGCATAGTGCAGGAGGCGCTGACGAACGTCGTCAAGCACGCCAAAGCCCGGCGCGTCAGCATTGCCGTGACGCGGATGGAGCACTCGGTGAAGGCAGTTGTCGAGGACGACGGGCAGGGCTTCGACCCCGTGGAGCGCCCCGGTGGCTTCGGTTTGCTCGGCATGCGCGAGCGGCTCGCGCTGCTCGGCGGCCGGCTGCGGATCGAGTCAAGTGCGGGAGCCGGAACGACCATTGCTGCGGATGTGCCCCTGACGTGAGCATCCGCGTCCTGATCGTCGACGACCACGCGGTTGTCCGGGCGGGGCTCAAGCTGCTCGTCGACGGTGAGGACGATCTCGAGGCCGTGGGAGAGGCCGGCAGCGCCCGCGACGCGATCTTCGAGGCGCGTTCGCTGAAGCCGGACATCGTGCTCTTGGATGTGGTCATGCGTGACCAGAGCGGGCTCGAGATCGTCCCGCAGCTTCTGCACGAGAATCCTGATGCGAAGGTGCTCGTGCTCTCGATGCAGGACGAGCCGCGCTATGTGCGAGAGGCCATCTCGGCGGGCGCCAGCGGCTACGTGCTGAAAGAAGCAGCCGACTCCGAGCTCGTGGCCGCGATCCGCGAGGTGGCCAAAGGTGGCCGCTACGTCCATCCGGAGCTCGGCGCGCGTCTGGTCGCAGCCGAGACAGAGGAGCGCAAGCGCGTCGAAGAGGATCCGCTTTCCGAGCGCGAGCGCGAAGTGCTGCGCCTGCTCGCGCTCGGCCACACGAACCAGGAGATCGCGAAGCAGCTCTACATTTCGGTGCGCACGGCCGAGACGCACCGGGCTCACATCATGCAGAAGCTTCGTCTCTCGAGCCGGGCGGAGCTCGTCCGCTACGCCCTCGATCAAGGCTTCCTCGAGGGGTGACCCTCGTACAAGAGACGGGCCGCCTCTGAGGACGGCCCGTCCTTGCACTGAGGATCCCGTCTACGCCTTCGCCGCGTGGGCAGGCGACTTGAGCGTCGGCTTGCGCAGGAAGCTGAGCGCAGTCCGCGGGCTTTCCAGCGCTCCGCCGACTGCGAGGATGGCGAAGCCGATGCCGGCGAGGAGCAGCGCCACGCCGACAACGACGCCGAACAGCGCGAGCTGTGAAGCCATGTAGCTCACGTTCAACGCGGTTGTCAGTGCGGTCTCGGTTACCCAGATGTTGCGGGCGCCGTTCTCGGTCGGCTGCTTGGTCTGCGAGTCGATCAGGGCGTACTTCGGATCGTTCGTCGCGCCCTGTCCGTCGGTGAACTTGGCCGGCGTGCCGGGCTTTGCGAGCCAGCGACCCATCTGTGCGTAGGTGAGACCGTGCGTGGCCTCTAGCGTATGGATCCGCATGTAGCCGGCAAATGCCCGGGCGCGGTCACCTCTCGTGATCGTCTTCCCGGCTACCGACATTCTCGGAATCGAGAGGCTGGCGATGTTCAGGCCTGCTTTCTTTGCCCCCGCCTTGATCGCCGTCGGGGTCATGTCCGGCGTGCCGACGATCCCCTCCTGCTTGAGGCTCGAGTTGACGGTCGAACGGCCGTTGACGCCCATCACGATCGCTGTGATGCCGAATGCGATCAGGACGGCGGCGGCGACGACGCCACCAAGCTCGAATACCTTGCGCATGGTTTCTCCTTCCGTCGCGGCCGGCCGAGCCGGCCTTTGTCTGCGCACAGCTTCGGGGCGAGCGGGCGGCGCGCCATCAGGGCGCCTGCGGAAATCCGACGCGGGATTTCCCCGCCCGCTTTGCGGGAATTCCACTACGCCGTCGCGGCGACGGCACGTCCGCGGACGATCAACACGGGTCGGCGGGCTTCGTGCAAGACGCCGCGAGAGACGCTCCCGAGCAACGCGCTCGCGATGACGCCGTGGCCGCGAGAGCCGATCACGATCACGTCCGCGTCGATCGTGTCTGCAAACGCGACGATCTCGTTGACGGGATCGCCCCGCAGCAACTCCGTTCGAGCCTCGATGCCCCGCTCGGCTGCGAGCGCGGAGGCGTCCTCCAGCGGGCTCCGGTCGTCTTCGGTGAGCTCGTGCGGCACGGCGGCTGTCATTCCGAAGCCGCCGGTCGGCAGCACGTCCATTCCCGGCGCCACATGCGCGAATACGAGCTGCGAGCCCTGCTCGGACGCGAGCTCGAGGCCGAACTCGACTGCTTCGCGGGCAGAGTCGGAACCGTCTGTTGCGATCAGGATCTTCTTCATGGCGTTCTCCTTTCTGTCCCAGTGGTAGGCGACGTGCGCGAGCCGTGGCTGTTCCGCCAAGAGTGGGCCCCACGCGGCGAAGGCGGCCGAGTGAAGCCGATCGTTGAGCAAGTCGGGCAGCCCTCGGACGAGGTTCTCGCCTTCGAACACGAAGATCGCAAGGTCCTCACGCGCGTAAACGGTGTGCTGAACCAGGCCTGCTCGGCCTGGGTCAAAGGGGGGGCCGCCTGCGAGCAGCTCGTGCGCGCGCGCCTCCGTGCCGGGCCGTAGACGGGCTGTGACGGCAATACGATCCACGCGAACATCGTCCCGGCGTTTGCCCTGGAAGCCATCAGGAAGCTCGCCGATCCTGCACGACGGCTTACTACGGATCTACGTCAGCGGCTACCCCGATACAAAGCCCCGGCGGCTTCTCCAGGCTGGGGTCATGCCTGTTGGTACTTGCCGGCTGAAGGAAACGCTCGGCGAAGCCGAGCCTTGCCCCGAGAAGCGTTGCCCCTTCTGGGAAGCCCACGTGTCCAGCGCTGGTTGCGCCTTCGGGCGGCTCCAGCTCGATGGGCGGCCTGAGCTCGCGACGTTCCTGCTCGAGGTCCGAGACGAGCTCGAGTCCGCACGCACTCGAGTGGAGGCAACCGATGCCCGCCGCCTCTTCTTCGAGCGACTGAACGCGGGCCGGGCAGATTGAAGGCTCCGTGAGCCTCCAGGCCCAGTGGCTCGGCGCTGTCGCTGCGGCAGTTGAGGCAGTGGAGGCTGCAGCTCGAGCGAAGGCCATGCGCGTGGAGGAGGCGTCCGGGCGCCGAAAGCAGCTGGCTTCGGAGCGCGCCTGGATCGACACGTTCCCCTGGGCGACCGTTGATCGAGCCCGTACGGGAACCGTCGTCATCCTCGACCGAAGACGCGCTCCAGCCTCGCAGGCGATCAAGGACGCGGCATGACAGCCATCAGCGGTCGTTGTGGAGCGGACGAGCGCGCGCCAGCTGAGCCAGTGCTGGCAAACGCTGGCACCCAGCGAATCGCGTCGCCTATCTGAGCAACAGAAAGGCCCGTTTCCAGGGCCTTTCCGATGGAGCGTGCCGGGATCGAACCGGCGACCTCCGGCTTGCAAAGCCGGCGCTCTCCCAACTGAGCTAACGCCCCGGTACGCAAAACAGTCTAAAGGCGGTATGAGCCGGCGGCCCCAAACCGCCGGCTCGGGAGAGGAAACTAGGCCGCGCGGGCGAGCCGCTCTTCGTGGCGGGCCCGCTTGATGATCTCCTCCCGATCGCCGAAGCGGACGCGAGCCTTGAGCGTGCGATGCTCGTCCCAGAGCGCCGACAGGCGCTCCTCGAGCTCGTGCAGCTCGGCCGCGAGCTCCGCGTCGTGACCTTCGGAGAGCAAATGCCAGAGCTCGGCGCGCCGTTCGGTGGCGCGGTCGATCTCGGCGTGGATCTGTTCAAGAGTAGTCATGCCCGTAAAAACGCGCTCACCGGGGCCCACATTCCCTAATCCCCCGACGACGAGAAGAGGTAGATCAGCACGACGAGGAGACCGACGGCGCCGGCCGCGAGGGCAAGATCGGTCAGCAGCGACGAGCTCACCAGGTCGGTTGTAACGGTCGGCGCACCGTCACGAAGCGCACCGTCGCGGCGCCGAAGAGGAAGCCGCCTATGTGAGCGAAGAAGGCAACCCCGCCGCTCGCCTGTGGATGCAAGACCGCAAAACCGCCGTCCCAGAGCTGGAACAGGAACCAGATCCCGAGGAAGAGAATCGCCGGGATCTCCCGCAGGAAAACGAAGAAGAAGATGAACGCGGTAAGGACGCTCGCCTGCGGCAGAAGGACGAAATAGGCGCCGAGCACCCCTGCGATCGCGCCCGAGGCGCCGATGTTCGGGATGCTCGCGCCGCCGGCGTTCGAGTACTGGAGTGTCACGAACGTCTGCAGCGCCGTGGCTGCAAGGCCTGCGGCGAGGTACCAGAAGAAGAAGCGGACCCTGCCCAGGGCGTCCTCGACGTTGTTGCCGAAGATCCAGAGGAAGAGCATGTTCCCGCCGATGTGGATCCAGCTCCCGTGCATGAACATCGACGTGAAGGCGCCTTCGTACCAGGGCAGTCGATCGCTCGGGACAACCGTGGCCAGGCACTTGTGGTCGATCGTGCACGGGTAGTACCCGTAGTGGAAAACCTCGCGATTCACCCCGGTTCGCCACTCCCAGATCCAGACGATCACGTTTGCCGCGATCAGCCCGATCGTGACGAGCGGAAAGCTCCGCGTCGGGACGTTGTCCTTGAGCGGTATCAAGCGGCCCGGAGGCTACGGGATTACGAGCGCGATGAGGGCCTTCTGCGCGTGAAGGCGATTCTCTGCTTGGCCCCAGACAGCTGACTGCGGCCCATACAGGACCTCCTCCGTGATCTCTTCCCCGTAGTGGGCGGGCAGGCAGTGGAGAACGATCGCGTTCTCACCGGCCAGGCGGACCAGCTCCTCGTCGATCCCGAAGCCCGCCAGATCACGCAGGCGCCGCTCCCGTTCCCCCTCCTGGCCCATGCTCGTCCAGACATCGGTGTAGAGAACATCCGCGCCTCGAGCGGCCTCTCGCGGGTCGCGGACGAGCTCGACGCTGCCGCCGGCCTGGCGCGCGGTCTCCACCGCGTTCGGGTCGGGCTCGTAGCCCTCCGGCGTTGCCGCCACGAATTCCATTCCCAGCTTCGCGGAGGCCACCATCAGCGAGGCGCAGACGTTGTTCCCGTCGCCGAGATAGGCGACCCGGACCCCCTCGAGCCGGCCGAGCCGCTCCCGGATCGTCATGACGTCGGCGAGGGCCTGGCAGGGATGGGCGCTGTCGGTGAGCCCGTTGATGACGGGAATCGTCGCGTGCCGTGCGAGCTCCTCGACGTCGGCTTGGGCGAACGTCCGGATCATCAGCCCGTCGAGGTAGCGCGAGAGGACGGTCGCTGTGTCGCGCAGCGTCTCGCCGCGACCGAGCTGCAGATCGGAAGCGGCGAGGTACAGCCCGTGCCCGCCGAGCTGCGCGATCCCGACCTCGAAGGAGACCCGCGTTCGGGTCGACGGCTTCTCGAAGATCATCCCGAGGGTCCGCCCCGGGAGCAGGCGGTGCTCCTCGCGCCGGCGCTGCCGCTCCTTCAGGTCGTCTGCGAGGTCGAGAACCCTCAGCAGCTCCTCGCCGCTCCAGTCCGCCACGCGCGTGAAGTGACGTCCCCTGAGGCTCTCCGAGATGGTCGCCATTGCGGTTGTGCATGCTACGACTCGCCTTACGAGAGAGGGCGGCCTTGGCGGGCCGCCCTCTCGGTTTGGTGGTGCAACTACGCCCTTACGGGCCCCAATCGGCCGCGTTCGCGAGCGCTGCCGCGATCGCGCCGATCACCGGCAACCACAGGAAGAGACGGCGACGCATGTCCACACCTCCTTTCTCCGCTTTGGAGTCGCCTTCCTCAAACACGTGGAGCGCCAGTTGTCAAGTCCGGGGTAGCCAGTTGACGCCTCGGAGCGGAGCCGGGAAGATGCGGATCAGAACGTGCAACCGCATGAACAAACGAGCGAGTCGCTCGGCGAGCGGCTGAGGCGCCTCCGCAAGGAGCGGGGTCTTTCGCAGCGGGACCTCTCGGAACCGGGTGTCTCGTACGCCTACATCAGCCGGATCGAGGCCGGCGCCCGTCAGCCTTCCGTCAAGGCGTTACGCAAGCTCGCGCACAAGCTGGGCGTCTCGGCCGACTACCTGGAGACCGGAAACGAGATGCGCCCAGAGGACGAGCGCGAGCTGCGTCTGTCGGAGGCGGAGTTGAAGCTCAGGCTCGGCGGGGATGCGGCCGAGTCGGAGGCTGACTTCCGTGGGCTTCTCGAGGAGGCAGCCGAGGCCGGCGACCAGGAGGCCGTGCTTCGAGCGCGGCTGGGGCTCGGCGAAGCGGCCGCACGCCGGGGGGACTACGCGCAGGCGATCGAGCAGCTCGAGGCGCCCGTTTCCGAGGGAGTCCTCTCGCCGCTCTCTCACGGCGACGTCTTTGCGACGCTCGCACGCGCGTACTCCGCGATCGGGCGGCCGGAGCGCGCGGTCGACCTGATGGAGCGGTCTCTAGCCGAGGTTCGCGAGCGCGCTGTGGACGACGTCGCGGCCGAGGTCCGCTTCGCGACCTACCTGAGCTATGCGCTCGCTGACCTGAGAGACCTGGCCGGCGCGCGGGAAGTCGTGCAGGAAGCGCTCGTACGGGCCGAGGGCGGCGCAGATCCATACTCGCGAGTCCGCCTGTACTGGTCGCTTGCGCGGCTCGAGCTGATGGAGGGGAATCCTCGGACGGCGCTGCGTCAGATCCACCGGGCGATCGGGCTGCTCGAGGCGACCGAGGACACGCGCCAGCTCGCCCGGGCGCACCTGTTTTGCGGCGAGACGCTGATCGACGAGGGAGACACCGAGGCCGCAGGGCCGCATCTCCAGCGGGCCGAGCGTCTGCTTGGCGACAACGCCGATGCCGCCGACCTCGGCTGGCTCTGGTCCGAGCAGGCGCGCCAGAGGGCGTTGTCAGGTGATCACGCGGGAGCTGCAGCCCTCGCCGAGCGCGCGCTCGAGATCCTGAAGGGATCGGACCCGCTCAAGGTCGCCCGGGCTCATGCGGCGCTGGCAGAGGCCCACTCTGCCGCCGGAGACATGGACGGCGCCGACTCGGAGTATCGGCAGGCCGTGGAGCTCTTCGCGGACGAGGGCCGCTGGCAAGAGGCCGCGTCCGCTTCGCGCGCGTGGGCGCAGGCGCTTCGAGGCGTCGGTCGCGACCACGAGGCGTTCGAGGTGCTCGACCGCGCTGCCGACTACGCCGCCCGCGGCCCCCTCGGCGCGACGGCGCAGCGAACCGCCGGCTAGCCCGCGTAGATGCGGGTGCCGGCGCGCCCGGCAAGGGCTTCGCCGAGGGCAGATGGTGAGGTGATCAGCGCCTCGTGGCCTGTGGTGAGTGCGAAGTCCGCTCCGGCTTCGACCTTCGGCCGCATCGACCCCGCCGCAAGCTCGGGCGCGAGCGCCGCGGCCTGGTTTGCATCGAGCTCTCGCAGCTCCTCCTGCTGATTCGTGTCGAAGCCCCGCGACACTGCGGGCACATCTGTGAGGATCACGAGCCGCTCGGCTCCGAGCTCTCGCGCAAGGAGAACCGAAGCGCGATCCTTGTCGATTACGGCGTCGATGCCGGCGAGCCTTCCTTCGCGCCTGACGACCGGGATGCCCCCGCCGCCGCAGGCAACCGCGATGGTGCCGCCGGCGACCAGGGTGCGGATCGCGGCGAGCTCCACCACTTCGAGCGGCCTGGGCGAGGGGACAACGCGCCGCCAGCCGCGACCCGCATCGTGGACTACCTGCCAGCCTCGCTCGCGCTCGAGCTCACGTGCACGAGCCTCGTCGTAGAACGGTCCGACCGGCTTCGTGGGCTTGTCGAAAGCCGGATCGTCCTCGGCCACGAGGACGTGTGTGAGCAGGCACACGACCGCGCGGCCCGCGACGGGGACGAGCTCGCTCTCGATCAGCGCGCCGATTTCCGCCTGCGTTTGCGCGACCGCAAGGTAGAGCGGCAGCGGAGGGACCTCGTCCGCGGCGCGCTCGTGGCGAAGCAGCTCGTTCCCGACCTGAGGGCCGTTCCCGTGCGTGATGACGAGCTCGCGCTCGTGGAGAAGCGGGCGCATCGCAGCGCACGCCGCGCGGAGGTTGGCGCGCTGCTCCGCCGCCGTCCCCCGCTCGCCCGGCCGCGTCAGCGCGTTGCCGCCGAGCGCGACGACCGCGCTCACACGAGCGCTGGCGGCTTGATCAGGCCTGCCTCGGCGAGCACCTCTGCGAGTGTCGGCTCGCCGACCTCCTGCAGCCGGTACGTCACCCGCAGCGCAGGCACCTCGAAGTCGATCAGGCGCCGCAGGTCGATCGGCGTCCCGATCAGGACGAGCTCGGGATTCGAGGCCTCGATCGTCGCCCGCAGGTCGTCCATCTGGTGGCGCCCGTACCCCATCGCGGGCAAAAGCGCGCCGACGTGCGGGTAGCTCCGGAACGCCTCGGCGATCGAGCCGACTGCAAAGGGACGCGGATCGATGAGCTCGGCCGCGCCGTTCGCCTTGGCGGCCAGCACCGCCGCGCCGTACGTCATCTCGCCGTGCGTGAGGGTCGGCCCGTCCTCGATGGCGAGGACACGCTTGCCGGAGATCTCGCCGGCTTCGCCCTCGACCACGAACGGGGAGGCGGCGAGCACGATCCGAGCGCCCGGGTTGTGCGTGCGAATGGACTCCAGCACCGCATCGACGCCTTCAGGCGAGGCGCTGTCGACCTTGTTCACCACGCAGACGTCGGCCATGCGGAGGTTTGTCTCGCCCGGGTGGTAGCGCAGCTCGTGTCCGGGCCTGTGCGGATCGACCACGACGACGTGCAGGTTGGGCTTCACGAACGGCGTGTCGTTGTTCCCGCCGTCCCAGAGGATCACGTCGGCCTCCTGCTCCGCCCGGTCCAGGATGGCCGCGTAGTCGATGCCGGCGAAGACGAGGTTGCCCGCGGCGAGGTGCGGCTCGTACTCCTCGCGCTCCTCGATCGTCGCGTCGGCGGCGTCGAGGTCCCCGTAGTGCTCGAACCGCTGCACCGCTTGGCGTGTCAGGTCGCCGTAGGGCATCGGATGGCGCAGGACGGCGACGCGCTTCCCCGACTCACGCAGCAACGCCGCTATGTGGCGCGTGGTTTGGCTCTTGCCCGAGCCCGTGCGGACGGCGCAGACGGCGACGACGGGCTTGGCGGAGGTCAACATCGTCTCGCGCGGCGAGATCAGGCGGAACGAGGCGCCCGCCGCGAGCGCGCGCGAGGCCACGTGCATGACGTGCTCGTGCGTGACGTCCGAATAGGCGAAGACGACCTCGTCGACGTCGTGCCCGCCGATGAGCTCTTCCAGCGCGTCTTCGGAGCTGATCGGGATTCCGTCCGGATAGAGGTCGCCTGCGAGCTCGCGCGGATACACGCGGCCGTCGATGTTCGGGATCTGGGTCGCGGTGAACCCGATTACCTCGTACTCCTCGCGCCCCCGGTAGACGAGGTTGAAGTTGTGGAAGTCTCGCCCCGCCGCGCCGGCGATCAGCACCCGCGTCCGCGTCATGTATAGAGATTATGCAGCTACGCAGGACGGAGCGAGCGCAGCGAGAGCGTTCTCTAGCCCAGCGACTCGCGAACCCTGTCCGCGACGGCCTCCATCTCGACCTCGGCGCCGGAGACCTCGCGCAGGAGCTCGTCTGCAGTCGGTCGCTGGCCCTCCGACCAGAGCTCTCGCAGGAGCGAGCCCGCCTCGCGCGAGGCGAACCACTGGTTGCCGAACCGGCCGCGGAGATGGTCGCGCAGCTGCGCCTCGAAAGCCCAGGAGCGTAGGTAGGAGTAGACGTAGAAGCCGTCGTCGATGTCGGCGAGGTAGTTCGCGGGGCTCGGCTCGATCTTGAGCGCGCTGCCGAGCAGCTCGACGTAGCGCTGCGGCATTGTCTCCATCGCTCCGTTGCCGTGAAACTCGAGCTCGTAGAGGAGCTTCGCCGAATACCGCCGAACGAAGTAGAGGAGCCAGACCATCCCCTCGGCTGCGAAGTCGGCAGGCTGGGGGAAGTCGAGCCGGTGCGACAGCCAGGCCGGGTCGTCCGTCAGGTACTGCATCAGCATCGCCCAGCCTTCGGTCACCGCGGAGTCGCCGAGCCGTTTCTCCTCCATCTGCAAGTCCCGCGACGTGTTGGCGTAGTGCTCGGTGTGGCCGGCCTCGTGGAAGAACGCCCGCCAGTCGTCAGCGCCGCCGATCGGCTTGATCACCAGCATCACCTTGTCGGGAACCTCGATCGGCGCGCAGAAGGCCCGCGGCGTCTTCTGCGGCCGTTCCTCGAGGTCGAGGTGCACGTTCTTCTGGCTGTCGAGGTCGATGCCGAGGTCGGAGAGCGTCGATCGAAGCGCCGGCACCATCAGCTCGGCCGGAAAGCGATCGTCCCACTGCGGAGACCGCATCAAGCGCTGGACGTCCCAGCGCCGGGCCTCGCTCAGCCCGAAGCCGAGAATCTTCCGCAGCTTCTGGTCGATCGTGCGCTCGTAGAGCTCGTCGGTGGAGTCGAGGAGGGCGCGGCACTGGGAAGCGAGGTCCGACAGCCGAAAGCCGAATCGCTCGTACAGCTCACGGTAGCTGGGCGAGCCGAGCGCCGGCAGCGCCGACTTGACGATGTCGACGGCCTCGATGTAGACCGGGTTCAGGTGCTCTTCGGTTGCATCCCACAAGGCGCGGTCGAGGCGCTCCCGGCGATCCCGGTCAGCCTCGTTCGCGAGCTCTGTGCGGAGCATTCGGAACGGGATCTTCTCGCCGTCGACCGTGACCTCCAGCTCTGCCTCGAGGGCCGCGGCCCGCTCGGCATGCTCGCGCGTGAGCTTCCCGAAGTACCCGTCGCACGCGAAATGCCAGAGCTCCCGGATGCGGCGGTCACCGTCGACCGCGGCGCCCAGTGCCTGCGCGCGGTCGAGCTCCGTCAAATCGGCATGGCGCTCGTAGATCTCCTCGAGGTCGAGTCGGTCCTTCAGTCCGGCGTAGTGGAGGTAGTACTCCTCGTCGAGCTCGGCGATGAACCGGTCTGCCTCCACTCTGTAGGCCTCGAGCTCCGGCGCTGTCAACGGCTCACTCGGCACAGGTCGTAGGATATCGGGGTGCGAGAGATCACCCTTCGGACCGAGCGGCGCACGCAGCTGCTCGACATCACCCCGCAGGTGGAGACAGCGCTCAACGTGGTCGACGGAGCCGCCGCCGCGCTCGTCTATGTCCCGCACACGACGGCGGGTGTCACCATCAACGAGGACGTCGATCCCGATCTTGCCCGCGACATGGAAGCGGCGATGGAGAAGATCGTCGAGGACGGCTGGGGCTGGCGGCATGACGACGCGGACGGGCCCAATGCGCCTTCGCACATGCGCGCATCGCTCATGAGCCCCGAGGTGCTCGTTCCACTCGAAGGCGGCAAGCTCGCGCTCGGCCGCTATCAGGGGATCTTCTTCTGCGAGTTCGACGGGCCACGAGAGCGCAAGGTCTACGTGACCGCTCTTCGCTGAAGCGCAACCGGTGCTTCACCCGAACTAAACAGAAACGAAATACGGTTCGCCCGTGCTCCGACGGCTGCCGATCGCGTTCGCGCTCTCCATCGCAGCGGTGGCGGGGGCGCTCTTCTTCGCGCGCGACCCCGCACCCCGCGCGGATCTCGCTGCCCGAGCGCCTTCCGTAATCACCGCCGGCATCCACAAGATCCGCCACGTCGTCATCGTGATGCAGGAAAACCGTTCGTTCGACTCCTACTTCGGCACGTACCCGGGCGCGGACGGGATTCCAAGGCGAAACGGCCGGTTCACCGTCTGTGTGCCGGACCCGAAGACGGGGGCTTGCATGCGCCCGTACCACGACACGAACAACCGAAACAACGGAGGACCTCACGAGCATCTCGACGCGGTACGGGACATCAGCAACGGCAAGATGGACGGCTTCATCCGCCAGGCGAGGCGGGGCCTCGTCGCGGGCTGCTCGTCGCGTCCAGACGCGCCTCACTGCTCCTTCGGTGCTGCCCATCCCGACGTGATGGGCTACCACGACTGGCATGAGATTCCCAACTACTGGGCCTATGCGCGCCGCTTCGTGCTCCAGGACCACATGTTCCAACCTGATGCGTCCTGGAGCCTGCCTGCCCACCTCTTCCTCGTCTCGGAGTGGTCGGCGCGCTGCCACCGAGGCAAGCCGATGAGCTGCGTGGGCGCGGTCGAGAATCCGCTCCCGCCGCCGCACGAGCCCCAGAACCCCACGAACAAGGCGCCCGACTACGCCTGGACGGACCTCACGTACCTCTTGCACAAGCACCGTGTCTCCTGGCGCTATTACATCTTCTCCGGCAAGGAGCCCGACTGCGAGAGCGGCGCCATGATCTGCAAGGCGCGCGTCTTTCGCGCGCAGACGCCCGGAATCTGGAATCCGCTGCCGTGGTTCTCGACCGTCCGGGCCAACCACCAGGTGCGGAACATCGTCTCCGTCTCGAAGTTCTTCGAGGCGGCGCGCAAGGGGGCCCTGCCCGCGGTCTCGTGGATAAACCCGAACAACCGCGTCAGCGAGCATCCGCCGAGCCTCGTGACGAACGGGCAGGCCTTTGTGACGCACGTGATCAACTCGGTGATGCAGAGCCCCAATTGGAGCTCGACCGCGATCTTCGTCGCCTGGGACGACTGGGGAGGTTTCTACGACCACGTTGTCCCGCCTCGCGTCGATGCCCAGGGGTTCGGGCTCCGCGTGCCGGCGCTCGTCATCTCTCCGTACGCGCGAAGCGGGTACATCGACCACCAGCGCGCGAGCTTCGACGCGTACGTGAAGTTCATCGAGGACGACTTCCTCGGCGGAGCGCGCCTGGACCCGGCCACGGACGGACGGCCGGACTCGCGTCCCAACGTGCGCGAGACCTTCCCGCAGGCCGGCAACATGGCTCTCGCCTTCAACTTCAAGCAGAAGCCGCTGCCGCCCATGATTCTCCCGCTGCACCCCCCGTTCTCGTAGACAGGGCGCCCGGCGTTACGCTTGGGCGCATGGCAGCGCCTCTCGCCAGGGACCAGGAGCTCGAGCTCTCGATCGACTCGCTCGCCTACGGCGGGAACGGCGTCGCGCGCCTGAACGGCTTCGTCGTCTTCGTGCGCCGCGGGCTCCCCGGAGACCGAGTCCGAGCCCGGGTGACGAAGGTGAAGCGCAACCACGCCGAGGCGCTGGCGCTCGAGGTGCTGGAGCCCGGCTCGCAGCGCGTCGACGCTCCCTGTGCCCACTACCCGGCCTGCGGCGGCTGCCGCTTCCAGGATCTCGCCTACGAGGCCCAGGCTGCCGCGAAGCAAGACCAGGTCGCCGACTCGCTGCGGCGAATCGGCGGTCTCGAGGAGCTTCCCTTGGAGCCGATCGTCCCGGCCGTGGAGCAGTTCCACTACCGCAACAAGATGGAGTACTCGTTCACGTCGACTCCGTCGGGGCCCGCGCTCGGGCTCCACAGGGCCGGGCGCTGGGACGAGGTGCTGGAGATCGAGCGCTGCTGGCTGAGCTCGGAGCTCGGGAACGCGCTCCGGGACGCCGTCCGGGACTGGGCGCGGGCCGAGCGGCTGGAGGCCTACGACCAGGCCGAGCACACGGGCTACCTGAGGCACCTCGTAGTGCGTGAAGGGCGCAACACTGGGCAGGCGCTCGTGCAGCTCGTGACGGCCCAGGGGGAGCGCTTCGACCGGGACGAGCTCGTCGCCGTCTTGCGCCGCTTTCCCGAGGTGCGCTCGATCCACTGGGCGGTCAACGACTCGCCGGCCGAGGTGACGAACCTGCCGACGACGCTGCTCTGGGGGGAGGAGGCGATCGAGGAGGAGCTGTGCGGGCTTCGCTTCCGACTCCGCCCGAACGCATTCCTGCAGACGAACACGAAGATGGCCGAGCGGCTCTACGAGCTCGCGGCGGAGTACGCCGCGCTGCGGGGTGAGGAGACGGTCTACGACCTCTACTGCGGGATCGGGACGATCGGGCTCTCCCTGGCGTCGAAGGCGCTGACGGTCTGGGGGGTCGAGGTCTCCGAGGAGTCGGTCGCCTGCGCTTTGGAGAACGCCGACCTGAACGGGATCGCAAACGCGGCCTTCTTCGCCGGCGAGGTGGGGGCGTCGCTCGAGGAGCTCCACGACCGCGCCGGCTCGCCGGACGTGGTCGTCGTCGATCCGCCGCGTGCGGGGCTCGCGGGGAAGTCCCTCCGCCGGCTCGGCCGGCTCGGAGCGCCGCGAGTCGTCTACGTCTCCTGCAACCCGACGACCCTGGCTGCGAACGTGAAGGAGCTGACCGGCGAGTGGGGCTACCGGCTGGAGCGCGCCCGGCCGGTGGACATGTTCCCGCACACGCCGCACGTGGAGACCGTCGCGCTGCTCCGCCGCGGCTAGCCGAAGGCCCGCGAGCGGCGCACTGTGCGCCAGAGGATGTCGGCGTTCGGGAGCAGGAAGCCGATGCAGAGCAGCGGCAGCGCGGGGAGCCCGCCGACGTCGAACGCGGTCGCAAGCGCCATCGTCCCCCCGAAGGACGCAAGGAGCGCCAGCCAGGTCCAGACCACCCTCAGCCGGAAGCGTGCCGCGGCGCCGAGGAAGAGCGCGAAGAAGAGCAGGTCCGGCAGCCCGAGGTTCGCAGACGAGTTCTCCCCCGGAACCGGAAAGGCGAACGAGAGGGTCGTGAACACATGACGTCGGTGCGTGACGATGTGATGCGTGGGGCCGCGCCACACCGAGTACGCGTCGACCCACGGGACGATGAACGCGACGAGGACGACCCAGCTCGCGTCTTCGAAGAAGCGCAGGAAGACCCACGCAATCGCCGTCGTCGCCGCCAGCTTCGCGAAACCCGCGAGGACGACCGCTCCCGTCGCCTGCAGCACGACCGCCAGTGCGGCGAAGCCGAGCCCGGCGAGCAAGAGCTGAAGCGTGGGGGTCCGCCACAGCGGCAGCGCGAAGAACACGAGCCCGAACACCGCCGGGATCAGCACGAGGGCGAGGAACGCGACGTCCCACCAGAGCGACTCGCTCCAGAGCGACTTGTGCACGCCGTAGTAGACCCCGACCCCCGCGGCCAGAAGGACGAAGCCCGCGAGGCGCGGCGTCAGTAGGGCGGAAGCTCGGCCCACCAGGGGCCTAGCGCCTTGAACGCGTTCCAAAAGCTCGTCTTCGCTCGTTGCTCGTCGAGCGACTGGTCGATGTCAGGGACATGGAGCGCCTCGATCGTGGGTGTGAAGCGCCGGACCGCTCCGAGCTCCGGCTCGAGCTGCTCGCCGAGGGGGAACTCGAGCTCGTTGAGGAAGGCCAGCGCCGGCTCGCCCATCACGACCACGAGCTTCGGCTGGACGATGTGCAGCTCCTGCACCAGCCAGGGCCTCGCCTCGTCGGGATCGCCGTCCGCGAACTTGAGGCAGTTCGTGCCGTAGATCGCCATCGGATCGACACGCAGCCGTTGCAGGGACTTGAGGATGGCCTGTCCGGCCCGTCCGTAGAACGCGACCCCTTCCTGCACCTCGGAGGGCTGCGGCGAGTGCTTCAGGAGCATCACGTCCGCAAGCGGATGGCCCGACCCCAGGACTGGGACGCGTCCTTCTCCCGCTGCCCGGGCGATCTCGTCCCCGAGCTCGTTGATCTCGGAGATCGCCTTCTGCAGGTACTTGTCGAAGATCTCGTCGGTCGGCGTGGAAGACACGGAAGGCAACGTCGTCATTCTCGGCTAGCGGACTCTTTCCTTGGCCTGCGCCGCCCACTTGAGCGACTGCAGGTAGAGCAGGGACCGAGGGCGCCGCAGCACCTGGGCCGTGCGGAGGCTCGCGAGGAACTCCTCCGGCCCCTCGAAAGCGAGCATGCGCAGGCCGCCGGTGCCGACGCCCTGCAGGACGTGCGCGTCCGAGCCTGCGCCCATCGTCACGCCGTACTTGCGGGCAAAGCGAAGCGCTTCGTCGTTGTAGGCCTCGAACAACAGGCGCGCGTTGTACACCTCGACGACGTCGATCTCGTTCAGATTGCGGTGAAGCGTCGCTGCGTCCGGGATCGAGTGGAGCCGGTCGAACGGATGAGGGAGGTAGACGAGCCCGCCCTGGGCGCGGATGGCGGCCACCGTCTCCGCGAACGAGAGCCCGGCGGGAATCTCCCGAGAGAGGAAGAGGCCGATCACCTCGCCCTGGTCCTGCGTCTTCACCTCTTCGCCGGGGATCACGATCAGGTCCCGGCCACGGGCGACCTCGACAGCCTCGAGGGCCCCGCCGAAGACGTTGTGGTCGGTCACCGCGATCGCCCCGAGCCCGTGCGCTTCTGCGTGGTCCACCAGCTCCTCGACCGGAATCCTGCAGTCGTGCGACCAGGATGTGTGCAGGTGGAGGTCGGCGACGATCCAGTCCCGGCCCGCCGGCAGCTTCACCTGCTTGGCGTCGGGCTTCCGCCGCGCCGCCAGGTCGCGGTACAGGCCGTCGAGGTCTTTCGCGACCGCCGCGAAGCTCTGCCCCTCGGCCTCTTCGCGACCGTGCTCACGGCTGTGCTCGCGAAAGTCGTCGTCCTCGGCGAAGCGTGCGATCGCTGCGGCCGCGAGCTCGGGCTGCTCCCGCAGTCCAGGTGGGGAGACGATCGCGGCTCCAGCCGCAGCGGCCTCCAACGAGACGCGGTCTAGCCCGTCGAGAGCGGGGACGAACACCGCCGCCTCTGCCAGTAGCGGAGCCCTGGCGGCACCGTCCCGGAGCGTCCGGACGTATGCCCGGCCGCGAAGCGCGCGGGGGATCGTCGGCCGTCCCGCCAACGGCTTCGTCCGAAGCAGGACGAGCTCCCAGTCGGGGAGGTCACGCAGCGCGCGTGTCACCGCCCGCGCCAGTGCCCGCTCAGCGGGGCGCCACTCGTAGACGACGAGCCGCCGCTTGCGCCGGGGGCGGAAGAGCTCGGTGTCTACGCCGGGGGACAGGACGCGGTAGTCGCCCGGTAGTCGCTGGGCTGCGGCCTCGGCCGTCGCCTCGGAGGTCGCGATCAGCGCGTCGATCCTCCCGAGCAGACGCTCGCGCTGCGCTCGCCCGGGCGGATAGCCGAGACGCTCGGCAGAGAGGAAGGTCGCCACGGTCAGGGCGTGCGAGTCCCTGAGCGCCAGGTAGGAGAGGCTTGGCAGGCCGGGCTCGAAGCCATGGACGACGTCGTAGCCGCCGCGGCCCAGCGCGAGCGCGAGGTTTGCGCGAGCACCCATCGGCACGCCGATCCGGCTCCGGCGCGAGATGGGCACAGCCGGGCCGAGCGCGATCACCTCGTCGCTCCCTCCGTCCAGCAGCGCCCGGCGGCCTGCAAGCAGGTCGGCTGCCCGGGTCGACGGCGCGAGCACCGTCACTGAGTGTCCGAGCGCGCGGAGCTCTCCCGCGATCCCCGCCACGTGCTCGTTGACGTCGTGGGGCCGCGACCAGGCAAACGGCGTGACCAGGCAAACGCGCAGGCCCATCCGCCCGAGTGTAGTCCCGGCAAGGAATTGGCCGCCCGTCAGACGTCTGCGTGACGGGCGGCCTCGGCTCTCAGGCCTTGCCCTTGGCCTTCTCCTTGACGCGGGTCCGCGCATGCTTGCGGATGAACGCCTCGGTCAGGTCGCGCGCCTCGTCGTCGGGATACTGCTTCGGCGGCGACTTCATGAGGTAGGCGCTCGGGCCGCCCAGCGTGCCCGAGATCCCGTCGTTCAGGGCGAGCTTGGCGAGCCGAACCGCGTCGATGACGACGCCGGCCGAGTTGGGCGAGTCCCAGACCTCGAGCTTCAACTCGGCGCTGAGCGGGACGTCGCCGAATGCCGTTCCCTCGAGCCGGATGTAGGCCCACTTGCGATCTTCCAGCCACGGGACGTAGTCGGAAGGACCGACATGGATGTCCCCTTCCGCCAGCTCGTAAGGGAGCATGGCCTTGACGGAGTCGGTCTTCGAGATCTTCTTCGACTCGAGTCGCTCTCGCTCCAGCATGTTCAGGAAGTCGGAGTTGCCGCCGAAGTTGAGCTGGAAGGTGCGGTCGAGGCGGACGCCGCGGTCACGGAAGATGCTCGTGAGGACGCGGTGAGTGATCGTCGCGCCGACCTGCGACTTGATGTCGTCGCCGATGATCGGGAGGCCACGCTCCTCGAACCGGCGCTGCCAGTAGCTCTCGCGCGCGATGAACTGGGGGATGCAGTTGACCATCGCGCAGCCCGCGTTGAGGATCTGCTCCGCGTACCACTTCGTCCCATCCTCGGTGCCGACCGGGAGATAGTTCACCACGACGTCGGTGTTCGTGTCCCTGAGGATCCCGACGACGTCGTCGGTCTCGCCGGGCGCCTTCGTCACGATCTCCGAGAGGTATTTCCCGAGACCGTCGTGCGTCATTCCGCGCGAGACCGTGATCCCGGTCTTGGGCACGTCGGCGAACCTGATCGTGTTGTTCGGCTTCGCCCAGATCGCATCGGCGAGGTCCTTGCCCACCTTGTCCGTCGTCACGTCGAACGCGGCTGTGAACTCGACGTCTCGAACGTGGTAGCCGCCGAGGTCGACGTGCATGAGGCCGGGGACGAACCCGCCGGGCTCCGCGTCCTTGTAGTACTCGACGCCCTGAACGAGCGACGAGGCGCAGTTGCCCACGCCGATGATCGCGACCCGGACCTTGTCGTCCTGCCGCCGAACCTTGCCGTTGGTTGCTGCCATGGGTTCCTTTCCTAGCCGCTCGGCGAGCGTCTCGACGATCAGCTCGTTGACGTTTCGCTTTCGTTGTGCTGCCCGCGCCGCAAGCTTGTCCTTGAGCTCCGCCGGCATTCGCAAAAGGACGGAGCCACTTCGTCCCGGTTCCTTCCCGGCGCGCCCGCTCGGGTCGAACGAGACGGCGAAGCGCGAGGCGAGGATGCCGACGGCGACGTCGTTCAGGCTCTCGCCGGAGCGGCGAACCTCTTCGGAAAGAAGGCGCTTCAGGTCGGCCGGCATGCGGACCAGGACGTTTTTGCGAGGTGCTGCTAGCACAGAAGTGCTAGCACTATAGCTCAGCGCGGCATGGGATCTCCCGCGCGGAGCTGGGCCCTAACGCCGAGGACTCGTTGGAACACCGTGAACCAGGCCACAACGGCCAGGAAGTAGATCGCCCATTGGAGCCCGCCCCACGGAGCGAATGTGAGACCGGCGGTGATCACCACCACTCGCTCGGCGCGGCCCCCGAGCCCGACGTCGCCCCGCAGCCCAAGCAGCTCGGCCTTCGCGCGCGCGTAGGAGACAAGAAAGGAGCCCGCAATGGCCGCGATTGCGACGCCGAGGGCCGGCAGGTTTCCGTGGCGGGAGAAGACGAGCGCCGTCGCGGTCAGCACGAAACCCTCGCTGACCCGGTCCGAGATCGAGTCGAGGAAGGCGCCGAAGGGAGTCGCTTTGCCGCCGAAGCGGGCGAGGGCGCCGTCGAGGATGTCGAGGATCGACCCGACTACGAAGAGGATCGCCGCGCTCCAGTAGATCAGCCACTGGGAGTGGTCGCCGAACCAGACCAGAACCGCTGCCGCGGCGCAGAGGCTGATCCCCGCCGCCGTGAGCGCGTTCGGCGTCACGCGCGTGCGCGCGAGGCCGCCGATCCAGCGGGCCGCCAGACGGCGCGTACCCTCGGTGTACCCCTGCTTGACCCAGGCGAGCGTGGCCGTGGGGCCCACGCCTGCAGCCTAAGCGGAGGCCGGCAGCCGCCGTCGCCCGCGGCGGAGCCCAGGCCCGTACACGGCGACCACTGCGATGGCGGCCACGAGGACGCCTGCGACGACGTCGAGCCAGAAGTGGTTGCCGGTCGCCATGACGCTGAGCCACACCCACGCCGGCCAGAGGAGCCAGACGATCTTGAAGGCGAGCCGGCGGCAGACGAAGAAGAGGACGAGGCCGACGATCAGGGCGTCGGCCGCGTGCAGGCTCGGCATGGCCGCATAGGGATTCGACGCGAACTCGACGAGGCCGCTGCCGTGGTTGAGCCCGCCGAAATCGCCCAGGGTGTCGGCGAAGCCGAGGTCCGGGAACATCCGTGGCGGCGCGGTGGGCACGAGGACGTAGCCGACGAGACCGATGGCATTCGCGAGCAGGATCGCGTTGCGGAAGCGAACGAACGCCTCGTTCCGTCGCAGGTAGACCCAGAGGAGCGCGAGGCCGACGACGGTGAACTCGGAGTTCCAGTACGTCCACGAGGCGAGCGTCGCGAGTACCTGGGAGCCGTCGACAATCCGCTGGAGCGTGAGCTCGAACAGGGCGTGCGCGTTGCGCTCGATCCCAATCACGTGCAAGGCGTTGTCGAATGCACGCGGCGGATTCCGGTCCGCGATGCCGCGCGCGAGCTGGTAGCCGGCAAGGAAGCCGAACCAGATCGCGAGCTGTCGCCAGAGATCTCCCCAACCTCGGGGCAGGAAACGCCGGCCGGCTGCGACGAGGACGCTCACGAGAATCCGCGGATTCTAACGAGGGTGTCTGTCGACCTTCGCGTTCCCGCGAAACGCGGCCGGCCACGCCCTGTTTGCGCCCCTCAGCCTCCGATTTGGCTCATCGACCGCGATGCTCGGACGAATCCGGGCTCGTTGATCTTGTGCTTGAGCTCTTTGTGCCGGACGGCGAACCGAAGCAGCTGCCCGAGCTCCTCGTCCGAGGCGCCCGAGCGAAGCGGCGTCTTCAGATCCCACTCACGCCGTGAGAAGAGACAGGTTCGCAGCTGTCCGTCGGCGGTCAGCCGGATGCGGTCGCAGCTCGAGCAGAACGGCTCGGAGACGGGGTTGACGAAGCCGATCTCCCCGGCACCGTCGGCGAACCGGAACCTCTTGGCCGTGGACGAAGGCTTCGCCGGAATCTCCACGAGCGGCCAGCGGTCCTCGATGAGCGCCCGGATCTCGTCGCCGGTCAAGACGTCGTCGCCGCGCCAAGACTTGTCCGCGTCGAGCGGCATGAACTCGATGAAGCGCACGACGTACGGCTTTCGCCGCGCAAGCTCCGCCAGCGCAGGAACTTCCTCTTCGGTGAAGCCGCGCATCGCCACGCAGTTGACCTTGATCGGTCGCAGCTGCGGATAGCGCTCCGCTTCCTCGAGCCCTGCCAGAACGCGGTCGAGGGCGTCGCGGCGGGTGATCTCGGCGAAGCGGACGTGAGAAAGCGAGTCAAGAGAGACGTTGAGCCGCCGCAGGCCTGCCTCCACGAGGGGCCGGGCGAGCCGGTCGAGCAGCACGCCGTTCGTCGTCAGCGAGAGGTCGTGCACGCCCGGGATCTCCGCGAGCTGGCCGACCAGCGCCGGCAGGTCGCGCCGTACGAGGGGCTCGCCGCCCGTCAGACGGATCTCGTCGACCCCCATCGCTGCGAGCACACGAACGAGACGCGCGATCTCCTCGAAGCTGAGGAGCTCCTCGCGCTCCAGCCACTCCAGCCCCTCCGCCGGCATGCAGTAGCGGCAACGGAAGTTGCACTTGTCAGTGACCGAGACGCGCAGGCTGTGAATGGCGCGACCCCAGCCGTCGACCAGCGGTTCCATGCAGGAGAGAGTACCGAGGTTTGCTTGTCGAGTCCCGGCCGGGAGGCCAGGAAGAAGAGGAACAGGGCGGCGGCTCCGAAGACGAGTCCGGCGGCGGTATGGGCGGCGGCTCCGAGGAGTCAGGCGGCGAGTAGCCGCAGAGTGACGAAGCGAAGGCGCCGATGGCGGGGCCTTCGTCATTTCGGGAGGCGAGATGGCCGAGGAGGAGTTCGAGAGCGGCGAGGAGCTCATCGACGAGGAGGGCCGCAACCCGACCCAGCGCCAGATTGACGAGGAGTTCGACCCGGGCAGGGAGGAGCGAAAGCGCTGGGGCGAGACGACAAACGAGCCGCACCAGGGCGAGGAGGGCCAAGAGCCCGTTTAGCCGCATTGACTTGCGGCCGCCGAGGCTCTATGACCTCGGCCACATGCACGCTCCTGCGCGAATGCGTGTTGCCGTAGCGCTTGCGGCTCTCGCCGGCGCGACCGTCCTCGTCGCGACGGCCGGCGCTGCCGACCGCATCTACTGGTCCAACGACGGCGGGAACAAGATCTCGTACGTCAACTTGGACGGAACTGTCGGTACCGATCTCGCTACCGGTACCGCCGCCGTGAGCAACCCGCGGGGACTCGCGTTCGACCTCGCAGCGGTCAGGGTCTATTGGGGCAACTACACGGCCGGCATTTCATACGCGAGCCTCGATGGAAGCGGCGGAGGTGATCTCAACACTGCCGGCGCGACCGTGAACGGCGTGTTCGGGGTCGCGATCGATCCCGTTTCAGGGCGGATCTACTGGGCCAACCTCAAAGCGAACAAGATCTCGTACGCCAGCCTGAATGGAAGCGGCGGCGGCGATCTCAACACCGGCGGGGCGACGGTCAGCTTCCCTGCCGGCGTCGCCGTTGATCCCGCCGCCGGGCGCCTCTACTGGGCCAACAGCAACGTCAACAAGATCTCGTACGCCAGCCTGAGCGGAACCGGTGGCGCTGATCTGAGTACGGGCACAGCGACCGTGAGCACGCCGTACGGCGTCGCGATCGACGTCGATGCCGGGAGGATTTATTGGGCCAACTATGGGGCCGGCATCTCCTTCGCCGCCCTGAACGGAAGCGGCGGCGGCGATCTCGCCACAACCGGCGCGACCGTGAGCGGCCCCTTCGGCCTGGCGATCGACCATTCTGCGGGGAGGGTCTACTGGGCCAACTACGGGGCCGGAATCTCCTTCGCCGCCCTGGACGGAAGCGGCGGCGGCAATCTCGCCACGACCGGCGCGACCGTCAACAAGCCCGGCTTCCCCGCCCTCCTCGAGTTGCCTCGCGGCACGGGAGCGCCGACGATTGCGGGCGGCTCCGCGCTCGGCTCAGTGCTCTCCTGCTCGTCGGCGGCGTGGGCCACCGATCTGATCGGAGCCTTCCTCTACCGCGCTCCGCAGAGCTTCGCCTACGCGTGGAGCCTGAACGGCGCGGACATCGCCGGCGCGACCACGAGCTCGTACACCGCGTCGACGGCGGGCGATTACCGCTGCACTGTCACCGCCTCGAATCAGGCGGGCTCGACCTCGCAGACGAGCGCCCCGCACACAGTCTCGGCCCCTGCTGCGCACCCTCCTCCGCCCCCCAAGTGCGTCGTCCCGAACGTCGTGGGCAAGACGCTCGCAATAGCGAGGACACGAATCAGGAAAGCGCACTGCCGCACGGGCAAGGTCGTCCGCGCGTACTCGGAGAAGGTCAAGACAGGCCGCGTCCTCGGCCAGGGTCCGAAGGCGGGCAGGAGATTGACGAACGGGGCGAGGGTCAACCTCGTCGTCAGCCGAGGCAAGAAGCCCAAGCGCCGCTAGGCTCCTAGACTCGCCCGGTGGCGCTGATCGCGCTCATCGCGGTGACGGCGATCTGGGGCGTCACGTTCGTACAGGTGAAGGACGCCGTCGAGGTCTACCCGCTCTTCGCGTTCCTCGCGGTGCGGTACGCGATCGCGACCGGCGTGCTCGGGATTGCAGGCGCCCGCCGCGTTCGGAGCCTCGGCCGCTCCGGCCTGCTCGCGGGCACGGTGCTCGGCGTATTGCTCGGCCTCGGGATTGGCCTCCAGACCGAGGGACTTCAGCGAACGACCGTGTCGAGCACGGGCTTCATCACAGGCCTCTACGTCGTGCTCACGCCGCTCCTCGGGCTCGCTCTCTTCCGCTCGCGCGTGGGGCTCGAAGTCTGGCTGGGCGTTGCGCTCTCGCTGACAGGGCTCGGGATGCTCAGCGGGGTGCATGTCGGGTCGACTGCCGGCGACGCGCTCGTGCTTGCGTCAACGCTCGCCCAGGCGCTCCAGATCGTGATGGTCGAGCGCTACGCGAACCGCTATGACGCCGTTGCCCTGACGCTCGTCGAGATGGCGGCCTGCCTCGCCGGCTTCCTCGCCATTGCCGTCGCGCGCGGCGAGCTCTCGGTGCCGCGCGGGTGGACGGTCTGGGGTGCTCTCGTCGTCACGGGAGTCTTCGCTAGCGCGCTCGCGTACCTGATCCAGGTCTGGGCTCAGAGGCGGATCAGCGCCGCCCGAATCGCGCTCGTCTTCTCCCTCGAGACCGTGTTCGCCGGGCTGTTCGGCTACGTCCTCGCCGGCGATCGACTCGGCTGGCTCGGTTGGGGCGGGTGCGCGGCGATCCTCGCCGGGATCCTGCTCGCGGAGCCGGCCGCCGGAAGGGTCATTCGCAGGGCAAACCTGCTACCATCAGACTAAGATTTTCTCAGCCCAAGGCATCGCTTGCGATGCCGGCAGGCCCTAAGGACAACGCTGGATCAAAAGGAGATTTGAGCATGGCGAAGACAATCGGAATCGACCTCGGCACGACCAACTCCTGTGTGGCCGTGATCGAGGGCGGCGAGCCGGCCGTCATCCCGAACGCCGAGGGCGGGCGCACGACCCCGTCAGTCGTCGCGTTCACGAACGACGGCCAGCGGCTCGTCGGCGCGCCCGCGAAGCGCCAGCAGGTGACGAACCCGCAGAACACGGTGTTCTCGATCAAGCGCTTCATGGGCCGCAAGTTCGGCGAGGTCTCGGAGGAGATGAAGATCGTCCCCTACGAAGTCGTCGAAGGCCCGAACGGCGACGTACGGGTCAAGGCCGCCGGCAAGGAGTACGCGCCGCCGGAGATCAGCGCGATGATCCTGCAGAAGCTGAAGGCCGACGCCGAGGCCTATCTCGGCGAGCCGGTTGCCGAAGCGGTGATCACCGTCCCGGCCTACTTCAACAACGCCCAGCGCGAGGCGACCAAGGATGCGGGCAAGATCGCCGGCCTCAACGTCCTGCGCATCATCAACGAGCCAACCGCCGCGGCGCTCGCCTACGGCCTCGACAAGGAGGCCTCCGACCACACGATCCTGGTCTTCGACCTCGGCGGCGGCACCTTCGACGTCTCGATCCTCGAGCTCGGCGAAGGCGTCTTCGAGGTGAAGGCGACAAACGGCGACAACCACCTCGGCGGCGACAACTTCGACAAGGCGATCGTCGACTGGATGGTCGCGGAGTTCAAGCGCGACAAGGGCATCGACCTCGCCGCGGACAAGATGGCGCTGCAGCGTCTGTACGAGGCCGCGGAGAAGGCGAAGATCGAGCTGTCGTCCACGATGACGACGCAGATCAACCTTCCGTTTGTCACGGCGACGCAGGAAGGGCCGAAGCATCTCGACCTGCAGCTCACGCGCGCGAAGCTCGAGGAGATCACGGCCGAGCTGCTCGCGCGAACTGTCGGCCCGACCCGCCAGGCGCTCGAGGACGCCGGCATCGACAAGGCGAAGATCGACCACGTCGTGCTCGTCGGCGGCATGACCCGCATGCCTGCGGTGCAGGAGAAGGTCAAGGAGATCGTCGGCAAGGACCCGCACAAGGGCGTCAACCCGGACGAGGTCGTCGCCATCGGCGCGGCGATCCAGGCCGGCGTGCTCAAGGGCGAGGTCAAGGACGTCCTCCTGCTCGACGTCACCCCGCTCTCGCTCGGGATCGAGACGAAGGGCGGCGTGTTCACGAAGCTGATCGACCGGAACACGAC
>JBARRQ010000103.1:0-9165 GCA_049644305.1 Gaiellaceae bacterium
ACTGGATCGCGCCGGCCGGCGACGCGTAGGTCAGCGCGAGCTGGACGACGCCTGCCCGGCGGACGGCGCGGGTCACGTCGACGTCGGCCCAGCCCGGCCTGGCGATTCGGGTCCGCCCCAGGCTTCCGCTCAGGGGCGGCGCGTTGGCGAAGGTGATTCGCCGCTCGTTCCAGGGCCCGCGGACGCCCGCGACGAGGAGACCGTGCCCCCTCGCCACGCCGACGTAGATGCGCAGCGTCGCGCTTCGCACCGGCGCGGCCAGGCCGAGGACGCGAAAGCGAAGGTAGCTTCGAACGGCGGGATGCCGGTCGACGCCGAGCACCTGGCTGCTGCCGAAGTTCCGCCCCGGCTGAGCGGAGCTGACCTCGGCGTCTGCGAGCGGGCGGAACGTGGCAGTCGCCGAGCTGCTGGACGGCGCACCGGCCGCTGGAAGGCCGAAGGCAAGCGCGGACGCCAACGCCAAAGGGGCCAAGAACTTGGCTCGTCGAGGAACGGTCAACGCCGGCGAGTATGACGAGGCCTCCTCGAGGCGGTTAGCCTCGTCGCCGAGATGACGCTGGCCGAATCGATCGACCGCCTGCTGGGCGCGCCTGTGCTCGTGTTCGGCTCGCCGCCCCCGGCCGGCCGCGACCTCGACTTGCTCGCGTATCCGCCCGAACTGTCGACGGTGTCGGAATGGCTGGCGGATCAGGGCTTCCTCGAGCGCAACGGGGAGTGCGTGCGCTTCCGCGAGTGCAGCGGCGAGTCTCTCGACCTCGTCCCGGTCGAGGCCTGGGGGCTCCCCGAGCAGGCGGCCGAGGCGCTGTTCGCCGAGGCGCGCCCGATCCCGGGCTTCGACCGTCTCGTTCGCCCCGCCCCTCGCCATCTACTGCTCATGCACGCCCTGCGGCTGGTCGAGGGGAACGGCCGCCTGAGGGGCAAGCACCGCTCGCGCATCGCGGACGCTCTCGCCGAGGACGCCTCGGCTTGGGACCAGGCTCGCGCTGCGGCGGCGGACTGGCGAGCCGAGCGCGCTCTCTCGGAGCTCGAGCGCGCCTATCGCTCCGCGGCGCGCGTCTCCCGTCTCGCGCGGGCCGCTGCGCTGGCCGAGTGGCCCTTTGGCCAGGGCCGGACGCGCAAGCGTGCGCTCGTGCGCGGCTGGCTGGAGGCGCGCCGCGCGGCAAAGCCGCGGCGCGGGCAGCTCATCAGCTTCTCCGGGCTGGACGGCGCGGGGAAGAGCTCCCAGGCAGAGGCCCTCCGCGACACGCTGGCCCAGCTCGGCTGGGAGGCGACGATCCAGTGGACGCGTCTCGAGTGGACGACGCTTTGGGAGAACCGCTGGCTCGGGATTCTCGGTTGGCCTGCGCGCGCAGGCCTGGGGCTGCTGGCACGCCTGCAACCCGCCGGCCAGGACACGGGCGCCGCAGCTCTCACGCCCACGGCGGTCCGGGAGCGCAGCGGGCTCGTGGCGAACCTCTGGGTGACGGTGGTCGCCCTCGCCCATGCCTCCGCCCAGCGCCGTGAGACCCGCCCCCGCCTTCGGCGCGGGGTAATCGTGATCAGCGACCGCTACACACTCGATGCCGCCGCACACCTGCGATTCCGGTACGGCGAGCAACGTCCGTTCCGGCTCCAGATCTGGCTCGTCGAGCGCCTCTCGCCGAAGCCCCTTCGTGCCTACTTCGTCGACGTGCCGCCCGAGACGGCGTACGGGCGCAAGGCGGAGCAGTACTCGCTCGACGATCTGACCCGGCAGGCGCGGCTTTACCGTGAAGAAGCCGATCGCCTCGGCGTCCGCTCACTCGACGGCGAACGGCCGCGCGAGGAGCTCTGCTCGCAGATCGCCGAGGACGTCTGGCGCGCTCTGGGCTAGCACTAGCGCCAGGCGGACCAGCTGGGGCCGAGCGCCGGATGCTGCATCCACTTTGACGCGACGCGCTCGGCGAAAGCAGGATCGAGCGGAGCGCCGCCGACTTCTTCGGCCCGCCGGCGCTCGGTCAGGCTGAGCAGGCCGCGGTCGAGCCAGCTCACGGTCGCGAGCGGGCCGACGGAGTCCGGGGGAAGGTCGAGGACCGAGACGAGCTCCCGCACCCAGCGGAAGAGCACGGGCGAGCTCTGGGCGTTCCCGGCGAGCACCTCCACGAAGTGCCGGTCGCGCTCCTCTTCGGTCAGGGCGCCGTCGATGATCCGGAGCACGTGCACGCCGAAGTAGAGGAGGTCGCTCAACGGCAGCCCGTGCGGGTGCGCCCACTCCCAGTCGAGCACGATGAAGCCGTCGTCCGAGACCACGATGTTCTCCTCGGCGACGTCATTGTGCAGAAAGGTCGCCGGGATCGGAGGGATCCGGTCCAGGAGGTCGGCGGGGAGTAAGAGCTCGTTCCAGGCCGGAAGCACCTCGCGCTCGATCCGCTCCCGCTCAGGGGCCAGGGCCTCGGGCGGCGCCACGGTCTCGCGCGCCAGTGCGATCAGCCACGCGGCGACCGGCTCGACAGCCGCGAGCTTCGCCCGCCCCGAGATCATTCGCCCCAGGAAGCTCGTCAGCTTCATGCCGACTGCCGCGGTCTCGAGCGACGCCGGCCTGCCGTCGAGCTCGAGGCGTCCGAGGTAGGAGGGCGCATGCCGTGCGACGATTCCGCCTGCGCGACGGACGGCCTCGGCGCCGCGCTCGTCGCGGTCGAACTGCGCCGTGAAGCCGGGGACACGGCTGAACTTGAGGACGTACGCAGGCGTTCGGCTACCTGCCGGAAAGAGAAGGAAGGCGTCTCGCCGGACGATGCTGCCCAGTGACACGAGCAGCGCCCACTGCGGATCGGGGAGGGCACTGAGGTCGGCGGCGGCCGCAACGAGCGCCGGCGGGCCAGCTGCTGCGGCGAGCCCCATCGCGCCCCGGGGAGCCGGGAGCGCGCCCACTTCGGCGAGCAGGGCCGCGGCCCGGTTGCGGGCGTTCCGCCATCGTTCCGCGTGGACGACGCCGCGCTCGATCGCATAGCGGGCGGCCCGCCTGTGGCCGAGGTTGACGAAGAGCACGGGGCTCCCGGTCAGCGGGACCGGGAGCAGCCGCATGACGGCCGGATGGCGCGCCGCGATCTCGCTCGCCAGGCGCGCGCGTCCGTCGACGATCAGGGAGGGAGCGTCGAGGGCAGCCGCATCGGTGGCATGCGCGGGGTCGGCCACGACGACGTCCGCGCGCTCGCCGGAGCCGACCACCTCGATCCGCCGCTCGCTCAGATCCTCGGCCCAACCGGGCAGGTTGCCGAGGAGCCTGGCCGTCGCAGGGAGCCGCGGAAGGGCGAACACCGCGTCCGCGCGGTGCTGGGGAACGTTCACTCCCGGTCGGCCGGTGGACGAAGCGGTGTCAGCAGCCCCGCGATGAAGCTTCGAAACGTCGCCAGCGTCTCCCGCCGCCGCCGCACGTCATGCGTCCTGATCGTGAGGCCGAGCGTTTGGAAGATTGTGACCAGGTAACGGAGGACGTGGCCTCCGGCCCGATGGCGCCGCAGGACGCTCCCCATTCCGAAGCCGTACGGCCACCTCGACTCGAGGTGCTCTTGCTCGCTCTTGGTCGGGTGGTAGACGGGCATCTCCGGCGACCAGGCGATCCGCCGTCCCGCGCGCAGCAGGCGGATGACAACATCCGATTCCTCCGCTGAGCGAGCCGGGGCGCCGATGCCGAAACGGAGGTCGAAGCCGCCGGCGGCGACGAGCACGTCGCGCCGGAACGCCATGTTCCCGCCCGTCCCGACGACCCAGGGCGGTGTCGAGCCGCCCTCGAACAGCCGGTGCTCGCCGCCCTCGTAGTGGCAGTACGGCAGTCCGCGTTCGTCCAGAGGCGCCACCGGACCGAAGGCCGCATCCGGCACGGGCTCGCGTTCGAACGTCGTGACGACGCCTGCTGCCCATCGCGGATCCACCACCTCGTCCTCGTCCACGAAGGCGACGATCGCTGCACGGGCGTGCTCGAGCCCCCGGTTGCGGGCCCGTGAGAGCCCGGGCGGAGAGACGTCGAGGACGCTCGCGCTGCCGTGGAATTCGGGCGGCGCGTCGCCGCCTTGCCAGACGACGAGTATCTCGGTGGGGATCCCTGCGCGCGCAGCGGAGTCGGCCACCGAGGAGACCGCCTCCGCGACGAAAGGCGCCCCGATCGAGCAGATCACGACCGACAGCTTCGGCTCCGGCTCCATCATCCGGAGTATGCAAACCGGCCGTTCACGTGAGCCAGGAAACCGCCTCGCCGCCGTGCCTCGCCTCGTAGCGTGCGATTCCCGCCAGGACGCGCTCGCCGAGGAGCGGCAACTGGGTCACGTACTCCCGGCACGCGCGACGCTTTGCGAGCCGGTCGCGGAGCCCGGCAGGCGGCGCGTGCCAGCCGGCGGGAGGCGACCTGTCCGCCCACAGCGCGTAGGGCTGCTCGGCGTAGAGCCCGACCCGCGCGCCGCCGAGCCCGCGTCCCAGCAGGAGCGCGTTCAGCCGGGCGTGGTCCGGATGAGCGAGCGGAAAGCCCGGCAGGAGCACGGCCGCGTTGCCTACGCGCTCGCGAACGGAAGCCGACACACGATCGTCGTCCAGAAGTCCGTACTGCTCGTCCGGAAACTGCAGCCACTCCGTTTCGGCGCCGACGCGGGCACATGCGCGGCGATCCTCCTCCCGTCGCGCCCGCACGGCCTCGCCCTCGGTCGTGAAGCCGGCACGGCTGTCCCACTCGCCTGCGGGCTGCGACGACTCGGGATCGCCCGCGAGCACCGTCAGGATCGTGACCCGTGCACCACGCCGTGTCGCGCTCGCAATCGCCCCTCCGAGCGAGAGAACACCGTCGTCCAGGTGAGGCGAGACGACGACCACGCGCCCCGGCAATGCCTCGCCTGGACGGCGCAAACCCAGCCAGGCCAGCACTCCCGCGCCTGTCTTCATTCCCCGTACTGTCTCACGGACAGATGCGCGTGCTCGTCGTCCTGACCCAGCCGCCGCTCCCCGAAGGAGGCGCTCCAGGCCGGACGGCGATCGGGCTCCTGCGCGGGCTCCTCGCCCATGGGATCGAAGTGCAGGGGCTCGCGGCGCGGCAGCATTTCGCCTTGCCAGGAGAGCCCCCGCCTGATCTCCCCGTCGAGGTGGTGGAAGTCGAGCCGCCTGAGCCGGGCCTCCGGCAGCAACTCGACCGCCTGCGGAGGCCGCGCGGAGAGCTCGCGGGGAGCGCATTCGCCGCCCGCGTGCGGGAGGCCGCGGAGGAGGCGGACGTCGTGCACCTCGAGGAGACGGACACCGCATGGTGCGACCAGGGCGTCGCGAAGCCGTCGCTCGTGCACGTCCACTACCTCGTGCGCAGGGACCGGCCGCTCGGCCGGCCCTGGCAGAGGCAGTTCCGCGAGGTGGTCGAGTTCTCGCTCGGTGAGCGCGCCGCCGTGCGCCGCCACCGGTATCTCGTGGCGAGCTCGCCCCCGATCGCCGATGCGCTACGGGCGGCCGCGCCCAAGGCGGACGTCACTCTCGCCCCGCTGTCGCTCGACCCGGCCTACTACCCTGCCGCGCAGCTCGAGGGGCCTCCCACGGCCGGTCTGATCGGAACGGCAATCTGGGCGCCCACGGCCGCCTCGATTGGCCGCCTGGTGGGAAGCGTGTGGCCGCTCGTGCGCGAGCTCGCTCCCGAGGCGACCCTGCTCGTGGCAGGCCGGGGGACGGACGAGCTCGGGCTTCCCGCCGCTCCCGGGGTCGAGCTGCTCGGCTCGGTTCCGTCCGGGCGCGACTTCTTCGGCCGTCTCTCACTCCTGCTCTACCCGCTCGCGCGCGGCTCCGGGATGAAGGTCAAGGTGCTCGAGGCGATCGCAAGCGGCGTTCCCGTCGTGACGACGCCGGCGGGAGCCGAGGGGATCGACGCGGGCGAGGGCATCGTGGTCGAGACGGAGGACAGGCGTCTCGCCCAGGCGGCCGCGGAGCTGCTGCTTGACCCGGAGGCGCGACGCCGCCGCGGTGAGGCCGCGAGGGAGGCGTTCGAGCGCCTCTACACGCCGCTCCCCGCGACTCGGCCCCTGGTCGAGCTCTACCGGCGGATGGCGCGCTGAGGATGCGTATCGCCGTGATCACGCCTGAGTACCCGCCCTCTGACCGCATGGGCGGCATCGGCACCCACTCGGCGACGATCGCGCCGGCGCTTGCGCGCCAAGGGCACGAGGTCTGCGTCCTGACGCGCGGCACTCCGGGGGTCGAGGAGCACGACGGCCTCCGGATCGAGCGTCTCGATCACCGCTGGCTGCCGAACCGCCCGGCCGAGCATCTCCTGTCGCTGCGCGCGATCGCGGCCGCGGCGCGCAGGTTCGGACCGGATGTCGTCCAAGCGGCCGAGTGGGAGGCGGAGGGCTGGTGGCTGGCGCGCTTCGGCCGCTTTCCCGTCGTGACCCGCCTGGCGACGCCGACGTACGTCCTCGAGCAGCTCAACCGGCCGCCAAGCGACCCGCGGGCAAGCCTCGTGCGCAGGCTGGAACGCGACCAGACGCGCCGCAGCGCCGCCGTCTACGCGCCAACGCGGGCAATCCTCGAGCGCGTCGGAACGGATTGGGGGCTCGATCCCTCACGGCTCGAGCTGATCCCGAACCCCGTGTCCATCGACGAGATCACGCGCGCCGGAAAGGCCGAGCCGCCCTTTCCATTGCCCGCGCGCTTCCTCGTCTTCCTCGGCCGGATCGAGCGGCGCAAGGGCGTAGAGGAGCTCGCGGCCGCGCTGCCGCGGGTTCTCGGCGCCAACCCTGGCGCGGAGGCGCTGCTGATCGGTCCCGATCCCGGCGAAGAGGGTGGCGCCCTGACCGCACGCCTCCGGGTAGCCGTAGCGCCCGTCGCAGCTCGCGTCCGCTTTGTCGGAGAGCTTCCCCGAGACCAGGCGCTCGCCGTCGTCGCGCGGGCCGACCTCGCCGTCTTCCCGTCGCTCTGGGAGAGCTTCGGCTACGTCGCGCTGGAGGCGATGGCTCTCGGCACGCCCGTCGTCGCCAGCCGGGCGGGAGGTCTCGCCGAGCTGATCGAGGACGGCCGTACCGGCTGGCTCGTCCCGCCGGCAGATGCGGACGCGCTGGCCGAGGTGCTGCTGGCGCGCCTCGCCGCGCCGGAGGAATCGAAACGTGTCGCTGAGACCGCGTTCAAGGCGGCTCGCTCCTACGACGTGGACGCGGTCGTCGGCGACATCGTCGCGCTCTACGAGCGCGCGGGCCGGCCCGGGCTCGACGCGTCGATTTACCACCACGGCTACCGGCGCTACTTCCGCGCCGACGATCCTCAGGACCCCTTCCACGGCCTCTACGAGCACAAGCGCCGGACGGTCGTCGAAGGGCTGAGCCGCGAGCACGGGCTGCGCGTGCTGGACGTGGGCGGCGGCTACGGGCGTCTCGCCGAGCCGCTGGCGGCTCGACACGACGTCACCCTCGTAGATCTCTCGCCCGAGATGCTGGCGGAAGCCCGTGAGCGCTGTCCGCCGGAGATCGCGCTCGTGCAGGCCGACGCACGCGAGCTTCCCTTTCCCGACGGCTCCTTCGACGTCGTCCTCGCGATCGACCTGCTGGCGCACCTGCCCGAGCTCGACCAGGCCCTCCGCGAGCTCGCCCGCGTCGCGAGCCCGGGCGGACGGGTGGTCTTCGACACCACGAACGCGGTGCCGCTCTGGGTGTTCGCCTACCCGCGCTACGTCGACTGGCGGGCCAGGCGGCTGCTGCTCACGCTCCGCGCTGGCGGCGTCCTGCCCGAGTGGCGGCCGTTGGTGCGCCACCATCGCGCGGGCGAGGTCCGCAGCGCGCTCGGAGAGGCTGGGCTGCGCCTCGAGCGGCTGGAGCGCTTCGGACCGCCGTGGTCGGCGAAGTGGCACCTGTGGTGGACGAGCCGGCGGTGAGCAGGCGGCCGGCGCTCCTCCTCTACCTCGCCTCGGCTGCCGACCCGGCGAGAACTGCGGTCGGCCCCGCTCTGGCAGCCGCGGCGGAGCGCTCCGGCTGGCGCTTCGAGTGTTACTACGACGCCCCCCGCAAGGGCAGGCACTTCGGCGGCGGCGACCCAGCCGACGCGCGGCCGGGCTGGCCCAACGGGAGTCTCGTCGCGGGAGGCAGGCACGCCGACCACGTGGGCTGGCTCGCGCACCACTTCACGATCGCGGCGCTCGGCGATCCGGCTTGTGTGCTCTGGCCCGCTCTCGACGAGCTCGGGATCGAGGCGCTTGCCCGCTCCAACGACCCCCGTGAGCTCTACTCGGCCGCCTTCGCGCGACTCGGCGAGGAGCTCCCTCGCCGCGTGCTCGTCCTCGACGCATCGCCGCAGGGCGCGCACGGGGTGATCGTCGCGCCGTACCTCTACCCGGCCTTCCTCACCGGCGAGCCGGCTCTCGGCCTCGAGGCCCGAGCAGGGGCAGAAGCGCTCGACGCCGAGTGCTTCGAGGGGCTTTTCGCCGGAGAGCTTCCGTGGCTCGACGCGGGCGACGGAGAGGTCGGCGACCGCGATTACGCCGACCTGACCGCCGAGCTGGCCGAGCGGTTCTCCGGCTGGTCGAAAGGCTTCCTGCTGGGCGACCCGGACCTCGTCGCCGCCCAGCTCGGGCGGGCGGTCAGCCTGCGCCTGGCGGCGGTCTACGGCCGCCCTCAGACGCAGGTCATCGGCAGCGTCGGCCGTGCGCTCACGTCGGCCCGTGAGCCGGTCTACGGCCGCCAGTACGACGATCGCGACTTCTTCGAGCTCGCCCGCTGCGCGCGGGGGCTGCAGGTCGTCGACCCGGGGCCTCCGTTCGAAGCGGGGCGCGGGCTCGGCGCCGTCCCCCCGGCAGCCGAAGCGGAGGAGCCCGACGACGGACAGCTCGAAAGCTGGGCGCGAGAAGGGCGCGTGCTCTCGACACTGCTCTTCTGGTGCGGGATGGCGCGAGAGCTCGACTGCCTGCCGCGGATCGTGGACCTCGTCGCCGAGACCGGCCTTTCGGCGGGGCTTCTCACCACCGCCGACTTCCTCGAGCTCGCCGGCAACTCGGCCCTCTTCCTGCTGGGCGTGCCTCCCGAGCGCGGCGGCGTGCACGGCCTGCTCGAGCCGCTTCTGGCCAGCACCGGCCGCGGAGTAGCCGCCGAAGCGCTCCTGCCGGCTGGAGCCCTGAGCGAGTCGCTCGCCGAGGCCCGGGCCGCGGCTGCCGCTCGCCTGCCCGACTCGCTCGGGCCTTCGGGCTGGTGGCCGCTCCTCGACGCC